>JADLDD010000124.1 GCA_020846855.1 Acidimicrobiia bacterium | reverse complement strand
CGCGGCCGCGACCGGGAGCGCCTCGATCGCCTGCTCGACGGAGCGCAGGCGGCGGTGCAACCCGTCGCTCCCCCCGAGGCCGGCCACCGCGATCAGGTTCAGGTCGGGGCGCGCCACGGCGGCCGCCGCCACGGTCGGCGGCCAGCCGACCACCGCGACCGGGTCGTCGTGAGGGAAGGGCAGGAGGTCGGCCAGGTGCCGGGGCGTCGGGTCGTCGGCCAGGATCCGGGCCGACTCGATCGCCGCCCGCCGCGGGTCGGGCGCCGCGAGCACCCGGGCGCACAGCCACCACAGCGGCGCCGCGTCGGGATGATGGGCGAGGAGGCGGCGGCATCCCACCACGAGACCGGCCGGGTCGTCGCCGAACTCGGCCAGGCAGTCGGCGGCCTCGACGGCCAGTTCCAGGTGGTCACGCCCCGACCACCGCACGAGAGAGCGCAGCCGCTCGAACGGCAGCATCCGGAAACCGTACCGCCGGTGCGGCCGGGTCCGGACCGGCCGCAACGGTCGGGGCGCAACGGTCAGGCCGGGGGCTTCGGCTCCTTGGGGAGACCGAGGACGCGCTCGCCGATGATGTTGCGCAGGATCTCGTCGGTGCCGCCCGCGACCCGCATGCCCGGCACCCCGAGCACGAACTCGCTCCACGCGTACGCGCCCCACTCGCCGGTGTCGGCGGCCAGGCGGGGACCGAGCACGTCGGCCAGGAGGGCCGCCATCCGCTGCATGTTCTGCGTCAACGACAGCTTGGCGATCGACATCTCGGGCCCGGGCAGCTGCCCGGCGCGGATCTTGGCCATCGCCCGCTGGTTCGTGTACCCGGCCACCCGGACGTTGGTGTAGAGGTCGGCGACGGCCTGGCGCACGAGCGGGTCGTCGGCCACGCCGAAGTGCTCGACCATGGCCGAGAAGCGCTCGAAGCCGAGGTCGCTGAGGCCGCCCCCGCCGCCGCCGATGGCGGCCCGCTCGTTCATCAGCGTGGTTAGGGCGACGGTCCAGCCGCCGTCGACGTCGCCGAGGCGATGCGAGTCGGGGATGCGCACCTCGTCGAAGAACACCTCGTTGAACGACGCCCCGCCCGTCATCTGGCGTAGTGGCCGCACCTCCACGCCCGGGGCGTGCATGTCGACGAGGAACATCGTCAGGCCCCGGTGCTTGGGCTTGTCGGGGGAGGTGCGGGTGATGATCTCCCCGATGTCGCTGAACTGCGCACCCGACGTCCACACCTTCTGGCCCGACACCACCCACTCGTCGCCGTCGCGCACGGCGCGCGACTGGATGCCGGCCAGGTCGGAGCCCGCGATCGGCTCCGAGAAGAGCTGGCACCCGATGATGTCGCCCCGCCACAGCGGACGCAGGTAGCGCTCCTTCACGTCGTCGATCGCGTGGGCGAGGATCGTGGGCGCCACCATCCCGAGGCCGATGCCGAAGCACGACTGCGACGGGATCTGGTAGCGGCGGGACAGGGCCGCGTAGGCCCGCTGGTGCTCGGCACCCAGCTCGCGCCCGCCGTAGCGGGCCGGGCCGGTGATCCACCCGAAGCCGGCGTCGAACTCCTCCGCCTTCCAGGCCTTGGCCGCCGCCACCTCGGCCGCCTCCTCCTCGGCGGTCTTCTCCTCGAAGAGTCCGACGTGGTCGGAGCCCTCGCCCCACACGAAGCGGCGCTCCGGACGCTTCGGAGCGTGGGCGTCGAGGAAGCGCGTGGCCTCGTCGCGGAACGCCTCGATCGAGGGTGCTGCCACCGGGTCTGCGGTCACGGGCCGGCCTCCGGGTGCGGGGGTTCCGGATCGTAATCCCCCGGTGCGGGGGACGTGCGGGCCCGCACCCCGGCGAAGACGTCGTCGAGCGCGGCGAGCGCGGGGCGGGCGCCGATCAGCGCGTTGAGGTCGCCCCTCACCTTGAGGCGCCCGGCGGCGAACGCGTCCTGGGCGCCGGCGGCGCCCGTGTGCAGCGCGTACGCGGTGGGGCGGTCGGTGACGAACGCGAGGTCCGCATCGGGAGCCGGACCCGCGGCGACGCGCACGCCGGCGGAGGCGACGGTCACGTGGTACACGGCGTGGTCCTCGCCGGCGATCACGTAGTCGACTACGAGCGGCCGGGGCAGGCCGGCCGGCGGCGGCGCGTCCCGGGCCGCGGCGTCGAGGGCGTCGATCCACTCGGGCGAGAGGAACTCGGGCACGTCGCGGAGGCTACCGATCGGTCGGGACCCGGGATCGCACCGTATGGTGAGGCGATGCCGCGCCCCCCGGCGGAACCGCCCGCGAGCCTCGGCGAGATCGCCGAACGGGTCGGGGACCACCTCGACGCCCTCCTGCGCCGCGAGGAGGAGCGCTGGGCCGGCGTCGACGGCGACCTGGTGGCCCCCATCGCGGCCCTGCGCCACCTGGTGGCCGGAGGGGGCAAGCGCCTGCGCCCCGCCTTCTGCCACTGGGCGTTCGTGGGGGCCGGCGGCGAGCCCGGCGACCACCGCCTCGTGACCGCTGCCGCGGCCGTGGAGCTGCTGCACACCTTCGCCCTCGTCCACGACGACGTGATGGACGGCGCCGACGTGCGCCGCTCCCAGCCGTCGATCCACCGGACCTTCATCGAGATGCACCACGACCGGGGCTGGCGCGGCGAGGCCCGCCGCTTCGGCGAGGGGGCCGCGATCCTCGTCGGCGACTTCGCGTTCGTGTACGCCGACACGCTCATGGCCGGAGCGGGCGAGGAGGCGTGGCGGGTCTTCGACGAGCTGCGCCTCGAGCTCTGCGTGGGCCAGTACCTCGACCTGGCCACCACCGCCTCCCGCCACTTCGACCTCGAGCGCGCCCGGCGGATCGAGCGCTTCAAGTCGGGGAAGTACACGGTGGAACGTCCGCTGCACCTCGGCGCCGCGCTCGCCGGCCGCCTCGACGACCTGGCCGGGCCCCTGAGCCGCATCGGCCTTCCGCTCGGGGAGGCGTTCCAGCTCCGCGACGACGTGCTCGGCACGTTCGGCGACGCCGAGGCGCTCGGCAAGCCCGTCGGCGCCGACCTGCGCGACGGCAAGCTCACCCCGCTGGTGGCGGTGGCCTGGCGCTCGGCCGACGCCACGCAGCGCAAGGTCCTCGAACGGATCGGCGAGCCCGACCTCGACGAGGCCGGCGTCGACGCCGCCCGCCGGGTGGTGGTCGAGACCGGGGCCCTGGCCCGGGCCGAGGACCGCATCGACGACCTGCTCGCCGACGCCCTCGCCGCGATCGACGCCGCGCCGCTCACCGGCGGGGCGGCCGAGGAGCTGGCGGCGCTGGCCCGCTTCGTGGCCTGGCGCGACCGCTGATCCGCACGGCGCGGGGCCCGCGTTCCCGGCGGGAAACGACCTCGTGGCTAGTGTCCCGGGACGTGACCGCGCCGCCCGTCCCCGCCATCGAGGTGGACGGGCTGGTGCAGCGCTACGGGCCGACCACCGCCGTCGACGGGCTCTCGCTCGAGGTCCGCCGGGGTGAGGTGTTCGGCCTGCTCGGCCCGAACGGCGCCGGCAAGACCACCACCGTCGAGACCCTCGAGGGGTACCGCACCCCGCAGGAGGGGCACGTGCGGGTCCTCGGCCTCGACCCCGTCGCCGAGGGCGTGGCGCTGCGGCCCCGCATCGGCGTGATGCTCCAGGAGGGCGGCATCTACCCGGGCGTGCGGCCGCTCGAGGCCCTGGAGCTGTTCGCCAGCTACTACGACGACCCCGACGACCCGGAGCGCCTCCTCGACCTCGTCGGCCTCGACGGGGCGCGCCGGACGCTCGTGAGGCGCCTCTCGGGCGGCCAGCGCCAGCGCCTCTCACTCGCCCTCGCCCTCATCGGGCGCCCCGAGCTGGTGTTCCTCGACGAACCCACCGCCGGGATGGACCCCCACGCCCGCAGCACGACGTGGCGGCTGGTGCGCGGCCTGCGTGACGAGGGCGTGACCGTCGTGCTCACCACCCACGCCATGGACGAGGCCGAGCACCTCTGCGACCGGATCGCGATCATCGACCGGGGTCGCCTGGTGACCCTAGGGACCCCGGCCGAGCTGACCCGCGCCGGAGCGGGCGACGAGACCCGCTTCACCGCCCCGCCCGGCATCGACCGCTCCGAGCTCGCCGGCCGGCTGCACCTCTCCGCCGGCGCCGTGCGAGAGGAGCGGCCGGGCGAGTACGTGCTCGCCGTCGCGGCCCGTCCCGACCTGATCGTGGACCTCGCGGTGTACCTGCGCGACCACGACCTACCGCTGACCGAGCTGCGCACCACCCGCCACACCCTCGAAGAGGTGTTCCTTCGGCTCACGGGGGACCGGGCGTGAAGCTCCGGGCGGTGCTGAGCCAGGCCCGGGTGGAGCTGCGCCTGACCGTGCGGCGGGGCGAGAGCCTGCTCGTCACCGTCGGTATCCCGGTCGGCATCCTGGTGTTCTTCTCCAAGATCGACACCCTCTCCGACGTCGCCGACCCAGTGGCGTTCCTGGTGCCCGGGATCCTCGCCCTCGCCGTGATGTCGACGGCCATGGTGAGCCTCGGCATCGCGACCGGCTACGAACGCCACTACGGCGTGCTCAAGCGCCTGGGCTCCACGCCGTTGAGCCGGGCCGGCCTGCTGTCGGCCAAGACCCTCAACGTGCTGGCCATCGAGGCCGCCCAGGTGTTCCTCATCGTGGTGATCGGCGTGGCCCTCGGATGGAGCTTCACGGCCGGGATTCTCCCCGCGGTGGGCCTGCTGCTACTGGGCACCCTGGCCTTCGCGGGCCTCGGCATGCTCCTGGCCGGCACGCTGCGGGCGGAGGCGAACCTGGCCGTGGCCAACGGGCTGTTCCTGGTGCTGCTCTTCCTGGGCGGCATCGCCTACCCGCTCGACCGCCTGCCCGGCGTGCTCCAGGCCGTCGCCAAGGTCCTGCCCGCGGCGCCGCTCGCCGAGACGGTGAGGGCGGTGCTCGACCACCCGGCGCACCTGCCCGGCGGGTACCTGGCCGCGCTGATCGCCTGGGCCGTCCTGGCGCCGCTCGCCGCCGTGGCGTGGTTCCGCTGGGAGGAGTGAGCCACCCCACCCGCCGGTGGGTCGGCCGGCGTCAGGACTCGAGCAGGCGGCGGATCAGGCCGTCGAGACGGGCCGCGGAGGGGATGCCGTACATCCGCTCCGCGATCCGGCCGTCGCGGTCGACGAAGAAGGTCTGGGGCAGGGCCCGGACCCCGTAGGCCCGGGCCACGGTCTGATCCGAGCGGTCGCTCATGAGGGGCCACTCGGCGCCCTCCTCGCGGGCGAAGTCGCGGGAGTCCGAGGAGATGTCGCGCGACGCGACGCCGGCGATCACCAGGCCGTCGGCGCGGTACCTCTCGTACACCTCGGCGAAGAGCGGGAACTCCTTCCGGCACGGGTTGCACCACGAGGCCCAGAAGTTGACGAGCACCACCCGGCCCCGCTGGTCGGAGAGCCGGAACGGCTCGCCGTCGAAGGTGGCGAGCTCGAAGTCGGGGGCGGGCGACCCGACGGTGGCGATCCCCGGCGCGCTCACCCCGCTGGGCGGGGACGAGGGCGTGCCGCCGCCGGCGGTGAGGGCCCACACCACGGCGCCGACGACCACCGCGAGGCCGGCGACCGCCAGGCCGACGAGCAGCCACCGCGACCGCGGGTCAGCGGGCGGCGCGGAAGAGGACGTCGGCGGCAACGGCGGCGAAGACGAGCGCCAGGTAGGCGTTCGAGAAGGTGAACAGCTTGATGGCCCGCTGGGGCGTGAAGTCGCGGTGGAGCCGGATCGCCCGGGCCACGAACACGGCACCGAAGACCGACGCCAGGACCACGTAGAGGACGCCCATCGAGGCGACGGGCACGAGCAGCAGCGTGATGCCCACCACCACCACGGAGTAGACGGCTATCTGGCGGGCGGCGACCCGAGCGCCCTTCACCACCGGGAGCATGGGGATCCCGGCCGCGGCGTAGTCGTCCTGGTAGCGCAGCGAGAGCGCCCAGAAGTGGGGCGGCGTCCAGAAGAAGACCACTGCGAAGAGGACCCAGGCCGGGGCGCCGACGGTGCCGGTGACGGCCGCCCAGCCGACGAGCACCGGTACCGCCCCCGCGGCCCCGCCGATCACGATGTTCTGGGTCGTGCGGGGCTTGAGCCAGATCGTGTACACGAAGACGTAGAACAGGGTCGCGCTCACCGCGAGCAGGGCCGAGAGCGGGTTGACGGTCACCCACAGGAAGGCGAAGGCGAGGACCTCGATGACCACGCCGAACGCCAGGGCGTGCCCGGGCGGGATGTCGTGGCGGGGGAGCGGGCGGTGCGCGGTGCGCCGCATGAGCTGGTCGCGGTCACGCTCCAGGTAGCAGTTGATGGTGTGGGCGCCGCCCGCCGCCAGGGTGCCGCCCCCGAGGACCCGGGCCATGAGCCAGAGCGACGGCAGCTCACCGGCGGCGAGGATCATGGCCGGGACGGTGGTGACGAGAAGCAGTTCGATGATGCGCGGCTTGGTCAGCGCCACGTACGCGCGGAACGTGGCCCCGATCGAGCGGCGGGCCTCACCGCGGTCCGGGAACGCATCGGGGACCGCCGGCGAGACGTGGGCCACGAAGCCCGAATGTACCTTCCCCCCCGCGGTCCCGGCGAAGCACGGGAGCGGCCGCCGGAGGGTCGTGACGCCCGGCCGGCGCGTAACCTGGTGCCGATGCCCACCTCCGAGGCCGCCGCCGAGTCCGAGGGGTCACCCGAGCCGGCCCGGCCCGGCAAGCACGGCGTCCGCATGACCGCGGACCGGATCCTGGCCGCCCCGTCGGCCGAGATGGGCGAGCGCCGGTCCCGCGCCGGGATCCTGATCCCGGCCACCGCCAACCGCGACCGGCGGCTCGTGTGGGCCGAAGCCGTCGCGGTGGGGCCCACGGTCCGCAACATCGAACCCGGCGACCGGGTGCTCTTCGCCCCCGACGCCGGCTACGAGGTCGAGATCCGCGGCGAGGAGTACCTGATCCTGCGCGAGCGTGACGTGCACGCCGTGGCCTCCGAGCGGGCCGAGGGCGCGACGGGCCTCTACCTCTGAGAGCCCGGTCCGGCCGCCTCAGACGGGCTCGATGCCCAGGCGGTGGCGCTGGGCGAGCTCGGCGTAGGCCCCCGGGTTGGCCTTCACCCAGAACTCCGACGGCGTACCGACGATGGGCCGCTTGATCACCGCCGGCGCCCCGGCCGCGAGCATGCCGTCGGGCACGTGGCCTCCGGCGATCAGCACCGAGCCGGCGGCCAGCAGCGCCCGGGCCCCGATGCGGGCCCCGTCGAGGACCACGGCGCCGTTGGCCACCAGGCACTCCTCGCCCAGCTCGGCGCCGTGGACCACGCAGTTGTGGGCCACGGTCGCCCCCGGCCCGACCTCGGTCGGCACCCCGGGCGGGCCGTGGAGCACCGCGCCGTCCTGCACGTTGGCACCTCGGCGGATCACCACCGGCGCGAAGTCGGCCCGGACGATGGCCCCGTACCAGACCGAGGCCCCGGCCTCGACCACCACGTCGCCGATGATGGCCGCGGTCGGCGCGATGAAGGCGTCGTCCGCGACCCGGGGAACGGTCCCCTCGAACGAGTAGAGCGGCATGGAACGGTCCTTTCGTCGCTACGGTCCGGGGCCGCGGTCATCACGCGGGAGCACGGCGGGCCCGGTCACAGGTAGGCGCGGGCCACCTCCAGGGCGGCCTCGGCCGCCGGGCCCCGGGCCCGGAGCGCGGCGGCGTCGGCCCGGGCGATGCGCTTCACGAACAGCCGGCAGAACACCCCGGCGGGGCCGGTGATCACGTCGCCGGCATCGGCGGGGCCGAAGGTCCACCGGTCGCCGCCCGGGGCGTCGAGCTCCACCCGGACGGGGACGCCGGGGTCGGGGCGCCCCGCGACCGAGTACGCGTACGGGAGGGCCCGGATCGACAACCAGGCCACGTGGCGCAGGCGGTCGGTGTCGACGGCCTCGGTGCCGAGCGCGGCATGGACGTCGAGGCCGTGGGCCCACGTCTCCATCAGGCGGGCGGTCACGAACGACGACGCCCGCATGCCCAGGCCCCACGGGACCCTCGTGGCCGGATCCAGGGCGGCGAGCGTCTCGGCCTGGCGGGCCGCGGCCCGATCCCACCAGGCGAGGATCGCCTCGCCGGTCAGCCGCCGCCCGGCGAGCACGCCCGAGAGCGTGAAGTCCTCACCCGATGCACAGGGCGCCACCATCTCGAAGAGGGTTCGGCCGCCGGTGCAGACCTCGACGGCGGCGTCGTCGGTGTGGGCGAGGTGCGAGATCGTGTCGCGGACGTCCCAGTGCCGCGAGGGCGTGGGAGCCAGCCAGGAGTCGGCATCGAGGTGGGCGACGACCGCCCGGAGCGCCTCCTCCTCGGCACCCAGGTCGGCGAGGAGGTCGGGGTAGCCCGTGTCCGCGACGCTCACGACACCCGCCCGCGCCGCGGCGAGCCGGCCGGCGCCCGGGGCCGTCGGGCCGGCGGGGTCCGCCGGGTCGGGCCCAGCGTCACGGGCTGGGCCGGGTGGCGGGCCAGCGCCGTAGCGGGCGCGCTCCCGTTGCCCGACCCGCCGGCGATCCGGGCGTCGAGGTACGCCGCGACCGCCTCGTAGAGCGGGTCGCCGAGCATGTGGCGGAGCTCCGTCTCCAGGGTGCGGTAGACGGCCTCGGACGCGGTGAACGCCTCCGGCGCCTCGGTGCACCACCAGGCGAACTCCTTGCCGCCGTCGCCCCAGCCGTCGCGGCCGAACTCGGTCACGCGTGACACCACCGTGCCGTCGCCGGACTCGTCGTCGCGGTCGACGCGCCGCAGCGGTAGCTGCCAGCACACGGTGGGCTTCAATTCGCTGTGGTGGACCCCGGTTCGCAGACCGAACCGGTGGAGGGCGCAGCCGGCGCCGCCGGGGAAGCCGGGCCGGTTGAGGAAGATGCAGGCGTCGTCGACCAGCCGGGTCCGGCCCGGGCCGCCCCGGATGCGGGCGCTGACCCCACGCGAGCGGCCCTGGCGGGCGAACTGCCAGTCGTCGTCGGTGAGGCGCCGCGCGGCGCGCTCCACGGCCCGGCGGTCGGCGTCGTCGGCGTAGTGCGCGCCGTAGGAGCAGCAACCCTGCTCCAGCTCCGGAGCCGGCGCGGTGAGGACGCCCTGGCAGCCGTCGCCGTAGATGCAGCGCCAGCGGGAGGTGAGGAAGGTGACGTCGATCTCCCAGCGGCGCGCCTCGCCGTACGGGTCGTCGAAGACCACCCACTCACGGACCGGGGCCGTCACGACGCCGACCCGACGGCGGAGCGCGAAGACCTTTGGTTGGGAGCTTCAGCGGGCATCCGGCGGGAGCGTACCGGCCCGCGGCCCGATGCCGGAGCCCCGGCCGTCCCGGAACCGGCGGGCCCGGCCGTAATCTCGGAGCCGTGCGCCGGATGACACCGTGGACGAGACCGCGGATCCCGCCCCGCTCCACACCCCGATCGGCACCGCGGCCGAGCCCGCTCGTGGCCGACCTCGCCGCGGCCCTGGGGCCCGGCGGAGCGCGAGAGGAACCCCTCGAACTCGCGATGTACGGCAAGGACGCCGGGGTGACCCGAGGCCGCCCGGGGGCCGTCTGCTTCCCGCGCGATGCGGCCGGCGTCGCGGGCGCGGTGCGCATCGCCCGCCGCCACGGCGTGCCCATCGTCCCACGGGGCAGCGGCACCGGCCTCGCCGGCGGCGCCACGCCGGCCGACGGCGCGCTGGTGGTGAGCACCACCCGGCTCAACCGGATCCTGGCCGTCGACGAGCACGAGCGCACGGCGTGGGTGGAGCCGGGGGTGCTCAACCTCGACCTGACCCGGGCCGTCGCCCACCTCGGGTTGCACTACGCCCCCGACCCGTCGTCGCAGCAGGCGTGCAGCATCGGCGGCAACGTCGCCACCAACGCCGGCGGCCCGCACTGCCTGGCGTCGGGGGTCACGTCGGCCCACGTGCTGGCCCTCGACGTGGTCCTCCCCGACGGGGCCGAGGTGCGCCTCGGCGGCCTCGAGCCCGACACCGCCGGCTACGACCTGCGCGGCTGCTTCGTCGGCAGCGAGGGGACGATGGGGATCGCCACCCGGGTCGCGGTGCGCCTGAGCCCCGACCCGCCCGCGGTGTCGACCCTGCTGCTCGAGTTCGCCTCCCTCGACGCCGCCGCCGCCACGGTGGGCGCGGTCATCGCGGAGGGGATCGTGCCCGCCGCCCTCGAGATGATGGACGCCGAGATCACCCGGGCCGTCGAGGACTACGTGGGCGCAGGCTTCCCCCGCGACGCGGCCGCCATCCTCCTCGTCGAGCTCGACGGCCGGCCCGGGAGCGTCGCCGCCGACACCGCCGCCGTCGGGGAGCTCGGCCGGGCCCACGGCGCCCGGCGGGTCCGGGTCGCGGCCGACGAAGCCGAGCGGGCCCTGCTGTGGAAGGGCCGCAAGTCGGCGTTCGGGGCCATCGCCCGCATCGCGCCCGACTACTACCTCCACGACGCCGTCGTGCCCCGCACCCGGCTCGTCGACGTGCTCCGCACCGTCTACGACGTCGCCGACACCCACGCCCTGACGATGATGAACGTGTTCCACGCCGGCGACGGGAACCTCCACCCCCTCATCGTGTTCGACGCCTCCGAGCCGGGGATCTGGGACCGCGTCGCGTCGGCCGGCGACGCCATCCTCCGCGCGTGCATCGCCGCCGGCGGCGTGCTCTCGGGTGAGCACGGCATCGGGCTCGAGAAGCGCGACCACATGCCCCTGATCTTCGGCCCCGACGACCTCGCGGCGCAGGCCGGGCTGCGGGCGGCGTTCGACCCCGACGGCCGCGCCAACCCCGGCAAGGTGCTGCCGGAGGGGAGCCGCTGCGGAGAGATCGCCGGCGCCCCGGAGGGCACATGGATCTGAGCACCCCGAGCGATCTCGACGAGCTGCGGGACACGATCGTCGCCGCCGACACGGTCGACCCCACCGGCGCGGGGACCCACGCCGAGGTGGGTGGCACCCCCCGGGGGGGCCGGGCGGTGCGCGTCCCGGCCGGCGTGGTGGCCCACGACCCCGGCGACCTCACGGTGACGGTACGGGCCGGCACACCCGTACGCGACCTCGACGCCCTCCTCGCCGAACACGGGCAGATGTGCGCGCTCGACCCGACCGACGGCTCGGCGACGGTCGGCGGTGTCCTCGCCACCGGACTGTCGGGGTGGCGCCGGCTGCGCTACGGGCCGGTGCGCGACCAGGTCCTCGAGGTCCGCTTCGTGACCGCCGACGGGACGCTCGTGAAGGGGGGCGGGCCCACGGTCAAGAACGTCAGCGGCTTCGACCTCCCCCGGCTGCTGGTCGGGTCGCTCGGCACCCTGGGGGTGATCGTGCAGGCCACCCTCCGGGCGCGGCCTCGCCCCCGGGGCGCGGCGTGGGCCACGGCCGACGGCCCGCCGTCGGGGATCCTCGCCCGCCTGCACCGGCCGTCGTGCGTGACCTGGGACGGGTCGACGGTCCACGTCCTGGCCGAGGGCCACCCGGCCGACGTCGAAGCCGAGCTGGACGCCGCCGAACTGACCGCCGCGGCGGGCGGTCCGGCCCGACCGGCCGGCGAGCACCGGGGGCGGATCTCGGTCCGCCCGCGCGTGATCGAGCCGGTGGCGGCGGAGCTCCGGCGGGCCGGGATCGCCTTCCTCGCCGAGGTCGGGGTCGGGACCGTCGACGTCGCCGGCGACGACCCGTCGGCCCTCGTGGCGGCCCGGGCCGTGGCCGAGGCCCACGGCGGCCGGCTCCTGCGGGTGGCCGGCGCGCCTGGGCTCGACGCCTTCGGGACGCCCCCGCCCGGCGTCGAGGTCATGCGCCGGATCAAGGCCGCGTTCGATCCCGACGGGCGGATGGCGCCGGGGCGCATGCCCTTCGTGGAGGCGGCCCCGGCGGGAGCGGTGGCGCGATGACCCTCCCGATCGACCCCGTCGACCTGGCCCGCTGCGTCGACTGCGGGCTCTGCCTCCCGCACTGCCCGACCTTCCGGGCCACGGGCCGCGAGTCGGCTTCGCCCCGGGGGCGGATCGCGGCCATGCGGAGGGTGCAGGCCGGGGAGCCCGTCGACGAGGCCTTCGTGTCGTACATGCAGGAGTGCGTGCAGTGCCGGGGCTGCGAGGCGGCCTGCCCGTCGGGAGTACCCTTCGGTCGCCTCATGGAGCAGACCCGCCAGGCCCTCCGATCGACGCGCCGGCCCCGCCCGCCACTCGTGCGGCGGACCCTCGAGTGGCTCGCCTACCGCGTCGTCCTGCCCCGGCCCGGCCTCCTCGTCGCCCTGTCGTGGGTCCTGATCCCGCTGCGCCGCCTGCCCGGCCTGACCGGCCGGACCGCGGGCCTGCGGTACCGGGCCGAATCGCTCATGGAACGGCTCCAGGCCGACGACGACCCCGACGTGCACCTCTTCACGGGGTGCGTCATGGACGCCTGGCAGCGAGACACGCACCGGGCCGCCCTGCGGATCATGCGGGCGTCGGGGGCCCACCCCGGCCTTCCCGGCCCGGGCGCGGGGTGCTGCGGCGCGCTCCAGCTCCACGCGGGCATGGACTTCGACGCCCGGCGGCTGGCCCGGGCCGTCATGCGGTCCCTGCCCGGCGACGATCCGATCGTGGTGTGCAGCGCCGGGTGCGGCGCCATGCTCAAGAGCTACGGCGAGCTGCTCGAGACCGACGCCGCGCACCGCTTCGCGGCCCGGGTGCGCAGCTTCGCGGAGTGGCTCGAGGAGCACGGCGGGCCGCCGCTGCGCGACACCGGGCGGACCGTCGTGGTCCAGGATCCGTGCCACCTGAACCACGTCCAGAAGGTGGCCGGGAGCGTCCGCCGGGTCCTGGCCCCCGCCTACCGGCTCGTCGACCTCGACGACGACGGGCTGTGCTGCGGCGCCGGCGGCGCGTACAGCCTCACCCAACCCGAGCTGGCCGCAGCGATGCGCGACCGCACGCTCGCCGCCATCCGGCGAGCCGGGGGCGACGGCGCGGTGGTTGCGTCGGCCAACCCCGGCTGCGCGATGCACCTCGCCGCGGCCGGGGTCGACGTGCGCCACCCGGCCGAGCTCCTGGAGGCCGCACTCGGCGCGTCGCCCGACGCCGGCGACGGCGACGCCGGCGAATCGGAGCATCGGTGACCGACGTCGAGGAGCTGGTCGAGCGGCTCCGCTCCGTGGAGGAGGCCCTGCGCGACCTCGCCTACGACCGGCTGCGCGCCGCCGCCGACGGCGACCCGGGCGGCGCCGCCGACGAGAAGCGGATCCTCAAGGCCCGGCGGGCCGTGGAGCGGGCGATCAACGCGCTCACCTCGGGCGCCGAGCCCCCCGACTTCTGACCACGGGCGCCGCGCCGGTCAACTCCCCGGATCCACGGGGTGGCAGTCCTCCGGCCGGCGCCGGCCGTTGAGCACGTCGATCAACCGCCGCAGGCGGGCCCACCGGGTCCGGTCGAACACCAGCGAGAGCCGCGCCAGGTCGAGGGCGTCGTGGTCGGCCACCTCGGCCGGCGTGGGCTCGGACGGTTCGATCCGCCCGTCGGCCACGATGTCGGCGAACGCGACGTTGATCGCATCGATCGTTCCGGGGTCCGGGAGCGCCTTCATCCGCAGGACGAGGCGGTCACGTACGAAGCGGGCCGACTGGTAGTTGGAGTAGAAGCCGGTGAGCTCGTCGATGGCGGTCTCGACGTCGCCGGTCGTGCACACCAGGTCGATGTCGCCGGCCGACAGGTACCCCCGACCGACGACCTCGTCGGCGACGAAACGCCGCCACGACTCCCAGTAGGTGTCGCCGGGCACGTCGAGGAGCACGATCGGCACCGGCATCGCCTTGCCGGTCTGCACGAGGGTGAGGAGCTCGAACGCCTCGTCGAGGGTCCCGAAGCCGCCGGGCAGGAGCACGAACCCGTGCGACTCCTTCACGAAGCTCAGCTTGCGGGTGAAGAAGTAGCGGTAGTTGATGAGCTTCGGGTCGTCGGCGAGGAACGAGCTCGTGACGGTCTCGAACGGCAGCCGGATGCTCACCCCGAACGAGCTCTCCGGGCCGGCGCCCTCGATCCCGGCCGTCATGATCCCCGGACCCGCGCCGGTGATCACCATCCAGTCGCGCTCGGCCAGGCCCCGGGCCAGCCGGCGGGTCTGGTCGTAGAGCGGGTCGTCGGGGCGGGTGCGGGCCGACCCGAAGATCGACGCCTTGCGCGACGCCCGGTACGACGAGAACACGTGGAAGCTGTACCGCATCTCCTTGAGGGCGGCGTTCACCAGCTTGAGCTCGCCCCGGTCGGCGCCGTCGCGGGCGAGGCGCAGGACCGTCGAGACCATCTCGAAGATGAGGGTGGCGTCGTCGGTGGGGCCGACCCGGTCGACGAGCGCCTCGACCGCGGCGTCGAGTTCCTCGTCGCCGGTCCGGTAGCGCGGCAGACGCTCCACCGCTCAGGCGCCGGCGATCAGGGGCCCGGCCAGCTCGCGCAACGAGACCGCCGGCCGGGGGCCGAGGTGGCCGATCACCTCCGACGCGCAGAGCGCGCCCAGCCGGCCCGTGACCCCGAGCGGAAGCCCGTGCGTGAGGCCGTACAGGAACCCGGCCGCGAACTGGTCGCCGGCACCGGTGGTGTCGACGACCGCGTCGACGGGCACCGCGTCGACCACGTGCACCTCGCCGTCGCCGACGACCACGGCCCCCGCCTCGCTGCGGGTCAGGGCCGCGACGGCGCACACGTCGCGGACACGGGTCAAGGCGTCGTCGAAGTGGTTCTCCTCGTACAGCGAGCAGATCTCGAGCTCGTTGGCGAAGAGGACGTCGACGTCGGACTCGACCAGCTCGCGGAACTCGTCGCGGTGGCGGTCGACGCAGAACGGGTCGGACAGCGTCAGCGCCACGCGTCGGCCGGCGGCGTGGGCGGCGGCCGCCGCGGCCCGGATCGCCTCCTTGGCCGGGGGCTGGTCCCACAGGTAGCCCTCGAGGTAGGTAACCGCCGCGGCGGCGATCAGGCGGTCGTCGACGGCGTCGGGGCCGAGCGCGCTGGAGATCCCCAGGTAGGTGCACATCGTGCGCTGGGCGTCGGGGGTGACCACCACCAGGCACCGGCCGGTGGGCAGGTCGCCCGACGCCGGACCGGTGTGGAAGCGGACGCCGAGGGCAGCCAGGTCGTGGGCGAAGACGCGGCCGAAGTCGTCGTCGGCGACCTGGCCGATGAACGCCCCTCGCCCACCGAGCGACGCCAGGCCGGCGATGGTGTTGGCCGCCGAGCCGCCCGACGACTCGGTCGTCGGGCCCAACATCCCGTACACCTCGTCGGAGTGCTCGAGGTCGACCATCGTCGCCGTGCCGCGGGCCAGGCCGCTGCGGTTGAGGAAGGCGTGCTCCTCGTGGCTCAGGACGTCGACCAGGGCGTTGCCGACGGCCACCACGTCCAGTTCGGTCTCGTTCACGGGCATCCTCGGGTCGGGGTCGCCGGTCGGGCCGGTCGCGCCGGTCGGGCCGCCCGGGGGTCGGTCAGGTCGCGGACCGCACGGGGGCGCGGGGGTCGAACCGTACCGGCTGCGCGCCGGCCCCGAGCGGCTCGGGGTGCGCCTCCACCGGGCGCAGGCGGCGGCCGGTGGTGCGGGTGCGGCCGTAGAGCGTGGTGCGCTGCTCCAGGCGCCGGCCCAGGCCGTCGACCATCGCCTGGAACTCCTGCTCGTCGAGCTCCTGGCCGTGGGACGCGCCGGCGGCCCGGGAGATGTTCTCGTCCATCAGGGTGCCGCCCAGGTCGTTGGCCCCGGCCCGCAGGATCTGGGCCGTGCCCTCGAGGCCGCACTTCACCCACGAGACCTGCACGTTGTCGATGTGGCCCCGGTACGCGATGCGGCCCACGGCGTGCACGAGGAGCGTCTCCCGGAACGTGGGCCCGGGCCGGGCCCGCTTCTGGAGGAACAGGGGCGTGGCCATGTGCACGAACGGCAACGGCACGAACTCGGTGAAGCCGCCGGTCTCCTTCTGGAGGGCACGGGTGCGGAGGAGGTGGCGGGCGACGTGCTCGGGCCGCTCCACGTGGCCGAACATGATCGTGACGTTGGAGCGCAGCCCCACCGAGTGCGCCACCCGGTGCGCTTCGAGCCACTCCTCGGTGTCGACCTTGTCGGGGCAGATGACGGCCCGGACCTCGTCGTCGAGGATCTCGGCCGCGGTGCCGGGCAGCGTGGCCAGTCCGGCGGCCTTCGCCTCGAGGAGGTAGTCGCGCAGCGGCACGCCGAGGCGGCGGGCGCCCTCGGTCACCTCGAGTGCGGTGAAGCCGTGCACGTGGATGTCGGGGGCGACCTCTTTCACGGCCCGGATCACCCGCAGGTAGTAGGCGCCGTCGAAGTCGGGGTGGATCCCGCCCTGAAGGCAGACCTCGGTCGCGCCGCACTCCACCGCCTCGACCACCCGGCGCTGGATCTCGGCGTCGTCGAGCAGGTAGGGGGTGCCGCGCAGGTCGAGCGACAGCGGGCCCTTGGAGAAGGCGCAGAAGCGGCACTTGTAGGTGCAGATGTTCGTGTAGTTGATGTTGCGGTTCCTCACGAAGGTGACGTCGTCGCCCACGGCCGCGGCCCGCAGGGCGTCGGCGACGGCGGCGACGCGACCCACCTCGGCACCGCGGGCGCCGAGCAGGGTGACTATCCCGGCCTCGTCGACCTCCTCGCCGGCCTCGACTCCGTCGAGGACCTCGCCGACCCGGCTACCGGCCCGCGCCGCCGCCATCGGGACGAGCCGCGGCGGAAGCGCCTCTCCACCCGCCGACCAGGCCTCGGCCGGGTCGCGGGCCAGGCCTTCGCAGTCGGAGTGGACCAGCACCGCGAAGCGCACGGCCGGGTCGAGCCACTCGTCGGCCGCGTGGACGTAGGGAGGGTGGACGGTCAACCGGGCCGCGAGCTGCTTGCCGGCCCGCTCCGTCGCGGCGGCCAGCACCTCGATCGCCGGCCAGGGGCGCTCGGGGTTGACGTGGTCGGGGGTGACGGGGGAGACGCCGCCCCAGTCGTCGAGGCCGGCGCCGATCAGGGCGGCGAGGGTCTCGGGTTCGGAGAGGTTCGGCGGGGCCTGGACCCGCACCCCGTCGGGGAGGAGCAGGCGGGCCAGGGCCACGGCGCGCAGGAGGTCGTCGGGCGGCGCGGCGGGGTGGCGGTGCATCGCGGTGCCGGGCTTGGGCCGGAAGTTCTGGACGATCACCTCCTGGACGTGGCCGTGGCGGGCGTGCGCGGCGGCGATGGCGGCCATGGCCTCGGCCCGCTCGGCCTCGGTCTCGCCGATCCCGACCAGGATCCCGGTGGTGAACGGCACCCGGGCCCGACCGGCGGCGTCGAGGGTGGCCAGCCGCCGTTCGGGGGTCTTGTCGGGGGCGCCGTGGTGCGGCCCGCCGGGCTCTCCGAGCCGGCCGGCGAGGGTCTCGACCATCATCCCCTGCGACGGGGCCACCGACCTCAGGGCCAGCAGCTCCTCGTAGGCGAGGGCCCCGGCGTTGGCGTGGGGCAGGAGGCCCGTCTCCTCGAGGACCACGCGGGCCACGTGCTCGAGGTATCCGACCGTGGACGTGAACCCGTGGGCCTCCAGCCAGTCGCGGGCGACCGGGTAGCGCGCCTCGGGCGCCTCCCCGAGGGTGAACAACACCTCCAGGCAGCCGGCGGCGGCTCCGGCCCGGGCGATCTCGAGCACCCGGTCGACGG
>JADLDD010000123.1 GCA_020846855.1 Acidimicrobiia bacterium | reverse complement strand
TGTCCCAGAGGAAGTAGGCCGACCGGCCCCACGGGTAGTACGGCACCGGCCGCAGGAACGCGCCGAGGTCGTCGGCGATGCGCCCGGGCTCGGCGAGCGGGAAGTGGGCGCGGACGCCCATCGTCGCCGCCTCGATGCGCAGCGAGTACTCGCTGACCTGGTGGTCGCCGACCGCGCCGAGCAGCAGGACCTCGTGGCGGGGCGCACCGGGCAACGGATCCCGGGTCACGTGGTTCGCGTAGCCGTTGGTCTCACCGCGGTCCCACAGGAGCTGGATCACCGCGCCCCCGATGATGCGGTCGTAGCGGGTCGGGTACGACGGCGTCATCACGGCCAGGTAGACGTCGAAGTCGACGCTGCGGTCGAGGAGGATCGAGTAGTTCATCCCGGCCTCGGCGATGACCGAGCGGGTCCAGTCCTGGGCCACCGCGGTGAGCGCGCCGCCCAGGATCGCGCCCTGGCTGTTGCCGTCGAAGTAGAGCTGGCTCGTGTCGAGGGCGGGACGGCCGTCGAACCGGAACGCCGGATCGGCCGCGAAGCCCCTCGGGTCGCGCATGAGGCGCCCGAGGAACAGGAAGGCCAGGAACCCCTGCTGGATGCGGTCGGCGATCTTGGGCATGTTCGAGAGGTCCTGGAGCACGGTGAGCGCGCTCAGCAGGTCGTTCTCCGACATGCCGTACCAGTCGGTGGCGCAGTAGGCGATGTCGTACTGCTCGGCCATCGTCCGGGTGAGGCGACCGTTCACCTCGGTGCGCTCGCCGAAGAGCCCGTGACCGTAGAGCGCCATCCTCGCCGGGGTGACGGCCGCGGCCGCGGGGAGGTTGCACACGAACTCCGCCGTGAACGCGCCGGGTTGGCGCTGCGGCTTCCCGTCGGGCCCGAGCACGAAGCGGCCGCCGGGCGCGCCGCCGTCGGTCAGGTAGAGCGGCAGCTCGAAGGTGCCCTCCACCCGGCGGAGCACCTGCGGGTTCGGGTTCTCCGTGACCTTGGTGACGGTGTAGGCGGGCGTGGCGTCGCCCAGCTCGCGGAAGGCGTCGTCGCGGATCGCGAGCATCCGGCCGGTGAGGCTCTCGGTGCTCGCCACGGTGAAGTCCCACGCCAGCTGGAGCGGGCGCCGGGCCACCCCCGCGAACGCGAGGTCGGCGAAGATCCGCTCCATCGCCGGGCGGCGCGACTCGAAGGTGCGGTCGGTGGTCCGCTGGCCGTCGCGGTAGGCGGCGAACGCCTCGGTGGGCTCGAGGCGGTGGTGGGAGGCGTCTACGAGACCCCGCATGCCGACCACGATCCGGTGGCCGTCGGCGAAGTTGGCCACCGGGCGGATGAAGAGGATCGGCGTCTCGCCCGGGTCGGCGTTGGCGTCGAGCTCGGCCCAGAACGCCAGGCGCCGGTGCGTGGTCGCGTCGAGCAGGACGATCGGCGAGTCACGCCGCAGCGAGCGCGTGGCGTCGGCGAGGCCGGGGATCCTCGACGCCTCGACGTCGAGGCCGGGGAGCTCGACCATGACCTGGGACCCGGGGCTCCACCCGTCGGCGCGGTTCTGGTCGGTCACGTCGATCGGGGCTCCCGACGCGTTGGTGGGGAGCGACGCGGACGACAGCGCGAGCCGGCGGCCCGTGGGGGTGCTCCGGTCCCGGACGGTGAAGTGGTCGTTCGGGAACGGGAGGATGCACTCCGGCGCGATCGGGTCGCAGCGGGTCTGCGTGGCCGGGTCGACGCCGAGCTCGGAGAGCGGGACCGGCGGCGACCCCCACTTCGGCGGGATGAACGCGCAGCCGCTCGCCAGCACCGCGATCACCGTCAGGATCGCGGCGACACCCCCCAGTCGTGCCCTCCCTGGCTTCACGATTCCGGCCCCCCCGGTCGCGGATCGGACGCTCTCGCCGCTCCCAGGATCCCCCAAAGCGGTCCGCGGCATCAAGCGCCGCGGCAGCGTCGCGCTTGCGTACCGTCCCCTCGGAGCCGACAATGAGACCCGTCAAACGACGCAACTGGGCATGACCGGCTCAGGGAGCGACGAACCGCACGCCAGGGTTGCGGCGGGGTTCCGGCGATCCGAGCGACTGGTCGTGGAGCAGCAGCGGCGGCGCGGCTCGACCATCGAGGGAAGGGCGGTGGGTGATGAAGCGCACCATCGGGATGTGGGCCGTCGTACTCCTCGTGACGGGCACGCTGGCCGGCCCGGCCGCGGCGGAGACCTCGACGCCGCCCGCACCGGGGCCGGCCGCCGCGGCCCACCCCACGGTCAGCGTCTTCACCTACACGAGCAGCCCGGGCGACTACATCGGGCAGGGAGCCCGGCGCACCTTCACCGACGCCGAGACGGTGTTCTCAGGGTCCCTGAGCAGCCCGCACTTCGTGGAGATCGTGGTCAGGGGCGAAGGCGAGTGGTGGACCGGTGAGTACTGGAGGATCTGGTTCGCGGCTCCGGACGGCGCACCGCTCGCCCCGGGGACCTACACCGGTGCCGAGCGACATCCCTTCGAGAGCCCGGGCGCGCCCGGCTTGAGCATGTTCGGGACGGGCCGGGGCTGCAACCGGTCGTACGGGAGCTTCACCGTGCACTCGATCGAGTTCGAGGGATCGGGCGAGCTCAGCGAGTTCTCCGCCGACTTCGTCCAGCATTGCGAGACGCCGACCGCGCCGCCCGTCACCGGCAGCGTCCGCTACCGGGTCCCGGCCACGACCCAGGTCGAGGTCCTGGGCCTGCGACCCCCGTCGGAGCCGTACCGCGCGTCGGGCTGGTCCTCCCCCGCTTCGCTGGCGGTAGGCGGCCGGGGTGCCCGGATCACCCTCGACGGCTCGGCGGAGTTCATCGCCGGTCCCGGCGCGCTGGGCCGGGTCGACTTCACCTCCCGCCGGGCCCGGTTCGGACCGCCGCGGATCACGGTCACCCTCACCGACCCGACCCTCGGTGCCCCGGTCGAGTACCGGACGGTCCTCGTCGTGCCGTTCGGACCCGGGACGGTGCTCGGCCTGGCCGTCGCGCCCCCGGGGTCGCAGTTTCCCGCGCTCCTGTACAAGGTGACCGCCGGACCCTGATCCCGAATCCCGACCGGCGCCCGTCTCACCGCGCGTCCTGGTGAACTCGGGCAAAGTTCGCTACCGTTGCACGCGTTACGGCCCGGCGGCGGCCGGGGGGACCGAGGATGGTGGCCATGGCGCTGGTCGAGCAGCCTTCACCCGACCTGCAGGAGACCGAGGCCGAGCTCGTGGCCACGGTGCACCGCTTCGCCGAGGAGGTGATGCGGCCGGCGGGACGGGAGCTCGACCGGCTGGTCGACCCGGCCGACGTCATCGCGGCGGGCTCGCCGCTGTGGGACGTGTTCGCCCGGTACCGCCAGCTCGGCCTCGACTCGCTGCACGCCGGGATCCCCGACGGCGACCCGGTCGTGCAGGCCCGCCTCGGCGCGATGGTCAACGAGGAGCTCGGCTGGGGCGACTCCGGGCTCGCGGTGAGCCTCGCGGTGTCGAACTTCCACAAGTTCTTCG
>JADLDD010000122.1 GCA_020846855.1 Acidimicrobiia bacterium | reverse complement strand
GGGAGCTCGATGTCGCTCACCTCGCCCACCGGGACGGGTGGCCCGCCGAAGAGCGTCGCCTCCCGCTCCACCTCGGCCCGGGCCTCGGCGACGGTGAGCTTCTCGTAGGAGGGCTCGCCCCCCAGCTCCAGGAGCCTGAGGCCGAGGCGCACCTCCGGGTGGAGGTCCTGGCCGTCGACGACCACGGGCGTACCGCCGAGGGCGCGCAGGAGCGCGGGCGGGGCCGAACCCGCGGCGCGGGCGACGACCCGCTCGAGCTGGTCCCGCAGGGCGCCGGCGCCCGTGGTCACGCCGGGCCGCCCGACGCCCCTCCGGGCGGCGGGGGAGGAGGCGGCGGGGTGGCCGCGCCCGCCGGCGGGGGAGGAGGCGGCGGGGGAGTGGCCGCGCCCGCCGGCGGTGGGGGAGGAGCCGACGGAGTGGCCGCGTCCGCCGGCGCGGCGGGCCACTCCGGCTCGGGGGGAGGCGTAGCCTGGAGCTGGGACTTCGCCTCGGTGATCTCGCCGACCAGGCGCTCGATCTCGGCGTCGTCGCCCGCCTGGGTGCCCTCGGTGTGCTGGCGGAGGACCAGCGCCCCCAGGTCGTGGGTCAGCTCGGAGATCCGGCGGTTGGTCTTGACGTCGTCGAACTTCTCCTGACCGGCCTTCATGCCCTCCTGGGCCTTGTCGCCCACCTGGCGGGCGGCCTCCTTGACCTTGTCCATGAACCCCATGGCGTCTCCTTCCGCTCCTGGCGCGCACCGGCTGCCGCGCCGTGCCGTGACGGTACTCCGCGGCCGAGACCGGTACCGAGGGGTGTGGTCACGCCGGAGTTGCCGAAGGTGACAAGAGGTCCCTCAACTCCTCTGGGCAAAGAGCCGATGGGAACCGTTGAGGCGCGGGAACGCCGTGCCGCTGACCTGAGGTGGCAGGAGCCATGCCGGACAGCGCAGACAAGCCCGGTCGCCCGGGCACCGACCGGCGCGGGGGACGGAGCCGCGAGCGGTCGGGCGGTGCCGGTCGCGGCACGGGCGAGCGCGCCCGGCGGAGCGGCCGGGTCCTGTCGCCGCGCAGCCGCACCTTCCGGGCCCTGGTCGAGGGCACCACCCACATGGTGGTGCTCATCGACGCGGACGCCACCGTCGTCTACGTCAGCCCGTCGGTGCGGATCCTCCTCGGCTACAAGCCCGCCGACCTCATCGGCCGTTCGCTGATCGACATCGTCCACCCCGACGACCTGGCCGCCGCCGCCGAGGGCATGGCCTACGAGGCGGCCCACCCCGGGCGCACCGAGCTCGAAGCCGGCGACATGGCCATCCCGCACGAGTACCGGGTCCTCCGGGCCGACGGGTCCTGGACGACCGTCGAGGTGCTCGGCAACAACCAGCTCGACGATCCGGACGTGGCCGGGATCCTCATCGTGGCCCGCGACATCACCGACCGGTGCCTGACCGACGAGACGGTCGATCTCCTCTCCAACAGCGCCCCGCTCACCCGCGTCCTGCGCTCGGTGGCCGGGATCATCGAGAAGCAGATAAGGGGACTCAGCGTCGGGGTCCGCGTCGAGGTCCCCGACGACGGCACGCTGTCGGCGCCGCGAGGCGAGCCGCTCCTCGTGTCGACGCTGCCCGCCGTCCTGGCGGGGCGGCCCGCCGCCGACGGGCCCACGCCGTGGGAGCTGGCCCTCGAGACCGGCGAGCCGGTCGTGGCCGCCGACGTGGCGGACGACGACTCGGAGATCGCGCCCTCGGTGAGGGCCGCGGCCGCGCAGCTCGGCCTGCGCGCGTGCTGGGCGCTGCCCGTACCGGCCGTCGACGGCGACGCGCCGATGGGGTGCATCGTGGCCTGGTCGACCGAACCCGGAGAACCCCTCATCGGGTACTGGGTCGCGCTCCGCCGGGCGCTCCGGCTGGCCTCGCTCGCGATCACCCGCAGCCGCACCGAGGACCGTCTCCGGTGGGCGGCCACGCACGATCCCCTCACCGGGGTCCTCAACCGGGCCGCCTTCGTGGAGCGGGTGGAGAAGGTGCTCCGCAGCCACCCCGCCCCCGTCCGCCACGCCGTGATGTTCGTCGACCTCGACCACTTCAAGCCCGTCAACGACCGGCACGGACACGTCGTCGGCGACGGGGTCCTCATCGTGGTGGCGCGCCGCATCGAGGCCGTGCTGCGCCAGGGAGACACCGTGTCGCGGGTCGGTGGCGACGAGTTCTGCGTCCTCTGCGCCGACGTCGACCAGCCGACCGCCGAGGCGGTGGCCGCCCGGATCGTCGCCGCCATCGGCGAGCCGATGGTGGTCGACGGCGTCCAGGCCCAGGTCGGGGCCAGCGCCGGGCTGGCCATCGGGTCCGGGCCCGACGACACCGCCGCGAGCCTGCTCCGCCGCGCCGACTCCGCTCTTTACGACGTGAAGGAGACGGGCCGGGGCCGCTGGCAGGAGCACCGGTCGGCCTGAGCGGTCAGCGCAGCACGAGGCCCCGGTAGGAGTCGCGGAAGCCCGCCGCGCGCAGGGCCGCCGCGTGCGGGGACTCTCGGGCGGTCGTGGCGTCGATGCGGACCAGGTCGACGGAGCGCAGGCGGCCACCCTTCACCAGGTCGACCAGGGCCTCGACCCACGCCTCGGCCGGCGCGCCGAACGTGGCGAGGGACCGCCCGCCCCGGTCGAGGAACCCCACCGGGGCACCGCCGGTGAGCACCACGAACGCGCCCGCCGACCGCGACGGCCGGAGCGCGCCCTCCGGGGTCTCGGGCCAGCGCAGGGCGGCGCCGTAGGGCTGCGCCGGATCGGTGGCGGCGAGCGTGACCCAGCCGCCGGGGTCGGTGCCTGAGGCGTCGCGTTGCGACCGGAGCCGGTCGACGGCACCGGGGAGCGCGAACTGGGCCGCGCCGAGCCCGGCGACGAAGTAGCCACGGCGGGCCCGCCCCGCCTCCTCCATCGCCTTCAGGACGGGGTACACGGCGGCGAAACCCCCGTCGACCCCCTCCGCCCGCACCGCTTCGCGGGCCAGGACCCCGTGGCGCCCGAGGAGCGCCTCCGCCCACGCGTGCGCCCGCTCGGTGGGCGACGCGACCGCCGTGCCGGGTGGGACCACCAGCGACCAGCGCCCCGCGCCCGCCGGAGGGCCGAGCCGGGAGAGCCGCCCTGGCCGGGGTCGCCCCCGCGACGTCCGCCGGCGCAGCGCCCCGGAGAGGACGGAGCGGAGCGGCGCCAGGGAGTCGTTGGTGACCTCCCCGGCCCAGACGAGGTCCCACAGCGCGGCGAGGACCTCCGCGTCGGT
>JADLDD010000121.1 GCA_020846855.1 Acidimicrobiia bacterium | reverse complement strand
GGCGAGCGCCTCGGCGGCGTTCATCAGCGGGGGCAGCTCGTCGTACTCGACGTCGACCAGGGCGGCCGCATCGAACGCGGCCGCCCGGGAGTCGGCCACGACGAGGGCCACCGGTTCGCCGTAGAAGCGCACCTTGTCGATGGCGAGCACGGGATGGTCGGCGATGATGTGGCCGAAGCGGGGCTCGATCCCCTTGAGGTCGGCGCCGCCGATGACCGCGACCACGCCGGCCGTCGCCGCCGCGGCGTGCGTGTCCACGGAGCGGATGCGGGCGTGGGCCCTCTCGGACCGCACGATGGCGCCGAAGGCCGTGTTGGGAAGGTCGACGTCGATGGCGTAGGTCGCCCCACCGGTCACCTTCTCCCACCCGTCGACCCGCCGCGGCGAACGGGCCGCGGTCGTGTTCACCCGGGTCTCCCGTCGCCGTCCCGGGTGGTCGCCACCGAGAGCACGGCCTGCTCGATCGACCGGTACCCCGTGCAGCGGCAGATGTTGCCGTCCAGCCACTCGCGGACGAGCTCGGGGCCCGGGTCGGGCTCGGTGTCGAGCAGAGCCTTGGACATCATGAGGAAGCCCGGCGTGCAGAACCCGCACTGGAAGGCGTTGTGCTCCCAGAAGGCGGCCTGCAGCGGGTGCAGCTCCCCGCCCCGCGCCAGCCCCTCGATGGTTTCCACGCGGCGCCCGTCGAGGTCGGCGGCGAGCATGCAGCACGAGCTCACCGGCTCCCCGTCGACGAGGATCGTGCACGCTCCGCACACCTGCATCTCGCAGCTCACCTTGGTGCCGCGCAGACCGAGCCGGTCGCGCAGGAACTCGGCCACGGTGAGGCGCACCAACACCGTGTCGCGCACCGGGCGGCCGTTCACCGTGCAGTGCATCTCGACGACGTTCACGCGGCCCTCCGGCCGAGCAGCTCGCCGGCGAGGTGGTGGCGCAGCACCGCCCGCTTGTAGTCGGCCGAGCCGGTCATGTCCGAGATCAACTCGACGCCGGCGCAGAAGGCGTCGAGCGCCGTCTCGGCGTCGGCCCCCGACGGCACCACCACCCGGACCGGACGTTCGGCCGCCGCCCCGACGACCACCGTGACCCCCTCCTCGCCGGGCACGATCGCCACCCCGAGTGTGGGTCGCTCCATCGTCTGGAGCTTCCAGTAGCGGGCCCCCGGGTCGTGCGGCGTGGGCACGACCAGCCGGACGATCAGTTCGTCGGGCTCGAGGCTCGACTCGTAGGGACCGACGATCAGGTCGTCGACGCTGACGTGACGGTGACCCCGGGGACCCGCGACGTCGACACCGGCGCCGAGGGCGATGCACACCGTCGCGAGGTCGCTGCGCGGCTCGGCGAAGGCGAGGTTGCCCCCCAGCGTGCCGGTTGTCCGCACCCTGACGTTGCCGACGTGGGCGACCACGTCGGCCAGCATCGGCGCCAGCCGGCGCACCGCAGGGCTGGCGGCGGCCTGGCGGTGGGTCGTGAGGGCGCCGATGGAGAGGGTCTCCGTGTCGCCGTCGACCGCTTCCTCGATGCCCGACAACTCGGGGAGGCGCTTGAGGTCAATCAGCGCGGTGGGACGGCGTACGCCGAGGCGCAGCGCCGGCACCAGCTCCGTGCCGCCGGCGTAGCCGACGTGGTCCCAGTCGAGACCGGCGACGGCGGCGGCGAGGCTGGCCGGGCGATGGAGGGCGATGTCGGGCAGCATCAGCGCAGCTCGGCCTCGGCCTTGGCGCAGAACTCATCGGCGAGCTTGCGGGCCTTGGCCTCGATGGTCGAGGCGCCGAGCGTGGCGACGCGTCCGGTCACCTCGTACCGGCCGACGAGGTGCAGCCGCGTGCCGGAACCCGACCCGACCGGGCTGAGGGCGAGCGAGGCGTCGACGGCGATCCGCGAGCGTACCTGACGATCCTCGCCGGCGGCCTCGATGGCGAGGAGGCTCGGCTCCGTCGCCGCGGTGACCCGGATGGCCAGGTCGGCCCGGAGCCGGAACGGCCCAACGCGGTCGGCCAGGACGGCGTCGTAGCGGGCCAGTCGTTCGCGCTCGGTCACTTCTTCGAGGATCGGCAACCACGACGCGACGGCCGCGACGTCGGTGAGCCGGGCCCAAACCTCGGCGAGGCCCGGCCCGACCTCGATCGTTCGCTCGATGGTGCCTGTCGACATCGCTGCAACCTCACGGGATGGCGGTTGTCGGGGAGTCCGGCACCCGTGGATACAGGTATATCACGGACCCCGGCCGCGGGCCAAGGCGGCCTTAAGGGGCTGGTTGGTTGTGTACGCGTAAATGTACGTGTACAATCGGAGACGTGACCAGCCCCCGCCGACGCCCGCTGAGCCGTCAGCGCATCGTCGACGCGGCCCTGCTGATCACCCGGCGCGGCGGGCTGGGCGCGCTGTCCATGCGGGCGCTGGCCGACGAGCTCGGCGTCTCGCCGATGGCCCTGTACGCCCACGTCGCCGACAAGGACGAGATCGTCGACGCCCTCCTCGACGACGCCCTCGCCCGCCACGCCCCGCCGCCGCCGCCCTCGGCGGACTGGCGGGCTTGGATGGTCGACTTCGCCGAGCAGCTGCACGCCTTCCTCGTCGACCGGCCCGAGCTGCTCGACCGCTACTGCCGCAGCCCCGTCGGCGTGGCGGCGGCCCTCGACCGAATGGAGGCGGCGCTGGCCGTCCTGGTCGCGGCGGGGTTCGACGACGAGGGCGCGGTCGACGTGTTCGCCACCGTGCAGACCGTCACCGTCGGCTTCACCACGCTCGAGCTGGCGCGGCGCCGGGCCCGGCCGGCCGGTCGGAGCGGCGGGCCCGTCGCCGGGCTGGACCAGCGGTCGGCGCAGTACTGGCCGGCCCTGTTCTCCACCCTCCCGCCCGAGCGCTACCCCCACCTCGTGCGGGCCCGCCCGGACCTCGCCGGGTTCACCTCGCCGGCCCGGTTCGACGTCGTCGTGCGGTCGCTGCTCGACGGCCTCCACCCCCACCCCGAGCGCGGACCCGCGCTCACTCGCATCAGTAGGACGGTGCAGCCGTGACCATCGCAGTTCACCATGTCGTCGCCCGGGTCCTCGACCCCCGGCCCTGTCGGCGGCTCGCCGACTACGTCGCGGCC
>JADLDD010000120.1 GCA_020846855.1 Acidimicrobiia bacterium | reverse complement strand
TGGTGTTCACCGGTGAACGCCACTTCCGCCACTGAGGGCGCCCGGCGGCCGAACGGCGGCCCGGCGGACCCGGCGGGCCGCCAGGCCCGCCGGGGACCGGCTCGTTAGGCTGGGTGGTCCTATGGCGCGGATCGCGGAGCTGTTGGGCGCGGGGCGGACCTACTCGTTCGAGTTCTTCCCGCCCCGAGACGACGTCACCCAGCTCACCCTGGGCCACACCATCGCCGAGCTAGAACCGCTGCAACCGAGCTTCGTGTCGGTCACCTACGGCGCCGGCGGCACCACGCGCGAGCGCACCCGCAACGTGGTGACGTGGGTGGCCCAGGAGACCGCCATCACCCCGATGGCCCACCTCACCTGCCAGGGGCACGTGCGGTCCGAGATCGCGGCCATCCTCGACGACTACCGGGACGCCGGGGTCGACAACATCATGGCCCTCGGCGGCGATCCTCCGGCCGACGCCGCTGACCGCCGGCCGAGCGACTACCGCTACGCCGCCGACCTCGTCGCCGACGTGGCGGCCCGAGGCCACTTCTCGATCGGCGTCGCCGCCCACCCCGAGGTCCACCCCGCTTCGCCCGACCGGGCCACCGACCGCCGCCACCTCGCCGCCAAGCTCGCCGCGGCCGACTTCGCGATCACCCAGTTCTTCTTCGAGGTCCACCACTACGTCGACCTCGTCGAGGAACTGGCCGACCTCGGCGTCGACAAGCCCGTGATCCCCGGCGTGATGCCGATCACCAACGCCGGCCAGATCAACCGCATGGCCCGGCTCAGTGGGGCTGCCCTGCCGGGGTGGGTGGTCGACGCAGTCGGTGAGGTCGACGACCCGGCCGACGTGCGGCGCGTCGGGGTCGACATCGCCACCGAGTTGTGCGCCGAGCTCCTCGCCTGCGGCGCGCCGGGCCTGCACTTCTACACGATGAACCGGTCGACGGCCACGCGCGAGATCTACGCCAACCTGGGCCTGGCGACGGCGCGGGTGCCGTGACGGGGGCGTCCCGGTGGCCCGCGCCGAGCCGGCGTACCGCTCGCTGACCCCGGCGACGGCCCGGTGGGAGCCGGACCGGGGAGTCACCGCCGCCCCGCCGGCCCGCCCGGCTCGCCGCGGTCGGCCGGCCTCGGCCCGGGCCGTGTCCGTCCTGCCCTACCTACCCGGCCTCGACGGGATGCGGGCCCTCGCCGTGGTGGCCGTGATGGTGTACCACACCCACAACGGGTGGCTGCCGGGCGGCTTCATCGGCGTCGAGGTGTTCTTCGTCATCTCCGGCTACCTCATCACGCTGCTCTTGATCGGCGAGCACGAGCGGACGGGCCGGGTCGAGCTCGGGCAGTTCTGGGTGCGCCGGGCCCGACGCCTGCTCCCGGCGCTGTTCTTCATGCTCGTCGCCCTGATGAGCTACACCGCACTGGTCCGGCGGGGGGAGCTGGCCCGGCTGCGGGGCGACGTGATCGCCGGCGTCGCCGACGTGTCGAACTGGTACCAGATCTGGACGGGCCAGGGCTACACGGCGGTAATGGAGTGGGCGCCGCTGCGCCACCTGTGGAGCCTCGCGGTGGAGGAGCAGTTCTACCTCGTGTGGCCTCTCGTGATGGTGGTCCTGCTGCGTCTCGGCCGTCACCGTCTTCCCAACGCCAGCCGCTGGCTGCTCCTGGTGGCGGTGCTCGTCACGGTTGCCGTCGCGCTGGCGGTCCCGACAGGCCCGGCGGTCTCCCCGGCCGTCACCCCGGAGGCGTACTGGACCGTCGCCGGGCGGGCCGTCTCCAAGACCGACACGCTGTACCTGTCGACGTTGACGCGCAGCACGGGCCTGCTGATCGGGGCGGCGTTCGCGATGATGTGGCGACCGACGGCGGTGATGCGCGGACCGGTGCGCGACAAGGGCTGGGTGGTCGACGTGCTGGCCGCCGTCGGGCTGGCCAGCCTCGGGGTCCTCGCGTGGCAGCTCCACGTGACCACCGCGTCCGGCCCGGATCCCCGCCTGTTCCGCGGCGGTTTCCTGGGTGTGGCGCTGGCGACGGTCATGGTCATCGCCGCGGTGACCCACGCCAGGGCCCTCACCGGCCGAGTGCTCGGTCATCCGGTGCTCGTGTGGATCGGCGTGCGGTCCTACGGGCTGTACCTGTTCCACTGGCCGATCTACCAGATCATCCGCAAGGTGAGCGGCAACCGCCTGACCCCGGCGCAGTTCGGCGTGGCCCTGGCACTGACCCTGGTGGTCACCGAGATCTCGTTCCGCCTGGTGGAGATGCCGGTTCGCCGCCGACGGTGGGGGAGGACCGTCGCCCGGCTGCGCCGAACCCACGATCCGGTACCGCGGCGCATCGTCGGGGTGGGCGCCGCCGCGTGCCTGTCGGTCGTCGCCTTCGCCGCGGCCAGCCTGGCGACGGCCGAGCTGCGGCCGAGCGAGTTCGAAGTCAGCCAGGCCGAGGGCGAACAGGTCGTCGAGCCGCTCCTGCCGGACCCGGTCGGAGGCGGGCCGCCCCCCGGTGCCCCCCTCGCCGGTCCCGCGCCGACCCCCGCTGACCCGGCCCTAGCGGCGGCCCCGGACACGACGGAGCCGGCGGGGACGACGGAGCCGCCGGAAACGACGGAGCCGGGGACGACGGAGCCGGCGGGGGCGAGCGGGTC
>JADLDD010000119.1 GCA_020846855.1 Acidimicrobiia bacterium | reverse complement strand
CGCCGGCACACGTCGATCAGGCCCACCTCCTTGAGCGCGAGGCGGACCCCCGACTCCCGGAGCATGGCGACGCCGGTGTCGAGGAGCAGGGCGCGGGTTTCGTCGAGGTTGCGGCGCCGCCGGGGCAGGGTCGGCTCCTTCCTGGTCGCATCGGTACGCAGAGGGGCGCAACGGTGGACGTCGGGGGCACGTTACCGCCTTGACCCAGGGATCAGATATATCTAACATCCCAGCCACGGCACGGCTCCAGGCGTGCCGACGACCGTGCACTGATCGGCACGCCCGTCGACGGCAGGCACGGCAGGGCGAGCGACGGCAGGGCAGGGCGTGGCCGAACGGTGCTGCGGGTCGCCCCCGGGGCAGGGGGGCGGCCCGCTCTTCGCGTCCGCTCCTCTCGGGGGCACGCAGGGCGCGGCGCCGGGCGGTGCGCGACCATGCTGGGGATGATGGATGCGGCGCAGGCCCGCTCGGTGCTGGGCGTGGGGCGCCACGCCGCGCCGGCGGAGGTCCGGGCGGCGTACCTGCGCCTGGTACTGGAGCACCATCCCGACCGTGCCGGGGCCGCCACCGCCGCCACCACCACTGCCGCCACCGCCACCCGGGCCCGGCTCACGGCGACCATCAACGAGGCCTACAGCGTTCTGCGCGCGCTCCCAACCGGCCCGGGGACCGCACCACCGGCGTCTCCGGCCGCGGCCGCGCCACACCCGGCCGCCGCACCTACGGCCGCACCCCCGTTCGCCGGCCCCGCCGGCGACGTCCGGCGCCTGTGCCTCGGCGCCTCGCAGGCCGACGCGTTCGGCGCCGTCCTCGAGTCGCTGCACGTGCTCGGCCACGTCTCGTACGTGGACCGCTCCAGCGCGGTGCTCGAGGTGGTGGTGACGCCCGAACCGGGCCAGGCCACCTCGATGCTGGTGGTGCTCGAGACCCCGGCCGACGCGCGGCTCCGGGTTCCCGACGAGTGGGACGGCCCGGTCACCGTGGCCACGGTGTGCGTCGAGCCGCTGGGCCGGCACCCACCCGCCTCGCTCGACGACCTCGTGGAGCGCCTGGCCTCCCTGCTGGCCCGGGAACGCCCGCCCGCTCCCGGGTAGAGGCCGGGTAGAGGCCGGGTCCGGCCGTCCCGACGGACCGACGGACCGAACGGGCCGACGGGCCGACGGGCCGACGGGCCGAACGGCGATCAGAGCCCGAGGTCGGTGGGGTCGGAGGCCTCGGCGATGGCCCGCTCCGCCTCGGGCGTGGTCGCCGGGGGCAGGTGGTGCTCGCCCTCGATGTCGAGGTCGGGGATGATCCGGTCGAGCCAGCGCGGCAGCCACCAGTTGGCGTCGCCGAGCAGCTCCATCGTGGCGGGCACCAGGAGCATCCGCACGAGGGTGGCGTCGATGAGGATGGCGGCGGCCAGGCCCACGCCGAAGAGCTGGACGACGCGGTCGCCGGCGAAGGCGAAGCTCACGAACACCGCCACCATGATCGCCGCCGCCGCCGTGATCACCCGGGCGGTGGTCGCCAGCGCGTCGGCCACCGCGCCGGCGTTGTCGCCCGTGCGGACCCACTCCTCGTGGCAGCGCGACAGGAGGAACACCTCGTAGTCCATCGACAGCCCGAACACCACCGCGAACAGCATCATCGGGGCGACCGGTTCGATCGGCCCGGGCCGGTGGAGCCCGATGAGGCTCGCCCCCCAGCCCCACTGGAACACCGCGGTGACCACGCCGTACGCCGCCGCGATCGACAGCACGTTCATCACCGCGGCCTTGAGCGGCACGAGCACGGAGCGGAACACCACCAGCAGGACCAGGAACGACAGCGCGAGCACGATCCCGATGAACAGGGGCATCCGGTCGCCGAGGTACGACGACAGGTCGATCCCCACCGCGGTGCGCCCACCTACCAGCACGTGCACGGGCGTGCCGGCCGTCGCCGCGGGCAGCACGTCGGAGCGCAGGCGGTGGACCAGCTCGGCGGTGGCGCGGTCCTGAGGGGCGCTCGACGGGAACACGGTGACGATCGCGGCCCGCCCGTCGTCGCTCACCTCGGCGGGCACCACGAACGCGACCCCCGGCGTCGCGCCCACCGTCTTCTGCACGCGTGCGAGTACCGGTTCGCCCCGCGCCCGGCCGGGCATCTCCGCGGCGAGCACGAGCGGTCCGTTGAAGCCGGCTCCGAACCCCTCGGCCAGGAGGTCGTAGGCCCGCCGGGTGGTACGTGACGGCGGGTCGTGGCCGGCGTCGGCGATGCCCAGGCGCATCGACAGGGCGGGCACCCCGAGGGTGAGCAGCACCACGCCGCCGGTGACCACGGCGACGATCGGATGGCGCTGCACCTGCCGGCTCCAGCGGAACCAGAACGTGCGGCGGTGGCCCGACTCGTCGCGGTGGAGGCCCGGCACCCGCAGCCGGTCGATGGCCCGGCCCGCGAAACCCAGCAGCGCGGGGAGGAGCGTCAGCGAGGCCAGCATCACGGTCAGCACCGCGGCCACGGCTCCGAGGGCCAGGCCGCGCACGAACGAGATGTCCATCACCAGCATCGCCATCAGCGACACCACGACCGTCAGCCCGGCGAAGACCACCGCCCGCCCCGCGGTGGCGAGGGCCACGCGGGTCGCGAGCTCACCGTCGCGACCGGCGTGCAGCTCCTGGCGGTACCGGGTGACGATGAACAGCGCGTAGTCGATCCCCACGCCGAGGCCGATCATCCCGGCGAGCTGCGGGGTGAAGTCGGGGACATCGGCGAAGCGGGCCAGCAGGGTCAGACCCCCGATGCTCACCGCGAGCCCGGCGATCGCGGTGCCGACGGGGAGCCCCATGGCGATCACCGAACCGAAGCTGATGAGCAGGATCACGATCGCCGCCCCCACCCCGAACAGCTCGGCCCGCCCGGTGCTGGGCGGGTACAGCTCGGAGACAGGCTCGCCGCCGGCCTCCACCCGGAGGCCCGGCGCCCGGGCTCGCTCGACCTCGCGCACGACGGCCCGCGCGGTCGCCCGTTCGCCGACCCCGCTCAGCCGCGCGGTGGTGAAGCCGATCCGGCCACCGGGCGCCACGGGCCGCGGCCCCGGCCCGTAGAAGTCGTCTACCGACGTGACGCCCGGGAGCTCGCGGAGGTGACCGAAGAGCCGCTCGAGTCGGGCCCGCACGCCGGGATCGTCGACGCCCGCCGCGGCTTCGAAGACGACCTGCACCGACGGCCCGGCCGTCGCCGGGAACCGCTCACGCAGGAGGTCGTGGGCCTGCTCCGACTCCAGGTTCGGCAGCGTCACCGAGCGGGAGTAGTGCCCTCCGGCCAGCTCGGAGCCCAGCACCACCGTCACCACCGCCACGATCCAGGCGGCGGCGACGAACCGGCGGTGGCGGTGGCACCATCCGGCGAGGGCGCCGATCCCCACTAGTCGTAGTCGTAGAAGCCGTGGCCGCTCTTGCGACCCAGCCGGCCGGCCGCGACCATCTGACGCAGCATCGGTGGCGCCCGGAACGCGTCGCCGTAGGCCTCGCGCATGTCGTCGAGGATCGCGAGCAGCGTGTCGAGGCCGACCCGGTCGGCGAGGGCGAGCGGACCCATGGGGTGGTTGTACCCCAGGCGCATGGCGGCGTCGATGTCGGGCGCCGACGCCACGCCCTGCTCGAGGGCGCGGACGGCCTCGCACATGAGCACCGTGCCGAGGCGGGTGGTCACGAAGCCGGGGAGGTCGCGCACCTCGACCGTCTCCTTGCCCAGTGCCCGGCAGAAGTCGAGCGCGGCGGCCATGGTGGCGTCGGAGGTGAGGGGTGAGCGCACCACCTCGACGAGGGTCATGAGCGGGACGGGGTTGAAGAAGTGGGTGCCCACCACCTGGCCGGGCCGGCCGCTGGCGGCGCCGAGCACCTCGATCGGCAGCCCGCTGGTGTTGGAGGCGAGCACCGCGCCGTCGCCCGCCGCCGGGCCGGCGGCCGCGAAGACCGCCCGCTTGAGCGCGAGGTCCTCGGGGACCGCCTCCACCACCACGCCGGCGCCGCTGACCGCGCCGGCGAGGTCGGTGACGATCTCGATCGGCGCCGGTTCGGCCGCGTCGGGGGACTGCTCCCGGGCCCGCCGGGCGTAGCGCTCGACGCGCTCCCTCGCCGCGTCGACGAAGCGGGCTTCCGACTCCACGATCGCGACGTCGAAGCCCGCCGTGCGCGCCACGTGGGCGATGCCCGAGCCCATGATCCCGCCGCCCACCACCACGACCCTCATCGGTTGCTCTCCTCGTGCCGGCGCAGGGCGAACGTGCCCGTCGCCTTCGAGATCGGTTCGCCGTCGCCGTTCCCGACCGTCACCTCGAGGAACGCGACCCGGCGGGTCAGGCGGACCACCTCGCCGCGGACCGAGAGCCGGTCGCCGGCCGCCGCGGGGCGCAGCGTGGAGTAGGACACGGTCAGGGTGGCCGCCCGGTCGCCGGACTCCATGGCCGAGTTGGCGGCGAAGTTCATGGCGGCGTCGTGCACGACCCCGTACACGCCCCCGTGGACGGTGCCGGCCGGGTTGCACGCCAGGTCGGTGGGAACCCATGTCGCCTCGACCCAGCCCTCGCCGTAGCGCTCGAAGCCGAGGCCCAGGAGCCCCAGCAGGGGCATCCCGCCGTCGCCCAGCGAGCGGTCCATGTCGCGCACGGCCGCGCACCGTAGCTGACGTCCCGGCCGCGATCGTCCGACGGATCGCGGCGCGTGCGCGCCGGCCCGCGGCCGGGGCTACGGTCGGTGCCGCGAGCCCCACCACGAGGGACGGAAGACGAGAGGTCCGAGGAGGGCAACCTTGTTCGACGACATCCGCCGCCTGCAGAACGTGGTCGCCGACCCGGCCGTCACGATCGTCGCGCCGCTCGACCACCACCGGCCCGGCAACGACGAGGATCGGCTGCGCCTGCGCCATCTGCACGAGCAGGCCCGCCAGCGGGTGCTCGACGCCTACGAGACGCGCGCGGCGCGCGGCGTGCTCGAGAACCTCGACGCCGCGGTCGGCGCCGTCGACCTGCGCCACCCCGGCAAGGGCGTCGCGGTGTTCGCCACCCCCGACATGGGGGAGAGCCACATGGTCCCCTTCCCCGTGCGGGAGGTGGTGGCCGTCGACCGCAACTTCCTCACCCGCTCCCTGGTGCAGGGCCTGCGCCGCAGCCCCCGCTTCCGCGTCCTGGTGCTCGCCGAGGGGAACGCCCGCCTCTTCGACGCCGTCCGCGACGACCTCGTCGAGTCGACCTCGGACGGCTTCCCGCTGAGCGACGACCTCGTCACCACCGACCGGCGCGCCACCGGCGGGCGCTTCGCCCGCACCGCGGGCGAGGACCACGAGGTGTACCGGGCGTTCTTCCGGCGCGTCGACGCCGCCCTCCACGAGGTGACCCGTGACGACCCGACGCCGATCGTGCTCCTCGGCGCCGAGCGGGGCGTCAGCTACTTCGAGGAGGTGAGCGCGCACACCCGGTGGCTGGCCGCACGCGTGCACGGCAACTACGAGCACGCGAGCCGCACCGAGCTCGGGCGGGTCGCGTGGGAGCCGATGCGTGAGGATCTCCGGCGCCGGCGTCGCGAGGCCGTCGAGCGGCTCTCGGAGGCGATCGGCCAGGGCCGGGCCGTGACCGGCCTCGACGAGGCGTGGGTGCTGGCGCACGAGGGCCGCGGCCACGAGCTCGTCGTGGAGGAGGACTACGTGGGCGACCCGTCGGTGGTGGTCGACGGGCGCCTCGCGCCGTCGCCCGGAGCCGGCGGCTCCGACGTCCTCGACGACCCGGTCGACGAGGTGGTCGAGGCCGTGGTTCGCCACGGAGGCCAGGCCGAGTTCGTCAAGGGCGGCATGCTCGCCGACCATGGCCGCATCGGCCTGATCCTGCGGACGGGCTGACCCGGGCTGCCCCGGACGGATCCGGCGGCGCGTCCCGGCGGTAGACTTGACCAAACGGTCAAGAGGAGGCTGATGGCATGCGCAGCGCGGTGATCGTCGACGCGGTACGGACCCCCCTCGGGAAGCGCAACGGCGCCCTCGCCGACGTGCATCCCGTCGACCTGGCCTCCGGAACCCTCGAGGCCCTGGTCGCCCGCAACGACCTCGACCCCGCCGCGGTCGAGGACGTGATCATGGGCTGCGTCATGCAGGTGGGCGAGCAGGCCGTCAACGTGGGTCGCAACGCCGCGCTCGCCGCCGGGTTCCCCGAGACGGTGCCCGGCACCACCGTCGACCGCCAGTGCGGCTCGTCGCAGCAGGCCGCGCACTTCGGCGCCCAGGGCGTGATCGCCGGGGCCTACGACCTCGTGATCGCGGCGGGCGTGGAGTCGATGACCCGCGTCCCCATGGGCGCGTCGATGACCTCGCACGGCACCCCGTTCGGCCCGAAGATGTTCGCCCGGTACCCCGACCTCGTGCCCCAGGGGATCTCAGCCGAGCTCATCTCCGAGAAGTGGGGGATCTCGCGTGAGGACAACGACCGGTTCTCGGTGGAGTCGCACCGCCGGGCGGCCCGGGCCCGGGAGGAGGGCCGCTTCGACCGGGAGATCGTGCCCGTCTCCGTCGACGGCACCGACGGCTCGCACGAGGTGACCGCCGACGAGGGCATCCGCCCCGACAGCACCGTCGAGAAGCTGGCGGGCCTCAAGCCGGCGTTCAAGCCCGACGGGGTGATCACCGCCGCCAACTCCTCCCAGATCACCGACGGTGCGGCCGCGGTGCTGATCGCGTCGGAGGAGAAGGCGGCCGAGCTGGGTCTGCGCCCCCGCGCCCGCTTCCACGCGTTCGCGGTGGCCGGCGTCGATCCCGTCCTGATGCTCACCGGCCCCATCCCGGCCACGGCCAAGGTGCTGGAGCGGGCGGGGATGACGCTCGACCAGATGGACCTGGTCGAGATCAACGAGGCGTTCGCGCCCGTGGTGCTGGCGTGGGAGAAGGAGCACCACCCCGACATGGCGAAGGTGAACGTGAACGGCGGCGCGATCGCCCTCGGGCATCCCCTCGGCTGCTCCGGCGCCCGGCTCATGGCGACCCTTCTGTGGGAGCTCGAGCGGACGGGCGGCCGGTGGGGTCTCCAGACGATGTGCGAGGGCGGCGGGATGGCCAACGCCACGATCATCGAGCGTCTCGACTGAAGGAGCGCACCGCCCGGCGATGTGGACCGCGCTGAAGATCGTCATCGCGCTGGCCGCGGCCCTGGCGATCTACCTCGCGGCGGCCCGGGTCATCCGCGCCTTCCACATCCCCCCCGAGACGGATCCCGATCCGTCCGACCTGCGGCCGGTCCACTACCGCTACCGCTGCGTCGTCTGCTACTCCGAGGTCACCATGACCGCCGCCCCCGGCGACGACGTGCCCGAGCCGCCGCGCCACTGCCGGGAGGACATGGCGCTGGTCGTCGAGCACACGGAGAGCGGCTGACGCGTTTTCCACCGCCTGTGGACAACGCTGTGGGAAGTTACAGGTTTGCGATTCCGCCACGGAGAGCCAGCTCTCCACTTCGACCTCCACCTCGCCCTGAACCCCTTGCGCCGCAAGGGATCCCGCCATCCGGGCGCTCAAGCGCTTCCATAGGTCGAGATTCGCGCGTACGGAGGGCCGGCGACCCGGGCGTGGCGGGGGCGGCGGGCCCTCGACCACCTATCGAGGTCGCCGGGGGCCGACTACGCCTCAGCGGAAGCGGGTGGCGAGCACGAAACCGGCCGTGATCTGGGCGATGCCGAGCACCAGGTAGCTGTTCTGGGCGTCGCCGGGCAGGATCCCCAGGTAGTTGAGGACGATCACGACCGTGCCCGTCAGCAGGAGGGTGAACATCGAGGCCGGGACCCACAGCGGGCTGGGCGGCAGGTTCTTGGGCGCCGGCGGCGTGTAGCGCGACCTCTTCGACTTCGAGACGGGCACGGCCGCGGATCCTACCCGGACGGGTCGCGGGGCCGGTCGGGTACCGTGGGGCCGTGGGAGCGCGGGTGCTCGTCGTCGACAACTACGACTCGTTCGTGTTCAACCTCGTCCAGTACCTGGGCGAGCTCGGCGCCGAGCCGTTCGTCCACCGCCACGACTCCCTCGGCGAGGCCGACCTGGCCGGCGTCGACGCCGACGCGGTGCTCGTGTCGCCCGGTCCGGGTCGTCCCGAGGACGCCGGTGTGTCGAACGCGGCGATCGACCACTTCGCCCGGCGCGGGATCCCCGTGCTCGGCGTGTGCCTGGGTCTCCAGTGCATCGGCCACGTCTACGGCGCCCGGGTCGTGAGGGCGGCGGCGGTGATGCACGGCAAGACCTCGGAGATCCACCACGACGGCCAGGGCGTGTTCCGGGGCCTGGCCTCGCCGTTCACGGCCACCCGCTACCACTCGCTGGTCGTCGAGCCGGGCAGCGTCCCGCCGGAGCTCGAGGTCACGGCCCGCACCCCCGACGGCGTGGTGATGGGGCTGCGCCACCGGGAGCTTCCCGTGGAGGGGGTCCAGTTCCACCCGGAGTCGGTGCTGACCGAAGGGGGCCACCACCTGCTGGCCAACTTCCTCGCCGGCGCCGGCCGCTCGCCCGCTCCGGCCTGAGCCTCAGCCGCCGGCGTCGCCGGGCGCGCCCGCGTCGGGGCTCTCCGCGCCGACCGTGATGGTCACGGTCGACCCGGTCTGGCTCGATGTGCCCCCGCCCGGGCTCTGGCCGATCACCCGGCCCTGGTTGTCGGCGCCCGACGGCTCCCGCACCACGCTGACCTCGAAGCCGGCGTCGTCGAGAGCGGTCCGGGCCTCGGCCTCGGTCTGGCCGACGACGTTGGGCACCCGGACCATGCCCGGCCCGGTCGAGACGACGATCTGGACCGTGTCGCCGGGGCGGACGGGCGTGCCGGGCGCCGGGTTGGTGGTGATCACGCTGCCGGCGGGCACGGTGTCGCTGGCGCGGGTGGTCTTGGTGACCCGCAGGCCGGCGTCGGCGAGGGTCTGGGTGGCCGTGACCTGGTCGGCGCCGGCGACGTCGGGGACCGGGACCGGCGCCGCACCCGAGGAGACCACGACCCGGACCGTGTCGCCCTGCTCGGCCCGGGATCCCGCCGGGGGTTCGGTGCGTATCACGGTCTCGGCCGGCTGGTCGCTGGGCTCGTCGATGCGGACGACCTTGAGGCCCTGGGCCGTGAGGGTGGCCTTGGCGTCGTTGAAGGCCTGCTCGGCCACGTCGGGGATCACGACCTCCTGCGGCCCGGAGCTCACCGTGAGCTGGACGGTGTCACCGGTCGTGGCGCGCGTCCCCTTGGCGGGGTCCTGTCGCATGACGATACCTACGGGCACGTCGGCGCTGGCGCGGCGCACGACCTTCACCTTCAGGTCGAGGGCCTCGAGCGCCTCCTGGGCGTCGCGCAGGGGACGGTTCACCACGTCGGGCACCGTGACCGGCCGCCGGGCCGCGCTCCCCTGGTCGCCGACCTGGGTGTAGATGAGCCACCCCACGAACCCGGCGAGGCCGAGGAGCACCACGACCACGCCCACCACGGCCCAGGGGTTGCGGCGCTTGCCGGCCACCTCGGGGGGGAGGCCGCCACGGCCGCGCGCGGCCGGGGCCATCCGGGTGGCGGGCGGCGTGTCGTCGAGGGTGACGACCAGCGCGGTGCGGGTCTCCTCGGCCACGGGCTGGTCGCGCTCGAAGCGGAGCAGGTCGGCCCTCATGGCGTCGGCCGACGGGTAGCGCCGGGCGGGATCCTTGGCCAGGGCCCGGGCCACGATCTGCTGGAGGGCCGCCGGCACGCCGGGCGCCCGCCGGGCGAGGGGTTCGGGCTGCTCCTGCACGTGCTGGTAGGCGACCGTGACCGGGTTGTCGTTGCGGAACGGGGGGACCCCCGCGAGCATCTCGTAGAGGACGACGCCGAGGGAGTACACGTCGGAGCGCCCGTCGACGTCGAGGCCCTGGGCCTGCTCGGGCGAGAAGTAGGTGGCGGTGCCCATCACCGCGCCGGTCTGGGTGAGGCCGTCGGCGGCCCGTGAGCGGGCGATGCCGAAGTCGGCCACCTTCACCTGCCCCGACGGCGTGATCAGGATGTTCCCCGGCTTCACGTCGCGGTGCACGAGGCCCCGCTGGTGCGCGAACGACAGGGCCGCGGCCACGTGGGCGGCGATGCGGGCCGCGGTGCGAGGCTCGCGGGCGCCGCCCTCGCGCACGATGTCGCTGAGCGGCCGGCCCTCCACGTACTCCATGACGATGAAGGAGGTGCCGGCCTCCTGACCCCAGTCGTAGACCGCCACCACGTTGGGGTGGTTCAGCGCTGCCGCGGCCTGGGCCTCGCGGCGGAACCGCTCCACGAACTGCGGGTCGCGGGCGAACTCCCGGTGGAGGACCTTGAGCGCGACGGGCCGGTCGAGGAGCTGGTCGCGGGCCAGGTAGACCTCGGCCATCCCGCCGCGGCCGATCTCGCGGACGACCTCGTAGCGGTTCGAGAAGACCTGCACGTCGGCGGCCATGCCGGCTCCAAAGCTAGTGGTGCGGGGCCCGCGGGAGGCGGTCAGCTCCCGGCGGGGAGGGCGAGGGCGGCCTGGAGGACGGCCCGGGCGATCGGGGCCGCGACCCGGCCGCCGGTGGCCTCGCTGCCCCGGTTGCCGCCGTGCTCCACCAGCACCGCCACCGCGAACCGGGGGGCCTCCGCCGGCGCGAAGGCGATGAACCACGCGTGCGGGTTCGCGTCGGGACCGGTCTCGGCGGTACCGGTCTTGCCGGCCACGCTCACGCCGGGGATCCGGGCCGCGGTGCCGGTACCACGGGGGTCGCTAACGACGGAGATCATCATCTTGGTGACCTCGGCGGCGGTGGCCGGGTCGGTGGCCGTCAGCCAGCGCGACGGCCGGGTCCGCGACACCACCCGGCGCTGGTAGTCGCGGATCTCGGCCACCACGTGGGGTCGCATGATCGTCCCCTGGTTGGCGATGCCCGCCGCCACGAGCGCCATCTCCAGCGGCGTGACGCGCAGGTCGGGGCCCTGGCCGATGCCGGCCATCGCGAAGGCGGGCTGGTTCTGGCGGAAGCTGCCCGGCGCCGGCCCGGTGCTCTCGACCGCCCCCGGGCGCACGTCGAGGGGCGGCGCGAGGCCGATCCCGAACCGGGACATGCCCGGCACGAAGCGGTCGCCGAGCTCGAGGCCGAGGCGGGCGAAGGTGGTGTTGCACGACCGGGTGAAGCTCACGAACAGGGTGCCGCCGCACGCCTCCCGGCCGAAGTTGCTGATCGACGTGGTCGACTGGGGCAGCGGGAGCGACGTCAGCACCGGGAACTCGGTCTCGGGGGTCGCCGTGCCGGTCCGGAGCGCCACCGAGGCGGTGACCGTCTTGAACGTGGAGCCCGGCGGGTAGGTCTCGCGGTAGGCGCGCGCCAGCGCCGGGTTGGCCGGATCGGCGCGCAGGAGGTCGAAGGCGCCCTGGACGGCCGCGAAGTCGTGCGACGTCATGACGTTCGGGTCGAAGGTGGGGTTGGAGTAGAGCGCCACCACGCCGCCGCTGGCGACGTCGAGGGCCACCACCGAGCCCCGCTGGCCGGCCAGGGCGTCGCGGGCCACCCGCTGCACCTGGTCGGAGAGGGACAGGACCACGGTGCCCGTCTGGGGCCGGCCGGTGAGGAGGTCGCGGACGTTGCGGAGCTGGAGCCGGGCGTCGCGACCCACGAGCGGGTCGTTGTAGGTGGCCTCCACCCCGGTGTTGCCGAACACGAACGACTGGTAGCCACCGACCTGCGCGTACAGCGGACCCTCCGGGTAGACCCGGCGGTACACGAGCTCGTCGTGGGAGGGCACGGAGTGCGCCACGATCACCCCGTCGGAGGTGACGATGTCGCCCCGGGGCCGGGAGAAGTCGCGGGTGAGCCGCCTCACGTTGCGGGGGTCGTCGGCCAGGCGGTCGGCCGCGACGACCTGGAGGTAGGTGAGCTGACCGATCACGGCCAGCAGCAGGATCGTCACCGCGATCCCGGCCCGGCGCAGGGTGCGGTTCACGGCGAGCGCGCCGGGACCGGCGCCGGCGTCCGGGCCCGGCCCCGTGCCGGGCGGGCGTGGCGGTTCGACTCGTCGGCGATCCGCAGGAGCAGCGCCAGGGCCACGTAGTTGGCGACCAGCGAGGAGCCCCCGTAGGACACGAACGGCAGCGTGATGCCCGTCAGCGGGATCATGCGCGTCACGCCGCCCATGATCACGAACGCCTGGAGGCCGATCGTGATCGCCAGCCCGGCGGCGAGCAGCTTCGGGAAGTCGCGCTCGGAGCGCACCGCGATGCGGATGCCGGAGCCGACGAGGAGGATGAACGCGGTGACCACGGCCACCGTCCCCACCAGGCCGAGCTCCTCGCCGATGGCCGAGAAGATGAAGTCGGTGGAGACCTGCGGGATCTTCCCCGGGCTGCCCAGGCCGAGGCCGGTACCGGCCACGCCGCCCGTCCCGAAGGCGAACAGCGACTGCACGAGCTGGTAGCCCTTGCCCTGCGCGACCGGCCACGGGTCGAGCCACGTGCTGACCCGCACCTGCACGTGACCGAAGAGCTGGTACGCCGTGACCGCCCCGCCGAGGAACAGCAGGAGGCCCGCGAGCAGGTACGCGGACCGGGCCGTCGCGATGTAGAGCATCGCCACGAACACCGCGAAGAACATGAGCGAGGAGCCGAGGTCCTTCTCCTGGACCATGATCAGGATCGAGGCCAGCCACGGCACCAGCAGCGGCCCGAGGTGCTTGGGGTCGGGCAGGTGCAGGCGGCCGAGCCGCCGGGTGCCCGATGCGAGGAGCTCGCGCTTCTCGACGAGGTAGGCGGCGAAGAACACGACCAGGAGCACCTTGGCCGCCTCCCCGGGCTGGAAGGTGACCGGGCCGACCTTGGCCCACAGCCGCGCGCCGTACACCTCCTGGCCCACCCCCGGTACCAGCGGCAGCATCAGGGCGGCCAGGCCGAGCAGCAGGAACGTGTAGCGGTAGCGGGCCAGGCCCCGGCTGTCGCGGACCACCACCAGCACCACCACGAAGGCCGCGATGCCCACCGCCGTCCACACCGCCTGGGCAGGGCCCAGGGCGTCGGCGGCGGCGCGGTCGCGATCGAGGCGCGTGATCATCACGAAACCGATGCCGTTCAGGAGCGCGGCCAGGGGCAGCAGCGTCGGGTCGGCCCGCGGGGCGAACCGGCGGACGGCGAGGTGCGCGGCGGCGAAGAGGCCGAGCATGGCGGCCGCCAGGCCCCCCAGGTCGCGGGGGAGGGCCGGGTTCTCGGCCAGGTACACGAGCACGTACGCCCCGACGATCACGATCACCACGAGGGCCCCGAGGGCGACCTCGGTGCCCCGCCGGCGGGCGGCCAGGGCGTCTCTCATCGAGTCGGCGGCGGAGCGGCGGGCCCGGTGGTGGTGGGCGACCCGCCCGGGACGGCCGAGCCGGGAGCGGTGGTGGAGGTCGTGCCGGTGCTCGTGCTGGTGGTGCTCGTCGTGGTGCTGGTGGTGGTCGTCGACGTGGCGGCGGCGCGGGCCCGGGCGTCGTCGCGCAGCCGCTTCACGTAGTCGTTCGCCTCGTCGGCGGAGGAGAAGCGGCGGACGTCGGCCACGTCCTGGCGGGCCGACGGGGTCAGTGCCCGCCCGGTGAGCGTGGTGCGCCGCTCGACCGTGGGGCTCCACAGGAACAGGCCGCCCGGCACCCCGCGGTAGACAGTCACGTGGCCGGCGGTGTCGTATTTCACGAAGAAGTTGAACCGCCGGGCGTAGAGGCCGACGGCCGCCACGGCCACCCCCACGATCAGCAGCACCGGCACCGCGAAGCGGGTGAAGCGCCAGGCGCGGCGCCGGCCGTTCCGGCGCGGCGGCGCGGCGGCCGCCGCCGGCTCGGCCACGGCCCGGTGCACCGGCCCGGCGGGGCCATCCGCCGCCGACCCCGGTTCGGGTCCGGCGTCCGCTCCGCGGCCCTCGCCCGGCTCGGCCCCGTCGGGGACCGCCGCCGGCCCGGCGCCCGAGGCGCCCTCCACCGGTTCCCCGGCGCGGATCACGACCGCGGTGATGTTGTCCTCGCCGCCGGCCTCGTTGGCGGCGTCGACGAGGGCCTCGGCCGCCCGGTTCGGGTCGGGCTCGCGCCGCACGATCCTCGCGATGACCGGGTCGCGCACCATCGAGCTGAGGCCGTCGGAGCAGAGCACCACCCGGTCGCCGGGCTCCAGCACCAGGGGGTAGAGGTCGATCTCCACTCCGTCGGCGACGCCGAGCGCGCGGGTGATGATCGACCGTTGCGGGTGCACCGCCGCCTGCTCCGGCGTGAGGCGGCCGTCGCGGACCAGCTCCTCGACCAGGCTGTGATCGTCGGTGACCTGCTCGATGGCGGCGTCGCGCACCAGGTAGGCGCGGGAGTCGCCGACGTGGGCGATCATCAGCAGGTCGTCGTCGACGGCCAGGCCGGCGGTGAGGGTGGTGCCCATGCCGGCCATCGACGGGTCGTCGGTCGACTTCTCGTAGACGGCTTCGTTGGCGATCTCGAGGGCCTCGTCGATCGGGCGGCCCGCCGCCACCGCCGCCCGCAGCGCCTCGAGCGCCGTCGCGCTCGCCACCTCGCCCGCCCGATGGCCGCCCATGCCGTCGGCGACGGCGAAGAGCCGGAGGCGGTCGTCGACGAGGAAGGCGTCCTCGTTGCCGTCGCGCACCCGGCCGACGTCGGTGACGGCGGCGGCGTCGAGGGGGAGGGTCAACGGACGACCTCGAGGACCGTCTCGCCCACCTGGATGCGATCGCCCCGCTTGATCCGCACGGGCGACGAGATGGCGGCGCCGTTCACGAACGTGCCGTTGGTGGAGCCGAGGTCCTCGACCCAGCTCCGGCCGCCGGCGTGGAAGGCTCGGGCGTGGACCTGCGACACGAACGTGTCGCCGCTGAGCACGAGCCCGCAGCCGCCGGCCCGGCCCATCGTCAGCTCCCCGTGGACGGGCACGATCTCGCCGCGCCGACCCGCCGGCTCCACCACCTCCAGGCGCAGGTCGGGCTTGGCGGTGTGGTCGGAGCCGGCCGGGGCGCGCGGGGCGGCGGGGCGGGGTGCGGGCGCGTCGGCCGGGAGGGGCTCGCGCATCTCGCCGACGGTCACGCGCACCACCCGGGCGAGGAAGAGGTAGAGGAGGGCGACGAGGCAGAACTTGAGGATGGTGAGGAGGCCTTCGGACATCCCGGCTCCGGCTAGGACGCCTCGAAGACGATCTCGGTCTCGCCGACGCCTATGAGGTCGCCGTCGGCGAGGATCGCCTGCTGGACCGGCTGGCCGTTGAGGGTGGTCCCGTTCAACGAGCCGAGGTCGTGGAGCAAGAAGCCGTCCTCGGTGCGGCGGATCTCGGCGTGGCGGCGTGACGCCTGCGGGTCGTCGACGACCAGGGCGCACTCCGGGAGGCGGCCGATCACCACGGGGGCGTCGAGGGGAAGGCGCCGGCCGTCGGCCACCACGAGGCTGCCGCCGAGGCCGCCGGGCGCCTCCACGATGTGGGCCTCCACGTCGAGGCCGCCCTCGCGCAGCTTGTCGTCCTCGACCAGCTCGACGCGTACCGGGCCGAGGAAGCGGTAGCCCTCGTCGCGGGCGTGGCCGCGGGCTTCGTCGGCCAGCTCGCGCTCGAGGGCGTCGGCGTAAGAGGAGAAGCGGGCCGCGTCGGCCGGTGACAGGGCGATCAGGTACTCGTTGGGGACGACGGTCCCGCCGCGGACCCCCAACGTCCGGCCCGCCTCGAGCTCCCGCAGCATGCGGCGGGCGACCTCGACGGGCTGGAGCCCGCTGCGGAAGGCCTTCCCGAACGCGCCCTCCACGATCCGTTCGAGCCGGCGCTCGAACCGCTGGAGTCCCATCCCGGCCGAGTGTACCGGTGGCCCACTCGGTTCCCGGGCCCCCTCCGAGGACCCGCCGGCCGGGGACGAACGCCCCTTGGCGCGCGGCCACGGAGGCCCTTACCGTTCGGTCACCGGTCCGGACCGTGGGTGCCGGGGGTTCCGGACCGCCGGTGCCGGGAGCCGGGGCGACGACCGAGGAGGGACGTGTGTTCGCGAGGTTCTGGCGCTCGGTGGCCGCGGTGTCGGCGAACCGATACAAGCTCGTCGTCCTGCTCGTCGCGCTGGTCACGATCGTGCTCGCCGCCGGCGCCCCCCGGCTCCGCTTCGACACCTCCCAGGACGCCCTGATCGGCAAGGACACCACCGTCGCCCGCGAGAACCGCCAGTACCAGCGGGCGTTCGGCGGCGAGACGATGCTCGTGCTCTACACCGCGAAGCCCGGCCGCACGGTCGCCGACCTTGTGAGGGGCCGCAACCGGGCCGCGTTCCACGCGATCGCCGCCGAGCTCCACCGCTCGGGCCAGGTCGCGGCGGTCATCAGCCCCGCCACCGCGGCCGAGTTCGCGAAGCGGCAGTCGGACCCGGCGTTCGCCCCCAAGGTCTTCGACGCGGCGAAGGCCGACTTCCCCGACCGGGCCGGCGAGCTCGACCGGACGTTGCAGACCGAGACCGGGCGCCTGCTCGCCGCGGGCGAGGCGTCGCTCGACAACCCGAGGTACGTCGACTTCCTGCTCCACACCGCCGACGGCCAGGTCCGCTCGGCTCTCCAGAGCAACTTCATCGACGACCGACACGGCCTGATGGTCGTGTACCTGAAGGGCAACCTGGCCATCGGCGACATGGGCAAGGGCGTCGACGCGGTGAGAAGTGCGGTCGAGCGCCACCCGGTGGAGGGCTTCGAGCCGCTCACCACCGGGGCGCCGGTGCTGCTCACCGACATCAACGACTACCTGCGGGGCGGGATCACCCAGCTCGGCGGCCTCGCCGTCGCGGTGATGCTCGTGGTGCTGTGGCTCGTGTTCCGGCGCCGTTGGCGGCTCCTGTCCCTGGGCCTGGTGGCGGTGGGGATGGTCGGCACGTTCGGCTTCATGGGCTGGGTGGGGATCCCGCTCACCCTGGTCACCATCTCGGGGCTGCCGATCCTCATCGGCATGGGCGTCGACTTCGCGGTGCAGATGCACTCCCGCTTCGAGGAGGAGGTCGACGTCGACCGCGACCTGGGCGGCGTGCTGAGCCGCGTCCTCGCGCACCTCGGACCGGCCCTCGCCGTGGCCCTGATCGCGGCCATGCTCGGGTTCGTCGCGCTCCAGCTATCCCGGGTGCCGCTGATCCGCCAGTTCGGCGTGATGCTCGACCTCGGCGTGGCGGTCATGTTCCTGACCGTCATCTTCCTGCCCCTGGCGCTGCTGAGCTGGCGGGAGCGGGCCCGGCCGACCCCGCCCGACCGGCACCTCCAGCACGGCGTGGGGCTCGAGAAGGTCGTCGGCGCGCTGGCCTTCGTGGGGCGCCGGTGGCTGGCGCCGGTCGCCGTGATCGGCGTGATCGTGGTGGTGGCCGGCTTCGCGGTCGAGGGTCGCTTCACCATCCAGACCGACCCCGAGAAGTGGATCCCCCAGGACGGCGCGACCGTCCACTCGCTCGAGGACCTCCGCGCCGGCACCGGCTACTCCACGTTCCTGGGGTTGATGGTGCAGGCCCCCGACACGACGGCGACGCCGGTGGCGACGTGGATGCAGCGCTTCGCCGAGACGGAGGCCGAGAAGCACTCGCGTGAGATCGTCCACTTCTCGAGCTTCGGCGACGTCGTGACCACCCTCACCGGTGCGCCGCCGAGCAAGGGGCAGATCGACCTGCTGCTGCCGATCGCCCCGCCCGACGTCCGGAACACGTTCCTGAGCACCGACCACACCAAGGCGAACCTCGTGTTCCCGATCGCCAACATCTCGCTGACGCAGAGGGGGAAGCTCCTCGACGCCATGACCTCCGACCTGGAGACGGGTGACCTGAAGCCGCCACCGGGGGTGTCGGTCACGCCGTCGGGCCTCGTCGTGGTGGGCGTGGCGCTGGTCGACGCGCTGGAGGCGAACCGGGTGGCGATGACCTTCGTGGCGCTCGGCTTGGTGGCGGTGTGGTTGCTCATCTTCTACCGGCGCGTCACGCACATGCTCCTGACGCTGATCCCGGTCCTGCTCGCGGTCGGCCTGTCGTCGCTGGTGGTCTACGCGACCGGCATCGAGCTGAGCCCGCTCACCGCGGTCTCCGGCCCGCTGGTGATCGCGGTGTGCACCGAGTTCGCGGTACTGATCATGAGCCGATACGTGGAGGAGCGCGAACGGGGCCGCACCCCGGAGCTGGCGGTGCGCGAGGGAGCGGTGCGCATCGGCCGGGCCTACGTGGCCTCGGGGTTCACCCTCATCGGCGGCTTCGCGGTGATCGCGACCTCGGCGTTCCCGCTGCTGCGCGACTTCGGGATCATCGT
>JADLDD010000118.1 GCA_020846855.1 Acidimicrobiia bacterium | reverse complement strand
GAGAAGATGCGCTCCTTGGCGCGGCTCTTTTCCTCGTCGCGCCGGGCGCCGCCGAAGGCCGCATCGAAGCCGTAGAGGTCGAGGGCCTGCTTGAGGCCCTCGGTCTTCCACATGTCGGTGTGCACCGCCGAGCCGTGGTCGAACGGGTTGATGCCCCGCTCGACGCACTCCGGGTTCCGGTGCACGAGCAGCTCCATCCCCGACTCGGCGGCCATGCGGTCCCGCATCTCGTACATGGCCCGGAACTTCCAGGTGGTGTCGACGTGCAGGAGCGGGAACGGCGGGGTCGACGGGTGGAACGCCTTGCGGGCCAGGTGCAGCATCACCGAGCTGTCCTTGCCGACCGAGTAGAGCATCACCGGCCGCTCCGACTCGGCCACGGCCTCGCGCATGATGTGGATGCTCTCGGCCTCCAGGCGCTGGAGGTGCGTCAGCGGGATCGTCTGGGTCATGGTGGGGCTCCCGTCGGGCCGTCGGGCCGGGCCGCCGGCCGGGCAGAGCCTCGCACCTGGGCGCCGGGGGTGTGGACCCGTCTCGCCGATCCGCCGGCGGGTGCGATCCGGCCCGTGCCCGAGCTGTCGGCCGGACCGCCGGTCGACCCGACGAAACGGAGGCCGGCTCCATGGGCGACGCCATCCGCATCGAGGACGACGGCCACGTCCGGCACCTCGTCCTCGCCCGTCCCGACGAGTACAACACGATCACCCTCGCCCTGCGCGACGAGCTCGACGCCGCCCGCGACGCCGCGGACGCCGACGACGAGGTCCGGGTCGTGCTGGTCCGGGCCGAGGGCCCGGCGTTCTGTGCCGGCTTCGGGCTCGACTGGTCGACAGCCGCCCAGGCCACCGACGCGGCGTCTCCGGGCCCGGCCCGGCGGGTCTGGGACACGGTGGCCGACGTCCGCCTGATCGGGCTGTTCGGCAACACCTTCGCCAAGCTGCACTCGATCTCCAAGCCGACGCTCGCCGCGGTGCAGGGGTGGTGCATCGCCGGGGGCACCGACATGATCCTCAACGCGGACCTCATCGTGGCGGGGGAGTCGGCCCGCTTCGGCTACCCGCCGGCCCGGGTGTGGGGCGTGCCCGAGGCCCCGTGGGTGTGGGTGGCCCGCCTCGGACTCGAGAGGGCGAAGCGCTACCTGTTCACCGGCGACGAGCTCACCGCCGCCGAAGCGGCGCGAATCGGGATGATCCTCGAGTGCGTCCCCGACGATGAGCTCCAGGCGCACGCCACCGCCCTGGCGCAGCGCATGGCGCTCCTCCCGCTGAACCAGCTCCAGATGATGAAGTGGATGCTCAACGACGTCGCCCGCCACCAGTACCAGCCCGACACGTCGAGGCTGCTCGGCTTCGTCTTCGACGGCGTGGCCCGCCACACCCAGGAGGGACTCGACTTCGTCGCCCGCGCCCAGGAGGTCGGTTGGCGCGAGGCCGTCCGCGAGCGCGACCGCCCCTTCGGCGACTACGGCGAACGCACCCCCTGACCCCCCCTGCCCCCGTGCCTCAGAGGCTGGGGCTGTACCGGGCGGGGAAGTGCTCGGCCGGCTCGGGCGCGCCGCCAGCTCCCGCAGGCTCGGTCCCGCCCGCCGCCGGGCCGTCCGCAAACTCCCCCCCGCCTCCACGGGTTGGTGGTGTCAGATCGCATGCCGCGAAGCCGCCCGGCCCGCGGTGGCTGGGTCCCGCGGTCAGGGCCGGGCAGCGGATCGTCGCTGGAGCGACTGCTCGTTGCCCAACGCTCGGATGGGGTGAGCCTCCGGGCGGGGCGGGTGGGTGCTCTGGTAGAACGTGCGTTCCCGCACCTCAGCACCGCCGCAACCTCGCAACCTCGCAACCTCGCCACCCCGTCGGGAGGGACCATGGGCGACGCCGACGACGCGCTCGCGAACGGGCAGGCCTGGGCCGACTTCTGCCGCTCCCTCGAGCAGGCCGGGCAGCAGGTGCTGCGCGACACCGCCCCGGGCACCCCCCTCGACACGGCCGAGGGGTTCCGGTACCTCACCCGCCTCCTGCGCAGCTTCCTCTACGCCACCATGGAGAACAGCGACCCCGACCGGCCGCGCTGGCAGGGCCTCGACCTTGTGAAGATCGGCGCTGACAACCCCTACAACGTGTACCACTCGGCCCCGGTGCGGGGTGCCAACACCTACCGGATCACCGGCGATCGCGGCACGATCGCGTACACGAGCTTCGGGACCAAGGCCAACCGCTACGCCAAGGACGGCACGATGCCGTCCACCGGAGAGCTCCGGAACGGCGACCTGCACGTCGAGTCCGACGGCACGGTCGAGATCATCGTCTCGGTGGAGCGCCCGGCCGGGGCCCGCAACTGGCTGCCCCTGGCCGAGGACTCGACCATGATCGTGCTGCGCGAGTCGTACCTCGACCGCGAGACCGAGGTCCCGGGCCGCTGGGAGATCGAGCGCCTGGGCGACCCCGCGCCGTACGAGCCGCTGACCGGTGAGCACGTGGTGCGCTCCCTGGAGCGGGCAGCCCTGTCGGTGGCCGGCACCGCGGCCACCTTCGCGGCCTGGACCGAGCTGTTCATGACCCGCCCCAACGAGCTGCCCGACTGGGGCCAGGACATGTTCCAGCGGGCGGGCGGCGACCCGGAGATCTTCTACCTCCACGGCTACTGGGCGTTGGAGCCCGGCCAGGCGTGGGTGATCGAGACCGAGGTGCCCGACTGCCCGTACTGGAACTTCCAGCTCGACAACTGGTGGATGGAGTCGATGGACCACGACCGGCGCATCACCGTCAACAAGCACACCGCGAGGCTGGGCGACGACGGCCGCCTCACCCTGGTCGTCGCGGCCCGCGACCCCGGCTGGGGCAACTGGATCGACACCACCGGCCACTCGTCGGGCACCGCGCTGCTGCGCTGGGTGGGCGCCGAGCACCACCCGCTCCCGACGTGCCGGGTGGTGGACATCGGAGGGGGAGCGAGATGACATCCGCCGTCGGGCCGCTGTCGGTCGACGCGCTGATCGAGGGAGCGGTGGCCAAGGCCGGGCACGACCGCTTCGGCGACCCGTGGTTCCGGGAGCCGCTGGAGGTGCTGGTGGGGTCGCTGAACGGCGAGGCCCGGCTCTCCGAGACGGGCCGGGTCATCGCCGAGCACCGCCTCGGCGCGCTGCTCGTCGACCGGCTGCGCCTGCGCAGCTTCCAGGAGGAGCACCCCGAGGTCCTCGACGTCGACGTGCGCGTGGCCGCGGTGATCTGCGGCCTGCCCCGCACCGGCTCGACCCTGCTGCACCGCATGCTGGCCGCTTCCCCGCAGCTCACGGCGACGATGGGGTGGGAGTGCTCGTTCCCGCTCCCGTTCCCCGGCGAGGGGCCGGAGGCCGAGATCCGCAAGGCCCGGGCCAAGGAGATGATGGAGGCGTTCCTCGCCATGTCGCCCGACTTCGGCGACATCCACACCGTGGTGTGGGACGGGGCCGAGGAGGAGGTCCTGATCCTCGACCGGGCCTTCACGACCATGGGGTTCGACTCCTTCTACTGGGCACCCACCTACGGCCGGTGGCTGCGGTCCTTCGACCAGGCGCCGTCCTACGCCGAGCTGCGGCAGTGGCTCCAGGTCCTCCAGTGGCAGGACCCGTCGCGGGAGGGCCGGCGGTGGGTGCTCAAGTCGCCTCACCACCTCACCGCGCTCGACACCGTCCTCGACGAGTTCCCCGACGCCCGGATCGTGATGACCCACCGCTCGACCACCCAGGCGGTGCCGTCGTACGCGTCGATGTGCCGGGCCATGATGGCGATGGGCAGCGACGAGATCGATCCGGTGGCCGTGGGCCGCTACTGGAGCGACCGGTTCCGTGAGTCGCTCGGCGCGTTCGTCGAGATCCGGCCCCGGCGGCCCGACCGGTTCGTCGACGTGCCGTTCCTAGCCACCGTCGAGGACCCGGTGGGCACGGCGGCCCGGGTGATGACCGACCTGGGGTTCACCGTCGGCGACGCCGACCGGGCCGCCTTCGAGGGCTACCGGGACGAGAACGAGCAGGAGCGCCGCGGCGCCCACTCCTACACGGCCGAGGAGTTCGGGCTCTCCGAGGCGCAGCTCGAGCGCGACTTCGCGTTCTACACGGAGGCGTACCTGTGATCCTCGACGGCGAGGTGGTGGTCGTCACGGGCGTGGGCGCCGGCCTGGGGGCCCGGCTCGCCCGGCGGGCCGTCGACGAGGGCGCCTCGGTGGTGATGGCGGCGCGCTCCGACCGCGTGACCGCCGACCTCGAGGAGAGCCTCGACGGGCGGGCCGTGGCCGTCGCCTGCGACGTGCGCGACGCCGACGCCTGCGCCCGCGTCGCCGCCACCGCGGTCGAGCGCTTCGGCAAGGTCACCGGCCTGGTCAACAGCGCGTACGCGCACCCGTCGTTCGACGACCTGATCGACACGCCGCCCGAGCTGCTCCAGAAGGCCCTCGACGTGATCCTGCACGGGTCGCTCAACATGACCCGCGCCGTGGCGCCGCACATGAAGGAGGCCGGCGGCGGCTCGATCGTGAACGTGGGCACGATGGCGACCCGCAAGCCGATGCGGAGCGAGGCCGCCTACGCCGTGGCCAAGGCGGCGATGAGCTGCGCCACCCGCTACCTCGCGCTCGAGCTCGGCGCGCACGGCATCCGGGTCAACACGGCGGCCATGGGCTGGCTCGACGGGCCGGGCGTGCGGGTCTACCTCCAGGTGACGGCGCAGCAGAGGGGCGTCTCCGAGCAGGAGGTCTACGACGAGATCGCGTCGCGCAACCCGCTCGGCCGCATCCCGACCGACGAGGCCTGCGCCGGCGCGATCCTGATGCTGCTGTCGCGCTACTCCAGCGAGGTGACCGGGGCGATGCTCGACGTCAACGGCGGGGAGTTCCTGCCGCTGTGACACCGGCCTCGCCCTACCTCGGAGCGATCGACCGGAAGCGAGCCGCGACGCGATGATCCTCGACCGGTTCCTGCTCACCGACCGGGTCGCCGTGGTGACCGGCGCGGGCCGCGGCATCGGGGCGGCCGCCGCCGTCGCCCTCGCCGAAGCCGGCGCCGACGTCGTGATCTCGGCGCGCACCGCCCCGCAGCTCGAGGAGGTGGCCGGGCGCATCGAGGCCGCGGGGCGCCGCGCCGTGGTCGTGCCGGCCGACCTGTCGGACCTCGACGCCGTGGCCGGCCTCGCCGCGGTGGCGCGCCGTGAGCTCGGCCGGCTCGACGTGGTGGTCAACAACGTCGGCGGAACCATCCCCAACGCGTTCCTCGACACCACGACCGGCTACCTCGAGGAGGCGTTCCGCTGGAACGTGTCCACCGCCCACGCCCTCACCCGGGCCGCGGTGCCGGTGATGCTCGAGGCCGGCGGGGGGGCGGTCGTCAACATCTCGTCGGCCCTCGGACGGGTGGTCGGGCGCGGCTACCTCGCCTACGGGGTGGCCAAGGCGGCGCTGTCCCACTACACGCGCCTCGCCGCCACCGACCTGAACCCGCGGATCCGGGTCAACGGCATCGCGGTGGGCTCGGTGGCCACCTCGGCCCTGGAGTACGTGGTGTCGAACGAGGAGATCCGCACCGCGATGGAGGACGCCACGCCGCTGCGGATCATCGGCGACCCCGACGACGTCGCCGCCGCGGTGCTCTACCTGGCGTCGCCGGCGTCGAGGTACGTGACCGGCAAGGTGCTCGAGGTGGACGGCGGCCTCGGCGCCCCGAACCTCGACCTCGGCCTGCCCGACCTCTAGCGCGGGCGCCCGGCGCCTGACCGGCCCGTGGTCACCCCCGGCGCGGTCAGCCCGAGCCCTCGGCGACGACCTTCACCCGTTCGAGGGTTCGGCGCATGTCGCGCTCGTTGCGGCGCTCGCGCAGGAACCCGCCCAGGGGGCGCCAGATCCGTACCCAGAGGTCGTCCCCGAGGTCGAACGACTCGGTGACGTCGGTCCCGCCGCCGGCGGCGACGAACTCGTAGCGCCAGCGGTTGACCGGCCGGCCCCGGAGCACCACCACGAACTCGAACACCTCGCCGGGCTCGCACTCCGTGATCTCGCACACGGTCCAGTAGCGGGGACCGACCTCGTTGCGCTTCACGTGCCCCCGGTACCGGGCGCCGACCGCGGGGCCGGTCGCCCCGTCGAGCCACTCGGCCTCCATCACCTCCGGGCTGTAGTCGCCCATCCTCGTGATGTCGCTCACCAGGGCCCACACCGCCTCGGGCGGGGCGTCGATGTGGACGGTCACCGCGGCGCGCACGCCCCGCAGCGTAGAGGACCCGGACCGGGCCGTCCCGTGGGTCCGCCCGGGCACGCGCGGCCGGGCGCCGCGCCGGCTAGGGACCCCGTGGTGCCTACCCGAGCCGGGGGGCGTCCTTCACGTAGGTCTTCTCCTCGACCCGTTCCCGGATGCGCCAGCCCCCGGCGGTCCGCACGAAGCGGTCGTGGTACCAGAGGCCGCACACGAACACGTGCTCGGCCTCCCCCTCGCCGATGACCATCGGGTTGTGGCACAGCGTCACCCCGGTCGCCGTGTCGCCGTCGAGGTCGACCTTGCTGGTGCCGATGAGGTGGTAGTAGCTCGCGAAGATCGGCAGGGTCTGGGCCAGGAACGCCTTGATCTCCGGGTAGGAGCCCTTGGGACCGCCCATGGCGGTGTAGTCGATGAACGCGTCGGGGGTGAAGACGTCGTCGAGCTCGTCCCAGCGCCGGAAGTCGATGGCGTGGCTGTAGGCGACCAGCAGCTCCTGGATCTCCAACCGGTCGGCGATCTCCTCGAGGCTCCGCATCGCCACAGCATGCCCGCGCGCCGGCTCCGCCGCCCGGCCGTGGCCCCGACCCCCGTGGCCGCCCGGAACCGCCGGGTCGCCCGCGGCCGGTCCGCAGCCGGCCGGCGCGTCAGGCCCGTACGGCGGCCCGGACCGCCACGGCCATCCGCTCGACGACGTCGCCGTCGCGCTCGGGGCGGCCGTGGTCGATCCAGTTGAGCGTGGCCTCGACCAGGTAGCCGACGATGGTCTCGGCCGCCCACTCGCGCATCAACGGGTCGGTCCAGGAGCGGAGCAGCTCGCGGGAGGCGTTCACCGCGTGCTCGCGCAGCTCCTGGGCGTAGGCGGCGAACTCGGGCTCTCGGGCCGCGTGCCGCCACAGCAGGCGGAAGCCGTCGGGGTTCTCGCGGGCCACGGCGATCATCGCCCGCGCGCCCACGGCGAAGCCCATGGGATCGGCCGAGTACGCGACGAGGAACTCCTCGGCCAGCCGGTCGAAGACCCGCTTGAGCACGGCTCGGTAGAGGTCCTCCTTGGACTCGAAGTAGCGGTACACCACCAGCTTCGTGATCCCGGCCTCGGCGGCGATGTCGTCCATCGACGTGGCCGCGTAGCCCGCCCGGGCGAACGCGGCGGCGGCCGCCGCGAGGATCGCCTCCTGGCGGGCGGCCCGGGCCGCCGGCCCGCGCGACGGGACCGGGGGCGAAGTCGGGGACGTGGGGGAGGAGGGCGCCGGTTGCATGGGTATACCGTGGAGTTTACCTTGACGTCCGGTCGACTACGGAAGGGGGATCCGATGGGCGACGGGCAGACGACCTGGACCGAGGGCGAGCTCCTCGCCACCGATCCGGGCCTCGAACCCCTGATCGTGGCGGGGTACCGCTGCCACGGCGGCTACGACGGCGACGGCCGCTACCACTCGCCCCGCACCCGCTTCCGCGTGCCGGCGATCGAGGCGTGGCGGCAGCGGCACCACGACACCTTCGGCACCGAGCCGGTCGGCGTCCCGCTCTCCACCTGGCCGGGCCCGTACCCCAACGTCGCGCAGTCGCGCTACCTCATCGAGGAGGGTGTCCGCGAGCCGGCGATCACCACGCTGACGCGCATCGGCACCGTCGAGGGGTTCGGAGCCATGATCCGGATGGTCGGCGTCCCCGACCGTCAACGCTTCTTCGACGAGTCGATCGCCGGTACCGCCGTGGAGCACCTCGACCGGGGCCTGTTGGAGGCCCACGCCCGCGACGAGGCCGGTTGGGAGGCCGAGGAGGGCCACAAGCACATGTGGTTCGCGGTGCGCGACTCCGCCTTCGAGCACCCCGCCGACGACGACCAGACGGCGGTGATGCTGGAGCGCATGGGGATAGGCAGCGGGGGAGCGGTACCCGACCTGGCCGCCATCGCCCGCCGGATGGAGGAGCGCCGCCTGTTTCCCGAGCTCGACGCGGGCCTCGAGATGATGATCGACCGGATGATCGACGTCCTGCTGATCGAGATCTCCGCCTACCACGTGTTCGCCTGGGCCGAGGAGCTGCTCTCGGTTCCCGGTCTGGTGGCCGGCGACGGCGAACCGGCGCGGCTCGTGTCCCACATCCGCCAGGACGAGGCGCCGCACGTGGGCTACCTGGAGACCGCGCTCACCGAGATGCGTGACCGGACCTTCGTCGCGGAGTCGGGCCGGCGCCTCCCGGGGACCGAGGTCGTGGGCGCGCTGTGGGAGCGGGGCCTGGCCGAGTCGCTAGGCGCCAAGCGGGCCCAGACCGTCCGCCTCAGCCGCGCCGAGGTGGAGCACGCGCTGGCGGGCCATCCGCGGCGCGCCGACGTACTGGCCCGCTTCGACGAGCTGGGCGACATCCGGCCCGGTGCGCCCGGCTGGCCCGTCCCCGAGGAGGCCGTGGGCGCGGCCGCGCCGGGGACCCGCGTCCAGGGTGGGTACTGAGCCGGTGCCGCGACGCCGGCGCCGCAGAGAGGGGGAAGCGTGAAGATCGGGGTCTTCTACGAGCATCAACTCCCACGGCCGTGGGCGGACGGCGACGAGGCGCGCCTGATCTCCGACGCGCTCGAGGAGGTCGAGCTCGCCGACCGGATCGGCGTCGAGTACCTCTGGGAGGTCGAGCACCACTTCCTCGAGGAGTACAGCCACTCCAGCGCGCCCGAGGTCTTCCTGGCGGCGGCGTCGCAGCGCACGCGGGACATCCGGCTCGGGCACGGGATCGTGCAGACCCCGCCGCCGTTCAACCACCCGGCCCGGGTCGCGGAGCGCATCGCGATGCTCGACCTCGTGTCGGGGGGCCGGGCCGAGTTCGGCACCGGCGAGTCGAGCAGCGAGGCCGAGCTGGGCGGGTTCCTGATCGATCCGGCCGAGAAGCGGGCCATGTGGGAGGAGGGCCTGCGGGTCGCGCTGCGCTGCCTGACCGAGGAGCCGTTCACCGGCCACCACGGCCCGCACGTGACGATGCCCCCACGCAACGTGGTGCCCAAGCCCGTCCAGAAGCCCCACCCGCCCGTGTGGGTGGCGTGCAGCCGCCGCGACACGATCCTCCTCGCCGCGCAGAGGGCGATCGGGGCGCTCGCTTTCGCCTTCGTCAACCCCGAGGACGCCCGCCAGTGGGTCGACGACTACTACGCCACCCTCGAGCGCGAGGGGGTGCCCGTCGGCGACGCCGTCAACGCCAACCTCGCCTGCGTGACCACCTTCATGTGCCACCCCGACGAGGACGAGGCCCTCGCCCGCGGCCTCGAGGGCGCCAACTTCTTCGGCTACTCCCTCGCGCACTACTACGTGTTCGGGCGCCACCGCCCGGGCGTCACCGACGTGTGGTCCGAGTACCGGGCCCGGCGCGCCGAGCACGGCTTCGACCCCGAGGAGGTGGCGGCCGCGGCCGCCAACCAGGACCGCCTCGGGGCCAAGGTGGTCCAGGACGGCCTGGGCGGGCTCCGCGGCGCGATCGGCACCCCCGCCCAGCTGCGCGACTTCCTCCTCCGCTACGAGGAGGCCGGCGTCGACCAGGTGATCCTGTGCTCCCAGGCCGGTCGCAACCGCCACGAGCACATCATGGAGAGCCTCGAGCTCCTGGGCCGGGAGGTCCTGCCCGCGATCAGGGAGCGCGACGAGGCCGCCCAGCGGGCCAAGGAGCGCCGCCTGGCGCCGATCGTGGAGAAGGTCATGGCCCGCAAGCCGGCATCCGACCACCCGCCGCTGCCGGCCGACGACTACTCCTTCCCCGCCATCCCGCGGGCGGTCGCCGACCGCACGGGCTCCGACGACTTCCACGCCTGGCTCGACCGCTTCGCCGATCAGGCCGCCGGCGGCGACAGCGAGCTCTCCAACCTGCTGGGGTGACCGCCGTGCCGGCCGCGGCGGCGGTCCGGACCGGCCGGTACCGGGGGGCGCGGCCGGTACCCTGGCCGCGCCATGTTCGATCGCCTCGCCGACCTCGAGACCGAGTTCCAGGAACTCGAGTCGCGCCTGGCCGGGATCTACGCGTCCGGTGATCAGGCCGCGGCGCGCGACGCCGGTCGCCGCCACGCCGAGCTCGCCCCGGTGGTGGAGGCCCTCCGTGAGCACCGCGAGGCGTCGGCCGGTGCGGCCGAGGCCGACGGGATGCTCGCCGCCGAGGACGACCCCGAGATGCGGTCGTTCCTCGAGGCCGAGCGCGACGCGCACCGGAAGCGCGCCGCGGAGCTCGAAGCCCGCCTCCGGGAGCTCCTCCTGCCCCGCGACCCCAACGACGGCCGCAACGTGATCGTGGAGATCCGGGGGGCCGAGGGAGGCGAAGAGGCCAACCTGTTCGCCCGCGACCTGTTCGAGATGTACAAGGCGTACGCCTCCCGCCAGGGGTGG
>JADLDD010000117.1 GCA_020846855.1 Acidimicrobiia bacterium | reverse complement strand
GCCCTCCCGACCGACGTGGGCCGGACGGAGGTCGCGGTGTTCGTCCTCGTGCCGCCCCTCCTCCCCCTCGTGTTCGGCGCGCAGGTCGGCTCCGCGGTCGTCACCATGCTCGCCAATGCGGTGCTGCTCGGTGTCGTGTACCTCGGCGCGAGCTACGGCGTGGTGCCGACCACCCGCTGGGCGGCCGGGAGGCTCGCCCGCCAGGCGGCCGACGTCTTCGCCCTGCTGGTGCGCACGCTGCCGCTCCTGGCCCTGTTCGTGACTTTCCTGTTCCTCACCGCCGAGGTCTGGCAGAGCGCGGGCACCGTCCACGGGTTCACGTATGCGCTGCTCCTCGGACTCGTCTTCACGGTCGGCACGGTGTTCCTGGTGATGCGGACCCCGCGTGACGTCGCCGAGCTCGGTGTCTTCGAATCGTGGGCGGAGGTCCGCCGCCTCGCCGAGGGGACGCCGGCGGAGCCCCTGATCGACCCGGCTGCCGGCTCCGATCGGGCGCCCGTCGCCGGGCTGCCCGGGCTGTCGCGCCGCCAGTGGGGCAATGTCGGCCTGGTGCTGATCGTCAGCCAGGGTCTCCAGATCCTGACGGTGAGCCTGCTCATCGGCGGGTTCTTCCTCCTGCTCGGCGTGCTGACCGTGTCGGAGGCCACCACCCAGGCGTGGAGCGGGTCGGCGCACGTCCTGGCATCGGTGCACCTCGACGGGCGCGACCTCGTCCTGACCGAGCAGCTCCTGCGGGTGGCCGGCTTCCTGACGGCCTTCGCCGGGCTCAACTTCACCGTGTACTTGGTCACCGACCCGACGTACCGCGCCGAGTTCCGCGAGGAGGTGGTGGGGGAGGTGCGCCAGGCGCTGGCCGTGCGCGCCGTGTACCTCGCGGCGCTGGGCGGCGCGGCGGGGTCGCCGGGGTCGGCTGAGTCGGAGGGATCGACCGAGCGGGAGGGGTCGGCCGGGTCGGCCGGGTCGGCTCCGCCGAGCGCCGGTAGCATCCGAACCGACACGGACGACCGCGTCCCGCCTGTGGTGGAGGATCCGTCGTGAACCTGGGCCTACCGGAGATCGGCATCGTGCTCGTGGTCGCGACGCTGGCCCTCGTCCCGTTGGGCGTGACGCTCGTGGCGCTGGCCGTGGCCATCGGCATCCCACAATCCCGATGGGACGTGGTGGGTCGGAACCGGTCGGCGTGGATCGTGGGGCTGGTCGTGGGCATCGTGCTGTCGCCGATCGGCCTGGTCCTCGCGATCGTGTTCCTGGCCGTCGTGCGACCGGAGCTCACCCGCCCCGTTCCGAGCTGAGTCCACCCTCCGAGCCGAGCCGGCGCCCGGGCGACCGAAGGTCCGGACCGAAGGTCCGTTCGGTCCCTGGTGGCGCGGCCGAGAGTCCCCCGCACGGAGGGCGAACGGCGCTACCCGTCACGCTGGGAAGTATCGCACGATATTTCGCGATCACCGTCGGGGAGGTGCACGATGGCGCAGCGGATAGCGATCCTGGGTGCCGGCACCGGCGGCACGGTCATGGCCAACCGCCTACGCCGCCGCTTCGCCCCCGACGAGGCTTCGATCACGATCGTGGACCGGGACGACTCGCACCTCTACCAGCCGGGTCTGTTGTTCGTGCCCTTCGGCCTGGCGACACCCGACGGGATCGTCCGGCCGCGCCACGCCCAGCTCATCGACGGCATCGACCACGTGCAGGGCGAGATCGACCGCGTCGACGTGGAGGCGCAGGACGTGACCCTCGCCGACGGGACGCGTATCGGCTACGACGTCCTCGTCGTCGCGACCGGTGCCGTCCTCCTGCCCGAGGAGACCGACGGGTTGACGGGACCGGGGTGGAAGGAGAACGTCTTCACCTTCTACGACCTCGAGGGCGCCTCTGCGCTCGGCGGCGCGCTGCCTGCATTCGAGAAGGGTCGCCTCGTGGTGGCCGTGGTCGACCAGCCGATCAAGTGCCCGGTCGCGCCGCTCGAGTTCGCGTTCCTGGCCGACTGGTACTTCCGGCGGAACGGCCGCCGCGACCGCATCGATATCAGCTACGTGACGCCGCTCGACGCCGCCTTCACCAAGCCCGTCGCGGCGGACGCCCTCGGCGGCCTGCTCGAGACCAAGGGCATCGAGCTGGTCACGGAGTTCAACACCGGCGAGGTCGACGGCCGGGGCGGCCGGCTCGTCTCCTACGACGAGCGCGAGGTCGGCTTCGACCTGCTCGTGGTCGTACCGGTCCACGGCGGCGCGCCCTACGTGGGGCGCTCTCCCGGGCTCGGCGACGAGCTCGACTTCGTGCCCGCCGACCTCGGGACCCTCCAGTCGAAGGTCAAGCCGAACGTGTTCGTGGTCGGGGACGCCGCCGGGCTTCCGGTGTCGAAGGCCGGGTCGGTGGCGCACTTCGAGGCCGAGGTCTGCGCCGACAACGTCGTCCGGCACCTCACCGGGGAGCCGCTCGAGGACGCCTACGACGGGCACGCCAACTGCTTCGTCGAGACCGGACACGGCAAGGCCCTGCTCATCGACTTCAACCTCGAGACGGAGCCCCTCCCCGGTCGCTACCCCGGTCGCTTCGGCCCTCTGCCGCTGCTGGCCGAGTCGCGGCTCAACCACCTCGGGAAGCTGGCGTTCGAGCGCATGTACTGGCACGCGCTCCTCCCGGGCCGCTCGATCCCCGGCATCACGCCGACGCTCGATCTCGCCGGCAAGCGCATCCCCGCCCCGACCACGACCCCGACCACGACCCCGACCGAGGAGGCCGGATGACCACCCAGACCATCGCCGGGCGCGACGTCACCGTCGACGAAGAGGGGTTCCTCGCCGATCCCGCCCAATGGGACGACGAGGTCGCCACCGCGATCGCCCGCGACGCCGGGATCGACCCGATGACCGACCGGCACTGGCAGGTGGTGCGCTACATGCGCGACACGTACCTGTCGACGGGCTCGGCTCCGACCATCCGCTCGCTCGGCAAGGCGTCGGGCGTCCCGGTCAAGGAGCTCTACCAGCTCTTCCCGAAGGGGCCGGCCAAGCTCGCGGCCCGCATCGCCGGCATCCCGAAGCCCCGCGGCTGCATCTGATTCGAGGTCAGCGGAACCCGCGGCCGCCCCCGGCCGCCCGAGCGGAAGGATCGCCTGAGATGGGTGCGGAACCGATCGAGAAGGTGTCGATCATCGTGTCGAAGGGCTCGTTCGACGGCATCTACCCGGGGCTGATCATGGCCAACGGCGCCCGGATGGAGGGGATCGAGGCCGATCTCTTCTTCACGTTCTTCGGGCTCGACGCGGTCAACAAGGCCCGCAACGAGAGCGTGAAGGTGGCATCGGTCGGGAACCCGGGCCTGCACGTGGCCACGTGGCTCGGCGGCTTCCCCGGGATGTCGGCCGTGGTGACACGCAAGTTCGCGAAGCGGATGGACGATCTCGACTTCCCGTCGATCCCCGAGTTCATCGAGATGATCCACGACTCGGGTGCCGGCCTCTACGCGTGCAAGGCGTCGGTCGACCTCTTCGAGCTCGAGCGCGACGACCTGATCGACGAGATCGACGACGTCATCACCGTGGGCGAGTTCTACGAGAAGGCCGCCGGCGGCCAGATCATCTTCACGTAGCCCCACCGGGCGTCGGCCGGTCGGTGCACGGGCGCCGGCCGTATGCCACGCTCCCCCGTCGGGGCAGAGGACGGAACGCCGCCGGGGAGCCGCCGTGGATCTGAGAGAGTCGACCTGGCCGATCGACACGAGCGTCGAGGTGCTCGACGTGACGGTGGGCGACGTGCTCCGGGGCGCGGCGGAGGAGGTTCCGGGCGGCCCGGCCCTCACCGCCGGGGTGCCCGAGTCCTCCGAACGGCGCCGGTGGACCTACGCCGAGCTCCTCGCCGACTCCGAGCAGGTGGCCCGGGCGCTGCTCACCCGGTTCGAGCCCGGCGAGAGGGTGGCGATCTGGGCCCCCAACGAGCCGGAGTGGGTGCTCCTGGAGCTCGGCGCCGCGCTGGCGGGCGTGGTCCTGGTCACCGTGAACCCGGCGTTACGCGCGCAGGAGGTGTCCTACATACTCCGGCAGTCGCGCGCCTCGGGTCTCTTCCACACCGACGAGTTCCGTGGCTACCCGATGGCCTCGGTGGTCGACGAGATCGCCCCCGCGCTGCCTGAGCTGCGCCACGCGATCCCCCTCACAGAATGGGGCGACTTCGCCGCCCTCGGTGCCGTCCCGGCCGGGACCGTCGCTCCCGACCTCCCCTCGGTGGCTCCCGACGACCCGGCCCAGGTCCAGTACACGTCGGGCACCACCGGCTTCCCCAAGGGGGCGCTCCTGCGCCACCGGGGCATCGCCAACAACGCCCGGTTCACCGCCGAGCGCTGCGAGGTCCCCGAGGGCGCCGGATGGGTGAACCCGATGCCGCTGTTCCACACCGGCGGCTGCGTCCTCGGCGCGCTCGGGGCGATCTGGCGGCGGGCCCACCACGTGCTGGTCCACCACTTCGACCCCACCCTGGTGCTGGAGTTGGTCCACGAGCACCGGCCGTACATCATGGGCGGGGTGCCCACGATGCTCATCGCCATGATGGAGCACCCCCGATTCGCCGAGTTCGACCTCTCCAGCCTGGAGGCCGTCATCTCGGGCGGGGCCAGCGTGCCGCCGGAGCTGGTGCGCCGGATCGAGTCCAGCCTCGGGGTCCGGTTCTCGATCGTGTACGGGCAGACGGAGACGTCGCCGGTGATCACCCAGACCCGGCTCGACGACTCGCCCGACGACAAGGCCCTGACCGTCGGCCGGCCGCTGCCGCAGACCGGGTGCCGCGTCGTCGACCCGGCCACCGGCGAGGTGGTCCCGATCGGCACCGACGGCGAGATCTGCACCCGCGGCTACCTGACGATGGAGGGCTACTTCGAGATGCCCGAGGCGACGGCCGACACGATCGACGCCGACGGCTGGCTCCACACCGGGGATCTGGGGCGCATGGACGCCCGCGGCTACGTGACCGTGACCGGACGGCTCAAGGACCTCGTGATCCGCGGCGGCGAGAACGTCTACCCGGCCGAGATCGAGCAGGCGCTGTTCGAGCACCCGGCGGTCGGTGACGCCGCGGTGCTGGGCCTCCCCGACGACCGATGGGGTGAGGTGATCGCGGCGGTGGTGCGCCCCCTGGATCCTCAGGCGCCGCCCGCGGCGGCCGACCTGCACGCGTGGTGCCGCGAGCGCCTCGCCGCCCACAAGGCCCCGCAGCACTGGTTCGTGGCCGACGCCTTCCCGCTCACCGGGTCGGGCAAGGTGCAGAAGTTCGTCCTGCGGGAGCAGGCGGAGAAGGGTGCCCTCGAGCGGTTGGCCTGAGCCGGCGGGCCAGCGCCCGCGGCGGGTTTGAGCCCCTGCTCTCGGCTACCCTTTCCTCAACGTGAGCGCAGGAGGGGGGCGACGCGCGAACCGCGACCGGTTCCGGGCGGGCGTCCAGGCCAGAAGGAGCGCCGCGTGCCCGGCACGGTGATCGTCGGCACCCAGTGGGGCGACGAGGGCAAGGGCCGGTTCGTCGACTACCTGGCCGAGCAGAGCAGCCTCGTCGTCCGCTACCAGGGCGGCCACAACGCCGGCCACACGATCGTCGTCGACGGCGAGGTGTTCGCACTCCAGCTCGTGCCGAGCGGGGTGCTCTACCGTCACGTCACGCCGGTGATCGGCAACGGCGTGGTCGTCGACCCGGCCGTCCTCATCGCCGAGCTCGACATGCTCGAGGCCAAGGGCGTCGACACGAGCCGCCTGTGCCTGTCGGGCAACGCCCACCTGATCATGCCCTACCACACCGAGCTCGACCGCGTGACCGAGCGCTACCTCGGCCAGAACAAGCTCGGCACCACCAAGCGCGGCATCGGCCCCACCTACGCCGACAAGGCGCTACGCGTCGGCCTGCGGGTCCAGGACCTCCTCGACGCCAAGATCTTCCGTCAGAAGCTCGACCTGGTCCTGCGGGAGAAGAACGGCGTCCTGGCCAAGGTGTACAACCGCCTCCCGCTCGACGCCGACGAGATCTGCGCCACCTACCTGGCGATGCTGCCGCGCCTCGAGCCGCTGATCGACGACACGGTCCACCTCGTCCACGAGGCGCTCGACGCCGGGGAGGAGGTCCTCTTCGAGGGCGCCCAGGCCACCTACCTCGACCTCGACCACGGGACGTACCCCTTCGTCACGTCGTCGAACCCGATCGCCGGCGGTGTGTGCACCGGCGCCGGGGTGGGGCCGCGGGCGATCGAGCGGGTGATCGGGGTGGTCAAGGCGTACACGACGCGGGTCGGCAGCGGGCCGTTCCCCACCGAGCTGCACGACGGCGACGCCACCGGAGAGGCCCTGGTGGAGCGCGGCCACGAGTTCGGCACCAACACCGGCCGCCGCCGCCGGCCGGGCTGGCTCGACGGGGTGATGCTGC
>JADLDD010000116.1 GCA_020846855.1 Acidimicrobiia bacterium | reverse complement strand
CGGGTGTCGAGGTGACTCTCCACCACTCCGGCGCCGAACGGCACGCCGGTGATGACGAGGTTCATCGCCAACCCCGGACCCTCGGTCGCCCGCCCGCCGTGGCGCTCGTGGATCAGGCGCGCCTCGAGCATCCACTCCTCGGACAGGAACACGTAGGGCATCGGCCCGATGGTACCGGCGACCGCCTCACGCTTCGCCGGCCATCCTCGCCATCACCGCCGCCAGTTCGGCCCCGGACCAGGCCCGCTCGCAGCGCACCTCCTCGGCCATCTCCCACGACCGGACCCGGCGGACCACACCGCCTTGGGCGAAGAACACCTCGCCGGTGAACAGGCACTCCTCGGACGAGAGGTAGGCGACGAGTGGCGCGATGTTGGCCGGGTCCCACTCGTCGAAGACCCCCTCCCGGACCTCCATGATCTCACCGAGGCCGGGGGTGGCCATGGTCAGGCGGGTCCGCGCCGCCGGGGCGACGCAGTTGACCTTGACGTGGTAGCGGGCCAGTTCCTTGGCCGCGATCTGCGTGAAGGTGGCGATCGCCGACTTGGCGGCGCCGTAGTTGGTCTGGCCGGGGTTCGCCATCAGCCCCGACGTCGACGACGTGGTGACGATGTGGCGGGGCCGGCCCCGGCCGGCCTTGAACTCGTCGCGCCAGTAGGCGGCGGCGAAGTGGGACGGGGCGACGTGCCCCTTGAGGTGGACCCGCACGACGTCGTCCCACTCGGACTCGGTCATGTTCACGAGCAGGCGGTCGCGCAGGATCCCGGCGTTGTTCACCAGGATGTCGAGACCGCCGAAGACGTCGATCGCCGTGCCGACCAGCTTCTCGGCCCCCGACCAGTCGGCGACGTCGTCGCGGCTGGCCACGGCCTGGCCCCCCGCGTCGACGATCTCGGCCGCCACGGCGTCGGCCGGGGCCAGGGCTGCCACCCCGGAGAAGGCCGAGCCGTCGTTGCCCCCGCCGGTGTCGTTGACGACGACGCGGGCCCCCTCCCGGGCGAAGAGCAAGGCGTGCTCCCGCCCGATGCCGCGCCCGGCGCCGGTGATGATGGCGACGCGCCCGTCCAGTGAACCCATCGTCGTATCCTCCTCGCAGGCTCCGCACGGGGGCGGCTGCGCCGAGGGTACCGGCCCGACGGGACGGCGGGACTCACCGGGGCGACGACCGCGAACTTTGGCGTCGGGTGAGCAACCCACTGCTCACCGGCGACCAAAGTTCGCGGTGAGGCCGGCGGGACGGGCTCGCCTGCGGGCTCATTTACAAGACGATGAGGTCGACGCTGGAGCCGCGTCGGACCGGATCGTTCGGCTGGACCTGCCGGCCATCGACGCTGGCCGCGTAGAACGTGCCCTGGGTGGAGCCGAGCAGGCCGCCGACCTCGAGTCCGGCGGCGGCGAGGGCCTCGCGGATCTCGGGCAGGGTCAGGCCGGCGAGGTCGGGCATGGCGACCAGGTCCGGCCCCAGGGACAAGGCAGCCGACACGGTCCCACCCCGTTCCAGCTCGCTCGCCGCGGCCGGCGTCTGGGTGGCGATCAGGCCATCGGCCACCTCGTCGTCGTGCACCGGCTCGACCATCGCGAGCTGCAGGCCGAACTGCTCGAGCAGGCGGGCGGCCTGGTCCTCGCTCTTGCCCCGCAGGTCGGGCACGGTGCGGGGCTCCGGGCCCTGCGACACGATGAGGCTAACCGGGGTGCCGGGGAGCACGTTCTCACCCACCGTGGCCCCGTCGACGCTGTTGGAGATCACGATGCCGGCGGCGACCACCTCGTCGTACTGCTCCGTCGTCGTGCCGACCACCCGCCTCAGCTCGGTGAGCTCGGCGGTGGCGTCGTCGACGGTGAGGCCGGCCAGGTTGGGCAGCACCCGGTACTCCGGCCCCTCGGAGACGTAGAGGACGAGCGGCGAGCCTTCGGCCAGGTCACGGCCGGCGACCGGCGACGTGCGCACCACGTCACCGGGGGTGTCGTAGGTGTCGTCCCGGGTGACGTCGGTCGCCACGTCCCAGTTGAACCCCTCGATGGCGCTGAGGGCCTCCTGCTCGGTCAGGCCGGCCTGGTCGGGGATCTCGTGGGTCGGCGTCCGGAACAGCCGCCACGCCGCGAAGCCCAGGGCGGCCAGGGCGGCGACGAGGACCAGCCCGAACAGGAACGACAGCACGCGGTGACGACGCGGGGCGCGGGCCGGGGCCGGCCGGGGCGGCGCTCCGGCGGCGGTCGCAGGGGCCGGCGGCGGGGACGGTGGAGTGCGCTCGACCAGGGTGGCGAGGTCGGCGTGGTCGGCGGCGGCCGGTCCCGCCGGCGACGCCTCCGGCCCGAGCCCGGGCTCACGGTCGACCGTACCCGGGCCCGCGGTCTCGGACCCGGCGGCATCGGCGGGCGACTCGGCGGCCGATCCGGCGGGCCTCGGGCCGTCCTCCTCGCCGGTGACAGCGGCACCCCTCCCGGCGACAGCATCGCCGGTCGCGGCAGCGGCGGCGGCGCGGGCGCCCCTCTCGGCGACCCCATCGCCGGTCGCGGCGGCCACGGCGTCAGCGGCCGTTTCGGCGACCTTCGGCCCGGCCCCATCGCCGGGCGTCCGGGCGGCGGCGCCGGCGGCGGTTGCATCGCCGGCCGT
>JADLDD010000115.1 GCA_020846855.1 Acidimicrobiia bacterium | reverse complement strand
GGCGGTGAGGCCCCGGCCGGCGGAGCTACCCCGGCCACTTCGGCCCCGGCGGGCGGAGCTACCCCGGCCACCTCGGCCCCGGCCGGCGGCGACACCCCGGCCGCGTCCACCACGGGCGGCGGTGCCTGACGTGGCGGGGTCCGTCGAGCCTCGTCCCCGACGCCGCTCCCGCACGCTGCTCGTCCTGGCCGGCCTGGCGGTCGCCGCCGCCGTGGCCGGCACGGCCTGCGGTTCGGGCGGTGGCGTCGACACCTCCAAGTACGTGGAACCGAAGGGCCCGCCGGTGAAGGTGCTCGCCTTCAAGGCCAAGAACTTCAAGTTCACCCCCGACCAGGTCAGCGCGCCGTCGGGGATCCTGGAGCTCGAGGTCACGAGCACCGAGGCCACCCACGACCTCGCCATCCACGACGTCGACGGCTTCCTGGTGCCCAAGGTCAGCCAGGGGCAGACGGCCTCCAAGAAGGTCGAGCTCGAGGCCGGTACCTACCACTTCTACTGCACGATCCCGGGTCACGAGGCGGCCGGGATGAAGGGCACGCTCGTCGTCGGATAGGTGCCGGCGGTCGGGGGTACCGGGTGGGGCGCGGGTAGCGTGCCCTCCGTGGTGGACGGGATCGACCTTCGCCGGGTGCCCGGCCACGTCGCGATCGTCATGGACGGCAACGGCCGCTGGGCCGAGCGCCGGGGCCTGAAGCGCACCGACGGCCATGCCGCCGGCGAGGAAGCGCTCTTCGACACCGTCGAGGGCGCGCTCGAGCTCGGCCTCTCGTGGCTGACGGTCTTCGCGTTCTCCACCGAGAACTGGCGCCGCCCGCTCGACGAGGTGCGCTTCCTCATGCGCTTCAACGAGAGCCTGCTCCTGCGGCGCCGCGACGAGATGCACCAGCGGCAGGTGCGGGTCCGCTTCCTGGGCCGGCGCGGGGGCCGGGTGCCGGGTCGGCTGCGCCGGCGGATCGAGGAGACCGAAGAGCTCACGCGGCGGAACCGCCGCATGACTCTCAGCTTCGCGTTCAACTACGGAGGCCGGGCCGAGATCGTCGACGCCGTCCGGGCGCTGGCCGCCGAAGCCGCCGACGGGAAGCTCGATCCCGAGCGCATCGACGACAAGGTGCTGGCCCGGCGCCTCTACGCGCCCGACATGCCCGATCCCGACCTGGTGATCCGGACGTCGGGCGAGTACCGGCTCTCCAACTTCTTGCTGTGGGAGAGCGCATACTCGGAGCTCGTCTTCACCGACGTGCTCTGGCCCGACTTCCGCCGCGACGACCTCTTCGACGCCGTTCGTCGCTACCAGGGCCGCCGCCGTCGCTTCGGCGGCCTCGACGCCTGACCGGGGCGGCGGCGTGGGGGCACTGGGGTCCGCGCCGCATCGTGGGGGGGCCGGGGCCGCAGGTGAGCCGGGGGTAGCGTTTCATCCGTGCCCTCGATCGAACGTCCCGCGATGGCCGCCTACGGGGTGCCCACCGACCTCGACGGCGCCCTGCCGTGGGAGTGGGCGGAGGAGCGCCTCGTAGCGAGCCGCAACTACTGGGTCGTCACCGCCTCGGCCCGGGCTCGTCCGCACGCCATGCCGGTCTGGGGCGTGTGGCTGCCCGACGCCGAGCGCTTCTGGTTCTCCTCCTCGCCCGACTCGCGCAAGGCGCGGAACCTGGCCGAGAACCCGCGGTGCTCGTTCGCGGTCGACGACACGGTGGAGTGCGTGTCGGTCGAGGGCCTCGCCCGCCGGGCCGACCCCGAGGCCGATGCCGCGGCCGTCGACGCCGCGGCCGGCGCCTGGGCCCGCAAGTACTGGGACGACCCGGAGGTCCACGCCGAGATGGCGGGGTTCTTCCGCGGCAACGCCGTGTTCGAGGTCACGCCCGAGCAGGCGTTCGGGATCATCGAGCGTGAGGACGACTTCGCCCGGAGGGCGACCCGCTGGCGCTGGTGACGCCGGGCCGGGCGGTCCCGGACCCCCGGCCGATGGGGGCCGGAATTACACTCGTGTCATGTCCCTCTACCGCGACCGGGGCGTCGTGCTGCGCACGGTCAAGCTGGGGGAGGCCGACCGGATAGTCACCCTGTTCACGCAGGTGAACGGGCGGGTCCGGGCCGTGGCCAAGGGCGTCCGCCGCAGTGGGAGCCGCTTCGGCGGCCGCCTCGAACCCACCAGCCACGTGGCGGTGCAGCTCTACCGGGGTCGCGAGCTCGACGTGGTCACCCAGGTGGAGACCGTCGACGCGTTCCGGGCCCTGCGCGAGCACTACGGGGCGCTGACGCACGCGGTGTCGATGCTGGAGGCCGTCGACGCCGTCTCCCCGGAGCGGGAGCGGAACGCCCCCCTGTACGCCATGCTGCTCGGCGCCCTGCGCACGCTCTCGACCCGGCCGTCGCCCCTGGTGGCCCCGGCGTTCTTCTGGAAGCTCCTGGCGCTCGAAGGTGTCCAGCCCATCCTCGACGGGTGCGTCGCCTGCGGGGCCGGAGCGCCGTTCGCCGCCCTCGACCTCGGCGAGGGCGGCGTCCGTTGCCCTCGTTGCACCTCGGCCGGCGGCCTGCGTTCCCGGCCCGCCGCCCTCGAGACGATCAGGCGGATCCTGGGTGGCGAGCTCGGCCGGGTCCTCGACGAGCCGCCCGAGCCCGACGTCGCCCGCGAGGTCGAGCACCTGGGCGTCGCCGCGATCGAGTACCACCTGGAGCGCCGCCTCCGCAGCGCAGCCCTCCTCTGACGCCCCCAGCATGTTGCGATCGACCCCCCTGGGGTGTGGTCGAGCGCAACGCGCTGGGGAAATGGCGATCCGTAGTCCCGAGCATGTTGCGATCGACCCCCCTGTGGTGTGGTCGAGTGCAACGCGCTGGGGAATTGGCGATCCGCCGGGCGGGCGGTGCGGCTTGTAGCATCGATCGGTCATGGCCAACCCCGACCGCATGGAGCGGATAGTCAACCTCGCCAAGCGGCGCGGCCTCGTGTTCCCCTCCAGCGAGATCTACGGCGGGTTCCGGTCCACCT
>JADLDD010000114.1 GCA_020846855.1 Acidimicrobiia bacterium | reverse complement strand
TGCTGCACGACGTGGACGAGGCCCGGCTCGAACGGGCGTACCGGTTCGCGTGCAAGCTGAACGCCGCGACCGGCGCCCGGGTGGTGCTCGACCGGACCACCGACCCGGCCGAGGCGCTCGACGGGGCCGACTTCGTCCTCTCCAGCGCCGAGTTCGGGCGCTTCGAGCACTGGCGCCAGGACTACGAGGTACCCAAGGCCCACGGCGCCCGCGCCATCACCGGCGAGAACGGCGGGCCCGGCGCGGTGTTCCACTCGTTGCGGTCGATCGGGAACACGCTCGGCATCTGCGCCGACATCGAGAAGTACGCCCCCGACGCGTTCCTGATCAACCTCACGAACCCGATGAGCCGTGTCACCCTCGCGATCAACCGGGCCACGAAGGTGCACAACGTGGGCATGTGCCACGAGATGCCGCTCGGCGTACGGCGGGTGGCGCGCATGCTACGGATGAAGCACCGCGACATCGCCGCCAAGGCGTCGGGGATCAACCACTTCACCTTCTACACCGAGCTCACCGACCGTCGCTCCGGCGAGGACCTGCTGTCCCGCCTGAAGGCGATCTACGACCGCCCGTACTTCGACTTCCGGCCGGCCGTCCAGGCGGCGATGCGGCTCGCCGACCGCACCTTCCTCGGCTCGGCGTTGGTGGAGTTCCGCTACGTGCCGCTGGTGGCCCACGTCGCCCGGACCTACGGGTTGGTGGCCTGCTCCGTCGACAGCCACATCGGCGAGTACCTGCCCTTCGCGCTCGACGCGGCCGCCTGGATGCCCACGCCGCTCGACTTCCACGAGCCGGCCATGCGGATCGCCGAGCGCCTGGCGGCCTGGGCGGCCGACACCCGGGTACCGGTGCCGCTGCACCTGGGCGGCCACTCGCCGGAGGAGGTCGTCGACATCGTCGACGCGATGTGGAACGACCGGCCCCGGTGGATCATGGCCGTCAACGTGCCCAACCGCGGCTTCCTCCCCGACGTGGCCGAGGGTGCGATCGTCGAGGTCGGCGCCACCGTCGACGGAGGAGGGATCCACCCCGACGTGATGCCGCCGCTCGGCGAGCCGCTCGCCGGCTGGGTCGCCACCCAGGTGGCGCTCCAGGACCTCGTGGTCGACGCGGCGATCCAGGGCGACCCCGACCTCGCGTTCCGCGCCGTGGTGGAGGACCCGTGCTCGCCGCCCGACGAGGCCTCGTGCCGGGCCATGTTCGACGAGCTCCGCCGCCTCCAGGCCGACAAGCTCCCGTTCTGAGCACGCCCCGACGACCGCGCTCCCCGGCGGCGGTGCGGCCCCCGACGCCCGCGGCGGCGCGGATGGTGGGAGGGCGGCCGATCGGGCTAGTGCTCGCCCTTGATCACGAAGTACGAGCCGCGGATGGTGCCGGCCAGCTTCGACCTCTGCCGGGCGAACTTGAACGACGAGAGCTCGGCGGGCACGTCCATCCCGTCGGAGAGCTTGAACCCGACGGCCCGCTTCCCCGCCGGGTCGAGCGAGTAGAGGACGTTGATCGAGAGCCCGCTCTCGTAGAACACGTAGGACCAGCGCAGGCCGTCGACCTCGAAGGTCGTCGCCTCGAGGGGCGGCGACGCGATCACGATGTCGCGCTCCGCCTTCACGACGCGGTGCACGTACTCGACGATCTCCCCGGCCTCGGCGGCCGCCTCGACGGTGAAGTCGTGGTCGTACTTGTTCTTGAAGTACCGCGCCTCGTTGGCGCGCAGGCCGGCCAGGGCCGCCGCCACCGGCGACGACTCCAGGCCGACGGTCGATACGTTCGCGAAGTCGACGGTGTACGGCATGGTTGCCTCCTCACGCGGTCGGTCAGGACCTTCTCGAGCATCCTCTCGGCGGCGACCGCAGCCGCCGGCGCACACGGATCGCCGGACCCGCACCGTCCCGCCGGGAGTGCCGTGGGCACCGGGGCGGCCACGTCGCCGGGTCGTGGAGCACGGCGCCCATCCTGGCGCAGTTCCCCGGAGCGGGATCACGCCACGGGCCCCGGCGGACAAGGCCGCCAAGGTCGCCGAGCTCCAGGCCCGCGGCCTCGGGGTACAACGTCGTCGCCATCCCGCTGGCGGCGGGAGCACTGGCCTGGGCCGGGGTCGCCATGCCCCCGGCGATCGCGGCGGTGCTGATGAGCGTGTCCACCATCGTGGTGGCGCTCAATGCCCAGCTCCTGCGCCGGGTCCGGCTCGGCCGGGCCGCCGCGCCGTAGCCGCGACCACACCGTCCGGCCTCCATGACCCGCCGGAGGCCGTGGGGCCCGACCCGGAGGCCGGACCCGGGGTCATGGCGCCCGGACGTTCGATCGACACCTTGGCTCGATCCCGCGGCCGGGCTACGGTCCCGCGGGCCGGGTTCGATCCCGAGACGAGCGAGGTGCGCCATGGCGGATCCCGTGCCCCGGGTGGGCGCCGTCGTCATCAACGTCAACGACCTGGAGCGCTCCACGACTTTCTGGCGTGAGCTGCTCGGCGTGGGCGTCGCCCGCGAGGTCCCGGGCTTCTTCGTGTGGCTCGCGCCGCAGCACGAGGGTGGGGTGTCGGTCGCGCTCCAACTCGTCGCCGACCGCAAGGCCGGCCGGAACCGGGTGCACCTCGACACCGGCGTGGCCGACCTCGACGAGGCCCAGGCCCGCGTCGAGGCGCTCGGCGGGTCGCTCGTGGAGACCCACGAGATCATGGGCTTCACCTGGCGGGTGATGGCCGACCCGGAGGGCAACGAGTTCTGCATCGCCTCGGAGCACCCGGCCTGACCGTCCGGCTCTGACACCGGGGCCGGCGCCCGCCGGTGCCGACCGGCCTGACGGGCTCGCGTCAGGCGGCGGGGGCCTGCACGTCGCGGCGCTCCTCGGCCGCTGCCTCCCGGAGGAGCTCCAGGATCGCGGGGACGCAACCGCCGCAGCGGCTGCCGGCGCCGCACATCTCCGCCACGTCGTGGGCGTCGCGCGCGCCGGCCGCGATGGTGTTGCGGATCGTCTCGTCGTTCACGGCCATGCAGTGGCAGACCAGCACGGGCTCCGACCTCCGAACGG
>JADLDD010000113.1 GCA_020846855.1 Acidimicrobiia bacterium | reverse complement strand
CGCTTGCCGAGCAGGTTCTGGCGGAACCGCCCCTGCTTGCCCTTCAACATGTCGGAGAGCGACTTGAGGGCCCGGTTCCCCGCGCCCGTGACGGGCCGGCCGCGGCGACCGTTGTCGAACAGGGCGTCGACGGCCTCCTGGAGCATGCGCTTCTCGTTGTTGATGATGATCTCGGGCGCGCCGAGGTCGAGGAGCCGCTTCAGGCGGTTGTTGCGGTTGATCACCCGCCGGTAGAGGTCGTTGAGGTCGGAGGTGGCGAAGCGGCCCCCGTCGAGCTGGACCATCGGCCGCAGGTCGGGCGGGATCACCGGGACGGCGTCGAGGACCATGCCCATCGGCGAGTTGAGCGGCCGGCCGTCGTCGCCGAGGCGGTTGAACGCCGAGATCACCTTCAGGCGCTTGATGGCCTTGGCCTTGCGCTGGCCCTTGGCGGTGGCGATGACCTCCTTGAGGGAGGTCTCCTCGGCCGGGAGGTCGAGGCGGCTGATCAGGTCCTTGACGGCCTCGGCGCCCATGCCCCCGGCGAAGTACTCGCCGAAGCGGTCGCGCAGCTCCCGCCAGATGCGCTCGTCGTCGACGAGCTTCTTCGGGGCCAGGCCGCGGAAGGTGTCCCAGACGGCGCGGAGGTGCTCGAGCTCGAGCTCGGCCTCCTCGCGCAGCTCCTCGATCTCCTTCTCCGACGCCTTGCGCAGCTTGTTGAGCTCGGCCTCCTTGGCCCCGCGCTCCTCGGCCTCGGCCAGGTCGGTCTCGAGGCCCTGGAAGCGCTGCTCGATGCGCAGGTCGCGGTCGCGCTCGACGTCGGCCATCTCCTCGCGCAGCTCGGCCTCGACGTTAGGGAGCTCCTCGTGGCGGCGGTCCTCGTCGACCCAGGTGATGAGGTGGGCGGCGAAGTAGATGACCTTCTCGAGGCTCTTGGGGGCGATGTCGAGCAGGTAGCCCAGCCGGCTCGGGACGCCCTTGAAGTACCAGATGTGCGTGACGGGGGCGGCCAGCTCGATGTGGCCCATCCGCTCGCGCCGCACCTTCGAGCGCGTCACCTCGACGCCGCACCGCTCGCAGATGATGCCCTTGAACCGGACGCGCTTGTACTTACCGCAGTAGCACTCCCAGTCCTTGGTCGGGCCGAAGATCTTCTCGCAGAAGAGGCCGTCCTTCTCGGGCTTGAGCGTGCGGTAGTTGATCGTCTCGGGCTTCTTGACCTCGCCGTTCGACCAGGTACGGATCTGGTCGGCGGTGGCCAGGGCTATGGAGAGGCGGTCGGAGTCGTTGACTTCCACGTGTGCATCCCTCCAGGGCTGCTGTTCTCGGTGGGCGTTCGTGGCGGGGTTCGTGGCGGGGTTCGCGCCCGGGGCCGGCCGGGGTCGGAGCCGGGATCAGTAGGCGGGCTGGCGGCGGCGCTCGTCTTCCTCGTCGGTGCCGCGCTCCGGGCGGGACAGGTCGATGCCGAGCGACTCCGTGGTCCGGAAGGCGTCCTCGTCGAGCTCCCGGATCTGCACCTCCTCGCCCGCGGCGTCGATGACGCGGACGTTGAGGCACAGGGCCTGCATCTCCTTGATGAGGACCTTGAAGCTCTCGGGGATCCCCGGGTCGGGGATGTTGTCGCCCTTGACGATCGCCTCGTAGACCTTCACCCGCCCGAGCACGTCGTCGGACTTGATGGTCAGGATCTCCTGGAGGGCGTACGCGGCGCCGTACGCCTCGAGGGCCCACACCTCCATCTCGCCGAAGCGCTGACCCCCGAACTGTGCCTTACCGCCCAGCGGCTGCTGGGTGATCATCGAGTACGGCCCGGTGGCCCGGGCGTGGATCTTGTCGTCGACGAGGTGGGAGAGCTTCAGGATGTAGACGTAGCCGACGGTGATCGGGTTGTCGAAGGGCTGGCCGGTCCGCCCGTCGTAGAGCGTGGCCTTGCCGTCGGTGCCGATCAGGCGCTGGCCGTGCGCCCCGTCGGGGTGGAGCTCCTCGAGGATCTCCTGGATCGGCTTGACGCGGCCGGTCACGTCGGCTTCGTCGTCGTCCCAGTGGGCGCCGTCGAAGACGGGGCTCGACACCCACACCGCGGGCTCGACGACCGGGTTCGTGGTGCGGTCGCTGCGCGGGGCCGTGCCCACGCCCTTCCAACCGTGGCGGGCCGCGTAGCCCAGGTGGGCCTCCAGAACCTGGCCTACGTTCATGCGGCTCGGGACGCCGAGGGGGTTCAGGACGATGTCGACCGGCGTGCCGTCGGCGAGGAACGGCATGTCCTCGACGGGCAGGATCTTGGCGATCACGCCCTTGTTGCCGTGGCGGCCGGCGAGCTTGTCGCCCTCGCTGATCTTGCGCTTCTGGGCCACGTAGACCCGGACCAGCTCGTTGACGCCGGGGGGCAACTCGTCGCCGCTCTCGCGGCGGAACACCCGGACGTCGATGACCTTGCCCGTCTCGCCGTGCGGCACCTTCAGCGACGTGTCGCGGACCTCCCGGGCCTTCTCGCCGAAGATGGCCCGCAGGAGCCGCTCCTCGGGGGTCAGCTCGGTCTCGCCCTTGGGGGTGACCTTGCCGACCAGGACGTCGCCGGGACCGACCTCGGCGCCGATGCGGACGATGCCGCGCTCGTCGAGGTCCTTGAGGATCTCCTCCGAGAGGTTCGGGATGTCGCGGGTGATCTCCTCGGCGCCGAGCTTCGTGTCGCGGGCGTCGATCTCGTGCTCCTCGATGTGTATCGAGGTGAGGACGTCGTCACGCACGAGGCGCTCGGAGATGACGATGGCGTCCTCGTAGTTGTGGCCCCGCCACGGCATGAACGCGACCAGCAGGTTCTTGCCCAGCGCCAGCTCGCCGTGGTGGGTCGACGGCCCGTCGGCGAGGACGTCGCCGGCCTTGACGGAGTCGCCGATCTCGACCAGGGAGCGCTGGTTGATGCAGGTGCCCTGGTTCGAACGGCGGAACTTCGACAGGCGGTGGGTCGTCTTGGCGTTCTTGCCGCCCTTGCCCACGCCCTGGTAGTCGACGGTGATCGACTCCCCCGTGACGTCGACGACCGTGCCGGCGGCGGGGGCGATCACGAGCTCGCCGGCGTCGCGGGCGGCGCGGCCCTCCACGCCCGTCCCGATGAACGGGGCCGTGGCCCGGAGCAGCGGCACGGCCTGCCGCTGCATGTTGGCGCCCATCAGGGCCCGGTTGGCGTCGTCGTGCTCGAGGAACGGGATCATCGCGGTGGCGACCGAGACGATCTGCTTCGGCGACACGTCCATGTACTCGATCTCGGACGCCTCGACGTAGGCGATCTCACCCCGGCCGGCCCGGGCCAGGACCCGCTCGTCGAGGAAGCGGCCGTTGTTGTCGACCCGGGCGTTGGCCTGGGCGATGATCTTGTCGTCCTCGTCGTCGGCGGCGAGGTACTCGATCTCGTCCGTGGCGCGGCCCTTCTCGACCCGCCGGTAGGGCGTCTCGATGAAGCCGAACCGGTTGATCCGGGCGTACGTGGACAGGTAGCCGATCAGGCCGATGTTCGGACCCTCGGGGGTCTCGATCGGGCACATGCGGCCGTAGTGGCTCGGGTGGACGTCGCGGACCTCGAAGCCCGCCCGCTCACGCGACAGGCCGCCCGGACCCAGGGCCGACAGCCGGCGCTTGTGGGTGAGGCCCGTGAGCGGGTTCGTCTGGTCCATGAACTGGCTGAGCTGGCTGGACCCGAAGAACTCCTTGATCGCCGCCACCACCGGGCGGATATTGATCAGCGTCTGCGGGGTGATCGCCTCGACGTCCTGGGTGGTCATGCGCTCGCGCACGACCCGCTCCATGCGGCTGAGGCCGACCCGGACCTGGTTCTGGATCAGCTCGCCCACCGACCGGACCCGCCGGTTGCCGAAGTGGTCGATGTCGTCGGGGAAGTAGCCGGCGTCCTTGTTGTTGAGCTTCACCAGGTAGGACACGGTGGCGAGGATGTCGGCCTTCGACAGGGTCGACTCCTCGGCGTCGGGCTGACCGGTGGGGGCGTCGATGCCGAGCTGGCGGAGGGGCAGGACGCCGTACTCGTGGCGCAGCTTCTTGATGACCTTGTGGCGCCCGACCTTGGCCATGTCGTAGCGCTTGGTGCTGAAGAACAGGCTCTGGATCAGGTTCCGGGCCGAGTCGGCGGTGGGCGGCTCGCCCGGACGCAGCTTCCGGTAGATGTCGATGAAGGCCTCGTCGGCGGTGGTGGTGTGGTCCTTCTCGAGGGTGTTGCGCATCGCCTCGTAGGGGCGGCCGGACTCGTCGAGGATCAGGTTGAGCAGGTCGTCGTCGGTCTCGCCGAGCTCCAGGGCCCGCAGGAGCACCGTCACCGGCTGCTTGCGCTTGCGGTCGACGCGGACGTAGACGACGTCCTTCTTGTCGACCTCGAACTCGAGCCAGGCGCCGCGACCGGGGATGATCTTGGCGCTGACCACCTCCTTCTCGGGCGACGTCTTGTCGGGGGTGATGTCGAAGTAGACGCCCGGCGAGCGCACGAGCTGGCTCACGACGATCCGCTCGGTGCCGTTGATGATGAACGTGCCCCGCTCCGTCATCATCGGGAAGTCGCCCATGAAGACGGTCTGCTCCTTGAGCTCCCCCGTCTGGGCGTTGAGGAAGTTGGCGGTGACGAAGAGCGGCCGGGCGTAGGTGACGTCGCGCTCGCGGCACTCGAGCTCCGAGTGCTTGGGCGGGTCGAAGACGTGATCCGAGAGCTCGAGCTTGAGCTGGCCGGTGAAGTCCTCGATCGGCGAGATGTCGGCCAGGACCGAGGCGACACCCTGGTCGAGGAACCACTCGAAGGACTCCCGCTGGACCGCGATCAGGTCGGGCAGCGCGAGGACCTCGCGGAGCTTCGAGAACGAGAAACGCTCACGGGGCGCGAGACGAGCCAAGGTCACTCCTCTTCGAGGGGAGAGGTCCGCGTCGCCGGCCGCCGGTCGGGAACGCGGAGCCGCCCGGAGCGATCCGGGCGCGCGCGGAACACGGGCAAGGGGATCAGCACGGAGTGGGGCGGAGGAACACGGCTCTGGTGATCCTATCCCGCGCTCGCCAGGCGCGCAAACGGCACGCCAAGGGGGCGCCCGCAGGCGCCTTGACGCGGGCAGGATACGACGACGGACCCCTCAGGTCAAGGTTCCCGGGATCCGCGGCGCGAGCCGGCGCGACCGCCGACCGGGCCGTCGCTACTTGAGCTCGACGGTGGCGCCGGCGCCCTCGAGCTGCTCCTTGGCCTTCTCGGCGTCGGCCTTCGAGGCCTTCTCGAGCACGGGCTTGGGCGCCGAGTCGACGAGCTCCTTCGCCTCCTTCAGGCCGAGGCTGGTGAGGGCCCGGACCTCCTTGATGACGTTGATCTTCTTGTCGCCGGCGGCGGCGAGGATCACGTCGAACTCGTCCTGCTCCTCGGCCGCCTCGCCACCGGCGGCGGGACCGGCCGCGGCGGGTCCGGCGGCCACGGCGACCGGAGCGGCCGCGGTGACGTCGAACTCCTCCTCGAAGGCCTTGAGGAACTCGTTGAGCTCGAGGACCGTCATGCCCTTGAAGACGTCGAGGAGCTCCTGGGTGCTCATGGTTGCCATCGGTGTCGCATCTCCTGGTTCGGTGCTGGATGTTCCGGACGGGATCGGGCGGGGCCGGACGGCCCCCTTCGGGGGCTAGTCGGCCGCGGGCTCGGCGTCGCCGCCCGCGGGCGCGTCGTCGGCCGGCGCCTCGGCCGCGGGGGCCTCGTCGGCCGGCGCCTCGGCCGCGGGGGTCTCCTCGGCCGGGGCCTCGTCGGCAGCCGCCGACGCCTCGGCTTCTTCCGCGGGAGCCTCGGCGGTGACCGGCGGGGCTTCGTCGACAGCGGCGACCCGCTGGTCGATCAGCGCCTTCACGCCGTAGGCGAGGTTGCGGGTGAAGGCCTGGAAGAGGCCGGCCGCACGCGTCATCGGCGCCTGGAAGCCCCCGGCCAGACGGGCGAGGAGGACCTCACGCGGCTCGACGTCGGCCAGCGCCGCGACCTCGGCGGCGTCGATGACCCGGCCGCCGAGCAGTCCACCCTTGACCACCAGGGCCGGGTTGGCACGCCCGAACTCGCGCAGGGCCTTGGCCGCGTCGACGGCGTCGCCGGCCACGAACGCGATCGCCACCGGGCCCTCGAGCATCGGAGTCATGTCGCCGAGGTCGGCGGCCTCGACCGCACGGCGGGCGAGCGTGTTCTTGAAGACCTTGTACTCGGTGCCCGCCGGGCGCAGCGCCGCCCGGAGCTCCGCCAGCTCGGACACGGTAAGGCCCCGGTACTCGGTGAGGACCGCCGCGTCGGCGTTCGTCAGCTTGGTGCGGATCTCCTCGACGACCGCCGTCTTCTCGGGTCGCGCCATGGGTGGTTGCTCTCCTGAAGTTCGTTCAGCCGCCGGGACCCCCACCGTGGGAGGGCCCGGAGACGACGAGACGGGGCGCCGCAGACCCGCGGTGACGCCCCGTCGTCCAGGAGGTCGCCTCGTCCGGCCGGCCCGGAGGACCGATTACCCCTCGGCGCTAACCGCTCGAGGGACCGGAGGTCTGTGGCGCTTGAGTTGTGGCGGGAAACCTAGCCGACGG
>JADLDD010000112.1 GCA_020846855.1 Acidimicrobiia bacterium | reverse complement strand
TCGCAGGCCTTCTCGTAGAACGGCCACATCCGGGGGTCGTCGAGCGGACCGATGTCCTCGGGCTGGTAGACCTTGCAGAGCCGGGCGCCGTGCTCCTCCACCAGGAACTCGAGCTCCCACACCGCGTGCTCGACCCCGCGCCGCAGGATCGGCCCCACCATCGCCTCCAGGTAGAGGCGGTCGGGGTACGGCTTGATCTGCTCGAGCATGAACTGGTTGGTCGAGAACGAGACGACCCCCCCGCTCACGTCCATCATCCCCTCGCGGAGGCAGAACGCGACGTCGACCTCGGCCTCGTCCATGTAGCGGACGAGGGTCTCGGCGACGGGCAGGCCCTTGGTGCCCCGGATCCCCTCCGGGCCCGTCCAGGCCCGGAGCACGCCGTCGACGCTCTTCCACCAGCGCTTGGCGTTCGGGTAGTAGTTGACGACCTCCATCATCGTCTGGGGGTTCATGAAGTGGCACTCGGTCATCGCCACGAAGTGATCGCTCACGACTGCTCCCTTTCCTCGCCCGTCGACCCGCTCGCACCTACGCCGGCCCCGGAGATCAGCCGCCAGAGCCGCTCGGGCGTGGCCGGCGTCTCCCGGGCTCGCACGCCCAGGGGTGCGAGGGCGTCGTTGATCGCGCACATCACCGCCGCCGGGGTTGTGTGGATCGCCCCCTCACCGCAGCCCTTCGCACCGAGCGCGGTGAACGGCGACGGGGTCACCACCGCCGCCTTGTCGGAACGGGGCACCTCGGCGATGGTGGGGATGAGGTAGTCCATGAAGCTGGCGGTCAGCGGCTGGCCCTCGTCGTCGTAGACGTACTGCTCGTAGAGCGCGGCGCCGATCCCCTGCGCGATGCCGCCGTCGGTCTGACCCTCGACCACCACCGGGTTGAGCCGGGTGCCGCAGTCGTCGGCCAGGGCGTACTTGACGATCTCCACCTGGCCGGTGTCGGGGTCGATCTCGACCGCGACCACGTGGACGGCCTGGGCCGCGGTCAGGTAGCTCTTGGCCCGCCCCATCTCGTCGGCGGGGGTGCGATCGGGCGCGGTCCAGACGTAGGTGGCCTCCGGGAGCGGATCCATCCCGGGCGGGAGCAGGTCGCTGCGGGCCAGCATCGTTCCGGCCACCTGGGCGAGGGACATCTGGGCCTCGGGCACGCCCGGGATCCCGAACCGCCCCCCACGCAGCTCGATGGTCTCGGGGGTGGTCTGCATCAACCCCGCCACCACCGTCCGCATCTTCTCGGCCAGGCGCTCGCAGGCGCCGAGGACGGCCCCCGTGATCGCCACCCCGAGGCGGCTGCCGCCCGGGCCGAACGAGGGCGGCGCGGCCAGGGTGTCGAGCTGGATGACCCGCACCGAATCGATGTCGAGGGCGAAGTAGTCGGCGACGACCTGGCTCACCAGCGTGTACTGGCCCTGGCCCTCCATGGCGAAGCCGACCCGTACGGTGGCGCAGCCCCGGATGTCGAAGCTCACGGTGGCACCCTCGGGCACGCCGGTCTGGGGCAGGCCCACCGTGGCGTACGCGTTCCAGTCGAAGACGCCGGGCTCGACCGCGGTCGCGACCCCCACGCCCACGAGGCGGCCGTCGGCCCGGGCCGCGTCGCGCCAGCGGAGCAGGTCGTCGTAGCCGGCGAGGGCCAGGGCGGCGTCGAGGACCTCCTCGTAGCTGCCGCTGTCGTACTCGTTGCCGCTGGGGATCGTGTACGGGAACGCCTCGGGCGGGATGAAGTTGCGCCGGCGGAGCTCGGCCGGGTCGACGCCGAGGGCGCGGGCCGCGATGTCGACGAGCTGCTCGAGCACCATGAAGTGGGGCGGCGGCCCCATGCCGCGGTAGGGGCCCGAGGGGAGCTTGTTGGTGGCGACGAGCGCGAGGTCGTACCCGGCGGCCGGGATCGTGTACGGGCCGGTGAAGGCCGTGAGGGGCTTGGCCGCGGAGATGGACCCGTAGCCCTCGCCGTTGGCTCCGAGGTCGTCGACGAGCGTGACGCGGAACCCGGTCATGCGACCGTCGGCGTCGACCGCGAGCGCGGCCTCGTAGTGGCGGTCCCAGGCCTGGCTCCCGCCCGACGTGAGGTACTCGACGCGGTCCTCGATCCACTTGACCGGCCGCCCGCCGGCCTTGCGCGACAGCATGGCCGCGATGTCGATGCCGCGGCCTCCGCCCTTGCCGCCGAAGCTCCCCCCGTGCGCGTTGGCCTTGACGTTCACGAGGTTCGTGGGCAGGCCGAACGTGGCGGCCCGGCCGAGGCCCATGAACGAGGCCGACTGGATCGCCCCCCGGACCGTCATCTCGAGCGTGACGGGGTCCCACTCGCAGACCGTCCCGAAGGTCTCCATCGGGTTGGCGCCGACCCGGTTCCAGCGGAAGCGCTCGGTGAACACGTGGGCCGCGGTATCGAACGCCTCGTCGACCTCGCCCCACGTGAAGACCCGGTGCATCATCACGTTGGTCCCGTTGGCCTCCATGACCAACGGGCTCCCCTCCTCCATGGCGGCGAAGGGATCGACGACCGGCTCGAGCGGCTCGTAGTCGACCTCGATGCGCTCGAGGGCGTCCTCGGCCAGGTAGCGGCTGGTGGCCGCCACCGCCGCCACCGGTTCGCCCACGAACGTGACCTTCTCGACGGCCGGGCAGCGCCCTCCCCACCCGTCGGGCGACGACCCGGACACCCGCTGCCAGCGCAGGGCGTCGGCGCCGGTCACCACGGCCTCGACCCCGGGCATCGCCTCGGCCTCGCTCGTGTCGATCGAACGGATCCGGGCGTGGGCGAAGGGGCTGCGCAGGATGGCGGCGTGGAGCATCCGCGGCAGCGCGACGTCGTCGATGAACTCGACCCGACCGGTCAGCAGCGCGGCGTCCTCGCGCCGGGTCACCCGCTTCCCGATGTAGCGCGGCTCGGGGTTGGGGAGCTGGTCGATTCGCTTCGGGATCTCCACCGTCACCGGGCCGACCCCTCTCCCGCCCCGTCGGCCCCGACCGGGTCGGCGTCGGGCGCGTCCGGGGCGTCGGGGCCCTCCGGCCCGCCGGCTCCGAACACGTCGGCCGGCCGGGTCCCGCCGAGCTTGTCGATCGCGCAGTCGACGGCGCGGCGGATGCCCTGGTACCCGGTGCAGCGGCAGATCTGGCCGCCGAGGACCTCCATGATCTCGTCCTCGTCGGGCTTCGGGTCGTCGGTGAGCATCTCGTAGGTGGCCATCAGGAAGCCGGGGGTGCAGAAGCCGCACTGGAGGCCGTGCTCCTCAAGGAACGCCTCCTGGATGGGGTGCAACTCGCCCTCGGGGCCCTCGAGCCCCTCCACGGTCGTGATCTCGCTGCCGTCGGCCTGCACGGCCAGCATGAGGCACGACCTCACGGCCAGGCCGTCGACGAGGACGGTGCACGCGCCGCACACCCCGTGCTCGCACCCGACGTGGGTGCCGGTCAGGCCGAGGTCGGCGCGGAGGAAGTCGACCAGCGTCGTGCGGGGCTCGACCCCGACCTCGTAGGCGGTGCCGTTCACCGACACCCGGATCCTGCGGTCACCGATCACGTCACGACCCCTCCGGTCGACCGGCCCGGGTCGCCGCCTGGGCCAGCGCGCGGCCGGTCAGGACCGCCGCGAGGTGGCGCCGGTAGTCGGCCGAGGCGTGCACGTCGGCGAGGGGCTCGTCGATGGCGCCCGCCGCCGCCCTCCCGGCCCGTTCGAAGATCTCTTCCCCGGGGGCCTCGCCGTCGACGATCTTCTCGGCCTCGACGGCGCGGGCCGGCACCGGCCCCACACCGAAGAGCGCGATCCGGGTCGCGGTGCACCGGCCCGAGGCGTCGAGGTCGACGGTCACCGCGGTGCCGGCCATCGCGAAGTCGCCGTGGCGCCGGCACACCTCGCGGAACGCCCAGCCCCGCCCCGGCGGAATCACCGGCACCCGGACCTCGGTCAGGATCTCGCCGGGCGCGAGCGCGGTGGTGAGGTAGCCGAGGAAGAACTCGGTGGCGGGGATGGTCCGCTCCCCCGACGGGCCGACGGCCCTGACCTCGGCACCGAGGGCGACGGCGGCGGCGGGGTACTCGGCCGCGGGGTCGGCCTGGGCCATCGATCCTCCGACCGTGCCGCGGTTGCGGATCTGAGGATGGCCGATCTGGAGGGTCGCCTCGTGCCACATCGGCTGGCGCTCACGCACGAGGCTCGAGCGCTCGACGGCCCGCTTCGTGGCCATCGCCCCCATCTCGATCCAACCCGCGCTCTCCCGGATGTGGTCTAGGCCCTCGACCCGGGTCAGGTCGACGAGCAGGTCGGGGCGGGCCAGCCGGAGGTTGAGCATCGGCATGAGGCTCTGGCCGCCGGCCAGGGCCACGGCCTCGCGTTCCGGATCGTTGAGGAGGGCGACCGCCTCCCCCACCGTGGTGGGGGCGGCGTGGTCGAGGGGGGCCGGCTTCACCGTGTCTCCGTGGGGGTCAACCCGCCCACTCGCGCACTGCGGTCAGGGTCCGGTCCTCGTACTCGGCGGTGTCGGGGAGGGGGCGGCCCAGCCACTCCCGGTAGAACGTGTCGAGATCGGGCAGGAACTCGAAGTCGGGCGGGCACCCACGCGGCACCGCCTCCACCTCCAACTGCGACCCGCAC
>JADLDD010000111.1 GCA_020846855.1 Acidimicrobiia bacterium | reverse complement strand
TTGAACGCGGCCCGCTGGTGCAGGAGCAGGTACTTGAGCTCGGCCCGGAACGCCTCGGCCTCGGCGGCGTCGACGAAGTAGCCGTCGGCGGTGCCCCAGTCGGAGATGGTGTCGGCGACCCGGTCGATCACCTGGCGCAGCGACGACTCCCGTTGCGGGGTACCGAGAGGGCCCCGGAAGTACTTCTGGGCCACGATGTTGGTGGCGTTCTGCGACCAGGTCGTGGGGAACTCCACCCCGGGCTGGAAGAAGGCGTCGGTGCCGTCCTTGTAGTTGGGGATGCGGGAGTCGCGCTTCTCCCACTCGACGGTGTCGTACGGGTCGACACCCGGCTCCGTGAAGAAGCGGCGGATCCCGATCCCGATCTGCTCCGGCGCCATGGCCATGCCGGTGACTCCCTTCCCCCGCCTCCCGGGCGGTGTTCGAACGACCTGCCGGCACTGCTCCGGGCCCGGTCGTGGTGCACCCGGACGCAGCTCCGTCGACTTGTCTCGGTCCTCTACAAACACAATATCTTGTGGATGGGCTCCTGCCGGCCCACGAGATGCTGGTGAATTACAGCACTGCGATTCAGGCCGTGTCAACGGCAGCGAGGTCGCGTCGCGCCAGGTCAGACGCCGTTCGCGAAAGTTCCCGATCGTGAAAACGAGCACGAGCCCGGCCGCCTCCGGAGGCGCGCCGCGAACACGTTCTCCGGGAGCCGGAGGCCGGGTGCGCCGCGTCCGGCGCGACGCGGGTCAGGAGCGGGACCGGCCGCGACGCTTGGGCGCGGTGGTCTTCTCGAGGCCCTTCTGGAGGAGGGCGACCTCGCGCTCGAAGTCGCGAGGATCGCTGAACTCCTTGTAGACGGAGGCGAAGCGCAGGTACGCCACCGGGTCGAGGTCGCGCAGGCGCTCGAGCACCGCGACGCCGACCGCCTCGCTGCTCACCTCGGGACCGGCCGCCTGCATCTGGTCGTGGACCTCCTCGACGACCTCGGCCACCCGGGCGGCATCGAGAGGGCGGTTCTTCGCGGCCCGGCGGATCCCGGCGGCGACCTTGTCGGGCTCGAACGGCTCGCGCTCGCCGCCGCGCTTCAAGACGACGAGGGGGAGCGCCTCGACCCGCTCGTAGGTCGTGTAGCGACGCCCGCACCCGAGGCACTCGCGGCGGCGCCGGATCGCGCTGCCGGAGTCGGCGCCGCGCGAGTCGACGACCTTGTCGTCGGAACCGTGGCAGTAGGGGCACCGCATCGGGCCACGGTACCGAGGCCGGTGCGGCCGGGGCCACCGCTCCCCGCCCGCCGGCACGCCACCGCGTGCCGACCCGCGGCGTCAGGATGCCGGCCACCTGAGCACCTCGCCGGGGCGGAGAGGCGCACCGCGCCGGGCGCGGCTCCACGCGTCGACCAGCGGGCGCGGGTCGCGGCCGGGCGCCATCGTCAGGGCCGCCTCCCACAGGGTGTCGCCCGGTTCGACCACGAAGGTGGGAGACGGGCCGGGCCCGGGAGCCGCGAGGGAGGGGCTCCCGAGGACCCGGCCCGCCTGCCCGATCGCCACCACCATCACCAGGCTCGCGATGGCCGCGCCGGCGCCGGCGGCGACCCGGCGGCGGCGGTAGGTGGCGGCCGGCAACCGCCGGGCGACCAGCACGGGCGGCGCCGAGGGGGACGGCTCGGCGCCGCCCGCGACCAGCCGCAGGCGGGTGCGGGCCGGACCCCGCCCGGCGGGGCGGGGTCGGTGGTGGATGGCGACTGCTGCGGTCATGTGGGACCTCCGGTGGTCGGGGTCGTGGGGTCGGGGTCGTGGGGTCGGGGTCGTGGGGTCGGGGTCGTGGGGTCGGGCGGTGGTCGTGGTGCCGCCCGGCGTTACGCCGTTCGGGGCTGCGGCGCCATCCAAGCACCAGGGTGTGACAACTACGCCGGGGTCCCTGGGCGGCGGCCCGACGATCGCCGCACGTGTGCCGGCACCGGTGCGGCCCGGCGGCCCGGACGGCGTCGTGGCGGGCGACCGGACGGCGCCACGGCGGCGACGACATCCATGCCCGAACCTCTGTTCGTCGCCAGTCAAGCACGAACGCCTGTTCGGGTCAAGCGTCTGGTGCGAGAAGAGTGCCGCACCGCCGCGGCCAGGGTCCGCCGAGCGCGGCGCGACGAACGGGTGTTTGCACCGAACGCGTGATCGTGTTACCTTCCCCGCATGACCGACACCACGGGCCTCACATCCCGCCAGCAGCAGGTCCTCGAGTACATCGACGCCGCGGTGCGCACCCACGGGTACCCGCCGAGCGTCCGCGAGATCGGCAAGGCCGTCGGCCTCTCGTCGAGCTCGACGGTCCACGCCCACCTGGCCGTCCTCGAGGAGAAGGGCTACCTGCGGCGCGACCCCACCAAGCCACGCGCCATCGAGCTCTGCTCCGATCCCGAGTCGGGCGCCATGGTGGAGCGCCGGCCGGCCCGCCACGTGCCCGTGGTCGGCGACATCGCCGCCGGCACCGGCGTCCTCGCGGCCGAGAACATCGACGAGATGCTCCCCCTGCCGGAGGACTTCACGGGCCGGGGTCCCGTCTTCATGCTCCGGGTGCGCGGCGACTCGATGGTCGACGCCGGCATCCTCGACGGCGACTACGTGGCCGTCCGCCAGCAGGACACCGCCGACCCCGGCGACGTCGTCGCGGCCGGCATCCCGGGCGACGAGGCCACCGTGAAGACGTTCCTGCGCCGCAAGGGCAAGGTCGTCCTGCGACCCGAGAACCCG
>JADLDD010000110.1 GCA_020846855.1 Acidimicrobiia bacterium | reverse complement strand
TGGCCACGCTGCCGGCGCGGTACCCCAACGTCACGCTGGTCGACTGGAACAACCTCGTCAACTCGTGCGAGGGCGATTGCCTGTACGACGACGGCATCCACCTGCCGCCCGCCGGTCGCCGGTTCTACGCCGACCTCGTCTTCGCGGCCGTCGGGATCTGAGCGCCCGACCAATCTGGGCGGCGAGCGTCCCATATTCGGGACGATTCCCGCCCAGTTCGGACACGGGGGGCGTCGAACCGGGCGGTTCGGCGGGTTGACTAGGTGGGTTGGAGGCCACGGAGAGAGTCTGGGCATGGCGGTGCCGCGGGGCGCCGATCTGCCAGAGTTGACGCGGTCGGCCGACCGAACCCGACGATGATCTCAGACAAGCCGCGCACCGCCCCGGACCTCACGGCCCGGCCGCTGGAGTGGAACCCACCGCGCCCGGCGATCTCCCGGGTTCCCTACCTGCCCGGCCTCGACGGCATGCGGGCCGTGGCCGTCGTGGCGGTGATGGTCTACCACGCCAACCACGACTGGCTGGCCGGGGGCTTCATCGGTGTCGAGGTGTTCTTCGTCATCTCCGGCTACCTCATCACCCTGTTGCTCATCGGCGAGCACGAGCGGTCCGGCCAGATCGACCTCAAGCAGTTCTGGCTGCGGCGGGCCCGCCGCCTGCTCCCCGCCGTGTTCACGATGATGGGCGCCCTGATGGTGTACTGCGCTGTCTTCAAGCGCGACCGCCTGGGGGAGATCCGCGGCGACATCATCGCCGGGGCCACGTACGTGTCGAACTGGTACCAGATCTGGGTCGGCCAGGGCTACACGGCGGGGGCCAGCTTCGCCCCGTTGCGCCACCTGTGGAGCCTCGCCGTCGAGGAGCAGTTCTACCTCGTGTGGCCGCTCGTGATGGTGGGGCTGATGCGCCTCGGCCGGCGCCGCCTGCCCGACATCAGCCGGTGGCTGGCCCTCGCGGCGCTCGTCATCGCCGTCGTGATGGGGTTCTTGTTCTACGGCGGCGACCCGGCCAGCCCCGACGCCTCGTGGGAGATCGCCGGCCGGTCCATCTCGATCAACGACGCCCTCTACCTGTCCACCATCACCCGGGCCACCGGCCTGCTGCTCGGGGCGTCGTTCGCCATGCTGTGGCGCCCGTACGCCGTGATGCGCGGCCCCCTGCGCCACAAGGGTCGCGAGCTCGACCTCCTCGCCCTGGCCGGGTTGGCCGGCCTGTGCGGGCTGGCGTGGTTCCTCCAGGTCACCTACGAGGACGGCCGGGGCGACCCCTGGCTGTTCCGCGGCGGGTTCCTCGCTGTCGCGCTGTGCACGCTGGTCGTGATGGCCGCGGTGACCCACCGCACCGCCGCCACGGGGCGGGTGTTCGGCACACCGGTTCTCGTGTACCTGGGGACCCGGTCCTACGGCCTGTACCTCTACCACTGGCCGGTGTACCAGATCATCCGCGAGGCCGCCGGGGTGAAGATGTCGCTCACCCAGTTCGTCCTGGCCATGGCGATCACGGTCCCGATCACCGAGGCGTCGTACCGCTGGCTCGAGACGCCGATCCGCAAGCAGCGCGTCGGCCGCTGGTGGCGCCGGGTCACCTAGCAGGCCGACCCCCGTCCCCGCCAGGCCGTCGTCCTCGGCGGGGCGGCGGCGGCCGTGGTCCTGGCCTTCGCCACCTTCAGCATGGCCCGGGCCGAGTTGAAGCCCAACGACGTCGAGGCGTCGCTGCAGGCCAACGAGGGCGACGACACCGACGTCGGCGCCCTGCTCGCCTCCACGACGGTGGCGACCCTGGCTCCGCCCACCACCGTGGCGGCCGGGGTCGCACCCACCACCGTGGTCCCCACCGGCACCGCCCCGACCGCCCCCACCACCGCGGTCCCGGCCGGGGGCACCGCCGCCGCGGCCACCCCGACCACCGCGGCGGTCACCACCGCCGCGCCCGTCCTCGCCGGGGGGGAGCTGGCCATCGGCGACTCGGTGATGAAGGGGGCGGCCAGCCCGCTGCGCGCCGCCGGCTTCACCGTCGACGCCGTGGAGAGCCGGCAGTTCCGGGCCTACCTCCCGGTCATCGAGCAGATGCAGGCGGCCGGCCAACTCCCCGAGGTGGTCGTCGTTCACCTCGGCACCAACGGCACGATCGACGAGGACGACGCCGACGAGTTCTTCACCGCGCTGGCCGACGTACCCGTCGTGCTCGTGCTGACGATCTACGCCGACCGTTCGTGGGTCCCGGGCAACAACGCGGTGATCCGCAGCCTCCAGGGTCGCTACCCCAACCTGCTGGTGGGGGACTGGGCGGCGCTGGCCCCCGACTGCCAGACGTGGGCCGCCGGCCAGGGCCTGCCGGGCAACTGCTTCGCGTCCGACGGGATCCACCTCAGCGCCGACGGGGCCGACTACTACACCGTGCTCATCGAGACGTGGGTGGCCCAGCAGCGCCAGGCCGCCGGAATCCAGACCTCCTGACCTAGAGAGATCATCTGTGTGGAGTCATCGGTCTGTCTTGATCGAGTAGACGAGGGTGAGTTGGGTGCCGGGGTAGAGGGTTTTGGTGGCGGTGAGCTCGTCGCAGAGGGCGGTGATGGCGCGGGTCCGTCGGGGTGCTGAGAGGGGGTT
>JADLDD010000109.1 GCA_020846855.1 Acidimicrobiia bacterium | reverse complement strand
GCCGGGCCCGTTCCATCCGCTCGCGGACGCTCTCGTCGGTCATCTCGCGAAGGTCCTCCGCTACTGGCCGGTTGCGCCGCTCCAGGTGCCGGGGCGCCGCGGCTCCCGCAGGCTACCGGGGCCGCGGCTCGCTCCCCGCGGTCGCGACGCCGGCCCGGCGCCGCGCGTCACGAGCCCCGGCGCCGCACCCTCAGCTTGATCGGGGTGGGTCCGAGGTCGAACGCCTCGCGCATCTTGCGCTCCAGGTACCGGAGGTACGACGGCGGGAGCGTCCGGGTGGTGAAGAGCGTGAACGTCGGCGGGTCGGTGGCGCCCTGGGTCGCGTACAGGATCCGGGGCCGGTGGCGGCGCACCAGAGGCGGGGGGTGGGCGGCCTGGGCGTCGGTCAGGACCCGGTTCAGGGCCGAGGTGGGGATCCGCCGGTGGTAGGCGTCCTCGGCGCCGCGCAGGGCCGGCAGGACCTTGGCCAGGTTGCGGCCGGTGAGGGCCGAGACCCGCAGGACGGGCGCGTAGGCGAGGAACCCCAGCCGGTCGCCGACCGCCTCGAGCACGGCGGCTCGCTCCTCGGGGCCCACGAGGTCCCACTTGTTGAGCACCACGACCACCGCGGTCCCGGCGGCGTCGACCCGCTCGGCCAGGCGCTGGTCCTGGTGCGTCACCCCCTGGGTGGCGTCGATCACGAACAGGGCCGCGTCGGCGCGGTCGACGGCCTGCAACGCCCTCACCAGGCTGTAGTACTCGGTGGGCTCGTCGATGCGGCTCTTGCGCCGCATCCCGGCGGTGTCGACGAACCGCAACGGGCCGTCGGGGGTGTCGACGACGGTGTCGACCGCGTCGCGGGTGGTCCCGGGCGCGTCGTGGACCACCGACCGGTCGTCGCCGACGAGGCGGTTGAACAGCGTCGACTTGCCCACGTTCGGGCGCCCGACCACCGCGACCGAGAACGGCGCCGCGTCGCCGGGCACGCCGGCTCCCGCCCTGCCCCGGTCGCCGCCGAGCGCCTCGCCCGACTCCTCACCGGAACCGGGGAGGCGGGCCACGATCTCGTCGAGCAGGTCGCCGCTGGCCCGCCCGTGCAGCGCCGACACGGGGACCGGGTCCCCCAGCCCGAGCGACGAGAAGGCCCACACGTCGGCCTCCCGGCCCGCGTCGTCGACCTTGTTCGCCACGACCAGGACCGGGAGGTCGCGGCCGCGCAGGAGGGCGGCGACGCGGGCGTCCTCCTCGGTCACGCCGACGGTCACGTCGACGACCAGCACGGCCAGGTCGGCCTCGGCCGCGGCCCGCTCGGCCTGGCGGCTGACCATGCGGGCCAGCGACGCGGCGTCGTCGCCGGTGCTCTGGCCCTCGGGCAACCAGCCACCGGTGTCGACCAGCAGGAAGCGCCGGCCCGACCACTCGGCCTCGACCTCCTTGCGGTCACGCGTGACCCCCGGCTTCTCCTCCACGATCGCGTCGCGCCGTCCCACGATCCGGTTCACCAGGGTCGACTTGCCCACGTTGGGACGGCCGACGACGGCGACGACGGGGAGGGCGGCGGCCATCCGCTCAGGTGCGGGCGGGCGCCGGTTCGAGGGCCCGCACGAGAGAGGCGCCGTCGGTGCCCACCACCTCGACCGGGTGGCCGAGGTCGTCGAGGGTGGTGCCGTCGAGGAAGCGGCCCCGTGAGAGGCACACGTCGGGCAGGAGCACCCGCCCCGGGGGCGGCCGGCGGGCCAGCTCGGCGGCGATATCGCCGCCGGTCAGGAGTCCGGTCACGGACGTGTTCCCACCGAAGAACCGGTTGGCGACGGGCCGGGCGACCACCGGCACGCCGGCCCGCGCGGACAGCTCCTCCAGGCGACCGGCGAGGACCCGCTCCCCGTACGCACCGGTCAGCAGCGTGACGGCGGTCCCCACCGCGCCGGGCGCGGCGGCCCGGCGGTCCCGCACCTCCAGGGCGGTGCGGGGGGCCCGGTAGCCGTCGGCGGGCGCCCCGTCGACCCATGCGAAGAAGCCACTGCGGGGCCCCTCCCCGTCGACCGACTCCCCGGCCAGGGCGGCGTCGACCTCATCCCAGAACGTGCGGGCCATGCCGATGCCGTTCTCGTGCTGGGCGAAGGCCTCGTACTCCTCGGCGGCCGGGAACGGCCGGCCCGCCATGAGGTAGTACTCGTCGGCCGCGAAGACCATCCGGCGGCCCAGCACCGCCAGGAACCGCTCCTGCCAGGCCGCGATCGTGTCGAGGACGGCCGCGGCCTCCGCCGGGGTGTGCTCGCGCAGCTCGGCTTCCCGGTTGAAGGCGCTGATCCCCAGGGGCACGGCGCCGACGTCGGCGAGGCCCGGGTACTGGTCGAGGATCCCGAGCAGGGTGTCGTCGAGGACCGGGCCGTCGTTGAGGCCCGGGCAGATCACGAGCTGGCCGTGCACCTCCACGCCGGCCTCCAGCAGCAGCCGCAGCCACCGGAGGCTCATGGCCCCCCGGGGGTTGCGCAGCAGCGCGGCCCGGACCTCGGGGTCGGTGGCGTGGATGCTCACGTAGAGCGGCGACAGGCCCTCGGTGACGACCCGCTCGAAGTCGGCCTCGGTGAAGCGGGTGAGGGTGGTGAAGTTCCCGTAGAGGAAGGAGAGCCGGTAGTCGTCGTCCTTCAGGTAGAGGCTGCGCCGCAGACCCTTGGGGAGCTGGTAGATGAAGCAGAAGGAGCAGTGGTTGTCGCAGGTCCGGACCCGGTCGAAGACCGCGCTGTCGAGCTCGATCCCCAACGCCGCGCCCGGCGCCTTGTCGACGGTGACCGCCAGGTCGGCACCTTCCCGGCGCACCTCGAGCTCCACCCGCGGCTCGTCGGCGTGGAGCTGGTAGCGGATGACGTCGCGGATGGCCTCGCCGTTCACGCCGTGCACCTCGTCGCCGGCGAGGATGCCGGCCTCGTCGGCCGGGGAGCCGGGTACGACGCTGACGACGGTGGCCACGGGCATCGAACGATTGTACGGGGTCGGAACCCCTGTCCCTCAGTGGACCACCGCGGGCGACCAGGCGCCGCGGATGAACACCTCCGGCGCGCCGGACCCGTCGGCGGGAACCCTCCACACGTCGTTCTGCGCGGTGTCGGTGGCCGACCGGGGCATCGCGTAGAGGAGGGTCTCGTCGTCGAGCCACTCCACCTGGTCGTTGACGTCGTGGCCACCGGCCACGGCGTGATCGGCCCCGGTGCGCAGGTCGAGCACCCGGATCCGCCAGCCGACATCCCCCTGCTCGGTGACCCGCGCCTGGTAGGCGATCCTGGTGCCGTCGGGCGAGAGCGACGGACCCTCGATACCCTCCCGCACGACCTCCGCCGCACGGGACCGGATGTCGCCGTGGATGAGGAACGTCTTCCCGCCCGTCGCCAGGGTCGCGTAGAAGTGCCCGGAGTCGGGGGCGAAGGTGACGCCCCAGTAGTTGCGGTCGACGGCGTCGACGACCGCGCCGTCGTGGGTCACCTCGAACTGGTCGAGGTTGCCCAGCTGCTTCCCGGTGATGAGGTCGACGATGATCGTTCGGGTGGTGAAGGACTCCTCGCTGTAGCACTCGCCGCTGGTGAACACGGTCAGGGCCGCGTGGCGGCCGTCGGGGGCCACGCGGGCCCGGCTGGGAACGCCGGAGAGACCGAAGCGGTGCGTGACCCGGAAGCGCGAGTCGAATACCTCGGCCCGGTAGCGCGTGGTGGAGCCGCGATCGGCGGTCAGGCAGATGCCGCGCCCCCCGGCGGTGTCGATCCGCTCACAGGAGAGCGGAGCCAGGGCGCGGGGGCCCTCGGGGTCGTCGAGGGCGACGACCCCCACGCGTCCGAAGGCGCGTCCCACCTCGGCGTTGCGGAACACCACGTGCGGCGCCGCGATCAGCCGTTCGAGCCTCGTCGCCGAGGGTCGGGGGCGGGTGGACGGGGTCGGGGCGGTGTCGTCGCCCCCCCGGCCCACGACGAGGGCGACCGCGACGGCCGCGATCGCGCCCACCGCCACGAAGGAGAGCAGGAAGGCCGCTCTCGGGGAGAACCGCCGGCGCGCGCCGGGCCGGGCCGGCGGCGCGGGCTCGCCGCCGGGCGACGCCGCGGCCGGCTCGTCAGGTTCCGTCATCGTCTCGGGTTTTCGTCATCCTCGGTCGGCCGCTTGATAGCACGCGCCGCACCGTGATCCTCGGCGGGCCGGTCCTGGCGCCGCCCTCGGGGCCGGTGCGCCGGCGTCCGCGGGGGCCCGGTACCCTCGCTACCGATGCCCGTGGAGAAGGTGTACCTCGCCCAACCCCGTGGCTTCTGCGCCGGCGTGGAGATGGC
>JADLDD010000108.1 GCA_020846855.1 Acidimicrobiia bacterium | reverse complement strand
GGGCTTAACGGATAAAAGCTACCCCGGGGATAACAGGCTGATCTTGCCCGAGAGTCCACATCGACGGCAAGGTTTGGCACCTCGATGTCGGCTCGTCGCATCCTGGAGCTGAAGCAGGTTCCAAGGGTTGGGCTGTTCGCCCATTAAAGCGGTACGCGAGCTGGGTTTAGAACGTCGTGAGACAGTTCGGTCCCTATCCGTCGTGGGCGTAGGAGATTTGAGGGGAGCTGTCCCTAGTACGAGAGGACCGGGACGGACGCAGCTCTCGTGTGCCAGTTGTTCCGCCAGGAGCACGGCTGGTTGGCGACCTGCGGCAGGGATAAGCGCTGAAAGCATCTAAGCGCGAAGCTCGCCCCGAGATGAGATCTCCCACCGGGTCAACCGGGTAAGGCCCCTGGTAGACGACCAGGTTGATAGGCCGGAGGTGTACGCACGGTGACGTGTTCAGCCGACCGGTACTAATCGGCCGAGGGCTTGGGATCTTTGTTGCTCGTGCTCACTATGAAGTCCTCGAGAGGACGTACAACTGAACAGGTTTCCGGTGGCTATTGCGGCGGGGTAACACCCGTTCCCATTCCGAACACGGAAGTGAAGACCGCCCGCGCCGATGGTACTTGGGGGGAGACCCCCCGGGAGAGTAGGTCGCCGCCGGATTTCTAACGAGTGGAGGGCGCTTCGGCGCCCTCCACTCGCGCGCGGGGCCACGCGGCCGACTCGGTACGCTCCGGGCCGAGCACGGTTCCACGCCACGACGACGAAGGTCGAGACCTGGTGGCACGCGAGAAACCCTCAGGAGGAGACGGGCGGAGCGCCCGCGGCGGACGGGCGCGCCAGCCCGCGCGTGGGGGGGAGGCCGGCGGTGGCGCCGGGCGCCGCCGAGGCGATGGCGACCGGGCCGGCCGGGCCGCGGCTCCACGGAGTGGCGGCGGCGCCGGAGGCGGGTCCGGCGCCGCGGGCACGAGGGCGGGGCGCGGCACGGCCGCGCGCGGCGGATCGGGGAGCCGGAGCCCGCGGGCCTCGGACGCGGGCCGGGCGCGCGCGGGAGCCGCTCGGGCCGGCGGGTCACGTGGTGGACGTTCGGGTCTCCCCGGTGGTCGGTCCGGGGGATCCGCCCCCGGCGATTCCCGCGGGGGCGGTCGGCCGGCCGGCCGGTCGGCCGGCCGGGGGCGGACGGAGCGCCGTGGTGGCGCCGGAGGCTCGGAACGGTCGCGCGGGCGCGACGAGGCGACGCCACGGGGGCGCAGCACGCAGGCCGGAGGCGATCCGCGGAGGAGCGGGGCCGGCGCGCCGTCGGCGGCGGGCCGCCGGGGAGCCCGGAAGGCTGGAGGTTCGGCGGGGTCGGGGCGGGATGGTCGGCCCCGTGGTGGTGTCGGTGAGGGCGGTGCAGTGCGTCGGGCGGGTGGAGGTGTCGGGAGCGGTGGCGGTCCGCCACGCCGGCCCGCGAGGGCGGCGGGGTCGGCGGGGCGGGGTGCCCGTACCCGTGGCGGCGGTCGTGACCAGGGCGTTCGCCGGCCGGACCGGGGTGCAGGGGAGGTCCGTGGTCCGTCCCGGCGGCCGGCGTCGCCCGAGGTGGGGGGGACGCCCCCGGCCCGACGCGGATCGTCCCGGCGCGAGCCCGAGGCGGCCCCGGAGCGACCGACCCGGCCTACGCTGCGGACGGTCGGCACCCGTCGCCCGACGGCCCGCCGCCCCGAAGCACCCGCCGGTGCCTCCAAGGGCGCGCGGGCCGGGGGTCGGACCACGCCGGACCGGGCCCGCGGGGCCTCGCCGCGCCGCCGGCGCCGGACGCCGCGGACCGAGGCGCGCGAGGAGATCCTCCGGCTGGGGGGCCGGAGCGGGGTCCGCGACTACGACACGCTGATGCGGGCGGCCGAGGCGTTCGCGGCCGGGCGGGAGCGCGACGCCCTGCGCCTCCTCCGCCCCCTGCGCCGGAGGATGCCCGAGGCCGGCTCGGTGCGCGAGCTGTTCGGACTCAGCCTCTACCGCACCGGCCGGTACGCGGAGGCGGCGGCCGAGCTCGGCGCGCTCGTCGACCTCACCGGGACGACGGAGTCCCACCCGGTCCTGATGGACTGCCACCGCGCCCTGGGCGACCACGAACGCGTCGAGGAGCTCTGGGAGGAGCTGGCGGCCGCGTCGCCCTCGCCGGAGGTGATGGTGGAGGGCCGGATCGTCCGGGCCTCCACCCTGGCCGAGCGGGGGCGGCTCGGCCAGGCCCTGGGCGTCCTCCGGAGGCCGGCGGCCGCCGTCCGTCGTCCGCGCGAGCACCACCTCCGGCTCTGGTACGTCCTGGCCGACCTCGAGGAGCGGGCGGGCGACCTGCCCGCCGCTCGCCGGTGGTTCGGTCGGGTGCGCGACCACGACCGCGCGTTCGCCGACGTCGCCCAGCGCCTCGCCGGTCTCGGCTGAACCGCCGGTGTCACAGGCCGGCACTAGGTTGCCGGCGGACGACTTCCCCCGTCGATGGACCGCTCGATCGTGAGGAGGAAGTCATGTTGAACCTGGCCGTGATCGAGGGCGAGTGCTGCGCACCGCCCGAGGTGCGGGTGCTCGAGTCCGGGACCCGCCTGGGCACGTTCTCGGTGCGGGTGCGCCGCGAGGGCCGCCGGGCCGTGTCGCTGCCGGTCTCGGTCTGGGATCCGCCCGCGTGGCTCCCCGGGCTCGCCGGCGGCGACGAGGTCGTCGTCGTGGGCGAGGTGCACCGTCGCTTCTTCCGGTCCGGGGGTCCGGTGCCCGGGGTGCGCGTGGAGGTGGTCGCCGACTCGGTCACCCCGGGCCGGGATCGTCGCCGGGTCGGCGCCGCGCTCCGGCGTGCCCACCGTGCGATCGACTCGGCCTCGGGGCAGTAGCGGTACGGGGGTGGGGTGGGCGCGCTACTAGGATCGCCCTGCTGGATGACACCGCCGTCATGCAGCTCACGTCGGAGCGGTGAGCCGCGGCACGGTGCAGGAGGTAGTAGCGCCCGGTCGGCGCTGAATCGAGGAACCGTGACCACTGAGACCACCCGCAGCACCGCCGAGCACCTCGAGCGCGTCGTCATCCGTTTCGCAGGGGACTCGGGCGACGGTATGCAGCTCGTGGGCGACCGCTTCACCGACGTCAGCGCCATGTTCGGCAACGACCTGGCGACGCTTCCCAACTACCCGGCCGAGATCCGGGCACCGGCCGGGACCATCGCCGGCGTCTCGTCGTTCCAGGTCCACATCGCCGACTTCGACATCCTCACCCCGGGCGACGTGCCCAACCTGCTGGTGGCGATGAACCCCGCGGCCCTGCGTGCCAACATCGGCGACCTGCCGGCCGGAGCGTCGATCATCGCCAACGTCGACGCCTTCGAGCCCCGCAACCTCGAGAAGGCGGGCTACGAGTCGAACCCGCTCGACGACGGTTCCCTCGACACGTACCGCGTGTACCAGGTCCCGATGACCTCGCTCACGATCGAGGCGGCCAAGGGCACCGGCGCCAAGCCCCGTGACGCGGAGCGATCGAAGAACTTCTTCGCCCTCGGCCTGATCTCGTGGATGTACACGCGGCCGGTCAAGCCGATCATCGACTGGATCGAGTCCCGCTTCGGGTCGAACGAGATCGTGCTCGCGGCCAACCGGGCCGCCTTCAAGGCCGGTTACAACTTCGGCGAGACGACCGAGATCTTCGACCACCCGTACGAGGTGAAGCCGGCCCAGCTCGCCCCCGGGCGCTACCGGAACATCAGCGGCAACATCGCCCTGGCCTACGGGATCATCGCGGCGGGCCAGAAGTCGAACCTCCCCGTCGTGTGCGCCTCGTACCCCATCACCCCGGCCTCCGACGTCCTCCACGAGCTCTCGAAGCACAAGAACTTCGGCGTGCGGACCATGCAGGCCGAAGACGAGATCGCGGCCATCGGCGTGGCCATCGGCGCCGCGTTCGCCGGCAACCTGGCCGTCACGACCACGAGCGGGCCCGGCCTCGACCTCAAGGCCGAGGCCCTCGGCCTGGCTCTCCACCTCGAGCTGCCGCTCGTCCTCGTCGACGTGCAGCGCGGCGGCCCGTCGACCGGCCTGCCGACCAAGACCGAGCAGGCCGACCTGCTGCTCGCGATGTACGGCCGCCACGGGGAGGCACCCCTGCCGATCGTGGCGGCGGCGTCGCCGAGTCGATGCTTCGACGCCGCCTTCGAGGGTGCCCGCCTGGCGCTCAAGTACCGCACCCCGGTGATCGTCCTCACCGACGGGTACCTGGCCAACGGCAGCGAACCGTGGCGCTTCCCCGACGTCGACATGCTGGCCGACATCTCGGTGCCGTTCACCACCGAGCCCAACCACGACGACGGGTTCTGGCCGTACCTGCGCGATCCCGCGACCCTGGCCCGGCCGTGGGCGGTACCGGGAACCCCCGGCCTCATGCACCGCATCGGTGGCCTCGAGAAGGAAGACGGCTCGGGCGACGTGAACTACGAACCCGAGAACCACGAGCGGATGGTCGCGGTCCGGGCCGCGAAGGTGGCCGGCATCGCCCGCGACATCCCCGACGTCGCGGTCGACGACCCTTCCGGCGACGCCACGGTGCTCGTCCTCGGGTGGGGGAGCACGTGGGGGGCGATCAAGGCGGCGGTGCGGCGCGTCCGCAACTCCGGGCGACCGGTCGCCCAGGCGCACCTGACCCACCTCAACCCGTTCCCGTCCAACCTCGGCGACGTCCTCCGCGGCTACCGGCACGTCCTGGTGCCGGAGCTCAACCTCGGCCAGCTCTCGCGGCTGATCCGGGCCGAGTACCTCGTCGACGCCCGGCCGATCTCGAAGGTCCAGGGCGTACCGTTCCGGGCCGCGGAGCTCGAGACGCGGATCCTGGAGGTCCTCGATGCCTGAGGCGCCCGTCACCCTGACCCGAAAGGACTTCTCCTCCGACCAGGAGGTGCGCTGGTGCCCCGGCTGCGGCGACTACTCGATCCTCGCCGCCCTGCAGATCGAGATGCCCGCGCTCGGCGTGCTCCCGGAGAACACCGTGATCGTGTCGGGGATCGGTTGCTCCAGCCGATTCCCGTACTACATGAACACCTACGGCATGCACAGCATCCACGGTCGTGCCCCGGCGATCGCGACCGGCGTGGCGCTGGCCCGCCCCGACCTCTCGGTGTGGGTCGTAACCGGCGACGGCGACGCGCTGTCGATCGGTGGCAACCACCTCATCCACGCTCTGCGCCGCAACATCGACATCACGATCCTGCTCTTCAACAACCAGATCTACGGCCTCACGAAGGGCCAGTACTCGCCGACGAGCGAGGT
>JADLDD010000107.1 GCA_020846855.1 Acidimicrobiia bacterium | reverse complement strand
CGCGAGGCGACGGTGGAGGGTCGGGGCACCGGGGGCGTCAAGGTGGCGACCGCCGGAGGCGTCCACCTGATCCCCGACCCGGTGGCCGACCTGGTCCTGGTCTCGACCGGCTGAGATCCGCGCCTCGACCGCAGTAGCCGCGCGGGAACGGGGTGCGGGAGATCACCCACCGTCGCCTCACCCGTGCCGGGCGTGGAAGGTGCACACGCCGCCACGCGACGGTGGGTCGGTCGCCGGCAGCACGCAGTGCCACTCCTCGCAGACCGGCAGCCCATCCGGGGCTAGCAGGTGAAGCCAACCCTCGACGCGCTGCGCCACACGGGCGATCGCTTCGATCTCCTGTGGGCTCATGTCCGGATCGGGCCCGCATTCCCTCAGCAGAAGCAGGACGTCGGGTAGGAAACCCTCGGGTAGTTCGGTCGGCGGTGTCATCGACGCCTCCACGGCCACGAGGTGCTGAACCTCGAATCGGGTCTCGTGGGGGAAGTGGTCCGAGCCGCGGACCACGAGGCGAGCCGCCTCAGCTGTCCCGCCTCAACTAGCGAGTGGGACGAAGGAAGCCGCCGTCCGATTCGTAGAAGTCGGGATTTCGCTGGGCTACGAGGGCGATCACGTCGTCCAGGACGTCGGCGAGGGCGACGGGGTCGGCCGGTCGCCCGACCCGGTAGACCCCCCACCGGGCGGGCAACGGCGTCGCATCGAGCAGGACGATGTAGAGCCGCTCGTACTGCTCGTCCCGGCCGGCCGGGTCGTCACGGCAGTCGAAGAGACGCAGCCGGCCGTCGGCGTTGAGGAAGGTGGAACGCCGCGTGGGTGTGTCGTCGGTCGCGGCGCCGTGATCGAGGAAGAGGAATCCCGCCAGGACGGCGTATGGGAAGCGCCGGTGCAGGGTGACTGCCTCATAGAGCAGGTCGCCCCGTCGGTTCGTCAGGTTCTTCTGGAAGTTGCCGGTCCGGTTGTCGCGGAAGTTGATCGACTTGATCGACAGGGCCAGCAACAGGCCTGACTCCTCGGTAGCCCACGTGACGTCCACCTTCTTCGCTCCGATGGCTCCGGCCATCCGGCGCTCCGCACCGGATACCCCGCGCGCGTCCGCGGGCGCCGGGCGGGCCTCGGTGAGCCCACGGCGCCTCAGCTCTTCGGCCAGGGCCGGGGCGACCGCGTTCGAGACCTGCTCGCTGTAGCGCTTCTTGACCGGCGCCGCCGCCGAATCATCGGGCTTCGGCGGCAGCGACCTCAGGGCCGACTCGAGCCGCGCGTCGACCTCCGACATGGCGCTAGCTCCGCGCGGCTCGGCGATTGAACAGGGCTTCTCTCGCCGCGCGGAGGACGTCGACGTCCTTGCTCCGAAGGCCCAGGCCCTTGATCAGCAGGGCCTTGTCGACGAGGTCGAGGGCCGCGTGGAGCTGACCGCCACGTAGAACCGACGACAGCCGGGGTCGGAGGGCTCGAAGGTCGCCGGCGACGTCGCCGACCAGCGCGATCGACGGCACCGGCAGGAGGTCGGCCTCCTTCGGCTCGAGTTTGAGCATCCCGCCGCCGTAGGACCGGCCCACCAGCTCCGCTCCGAGCATCGTGAGCGAGTTCAGGGACGCGATCGGGAGCAGGCCCTGACCCACCCGCCGGCGTCCGGCCGCGAGGACCACGCCGTGCACCGAGTTGAGGTGGAGGACGCCGGCCGTGTTGGCCACCAGGCGCGGGGTGTCATGGTTCATGTAGGTCAGGAAGAGGTGAGGAGCCTCGACGGTCGGGACGCGCCACCAGGGCCTGCGGACCCGGCACTTGTAGGCATGGTGCACACCGGCGGCTCTACCTCGCGCGATGTACCTGGCCGACGCGCCCGAGGGATTCTCGCCCCGGGGACGGAAGAGCCACGCCCGCGCGCCGGAATCGGCCAGGCCGCGCCAAGCGGAGAGGTCGAAGGTGAGCCCCCGTAGGTGGCGGGATCCCGGCGGCGAGATCCGAAGCAGATCGGGCTCGCCGAGCCCGGTCGCCGCGACCGAGGTGGCGTCCAACGCGAAGTACCCGTTGTTCCCGGTGACCATCCCGAGACTGGTGGTGCCCCAGTCCTGCAACCTCTCGAAGGCGTCCGCGGCCGTGGAGTAGGTCTCAGCGGCCTCGGCCGGAAGCAGGGCCGCGACCCACTTGTCGCCGGTGGCGCGCGGCTTCCAGTGCGAGGTGAGGCTCGCGAGGTCCCGTAGATCATCGAGGTCGCGCGCCTGGTGGACCGTGAACCTGTCGGTCGGGCCCTGCCCCTCGGCCAGGAGCAGCACCACCTCCTCGCTGACCCCCGGGAACACGCGCTCCTCGAAGAGGACCAGCCGCACCGACCCGAACCGGCGCATGAGGAAGGACCGGATCGGAGCGGCGTAGTTGACGCTGAGCAGCTCGGCGGGAAGGACGAGGCCGAGCCGGCCGCTTGCCGCGAGGAACGTGGTCGCGTGCAGGAGGAACGGCGCCCAGGAGCTCGCCAGCCCTGAGAGCGGCACGCCGAGCGCGAGAGCGCAGCGTTGCCCTTTGGCTCGCGCGTCGCCCGTGAAGTCTTGGTAGCGGACGTACGGTGGATTTCCCACCACGGCGTCGAAGGACTCCGGCATGTCCGCGTCGAAGAAGTCGCCGCAGTGGACCGTCGCCGGGATCTGCCGCACCGCCGTCGCCACGGCGGCGTTCAGCGCCGAAGGCTCGTGAAGCTCGACCCCGTGCAACTGGTTGAAGCCGTGAAGTTGCTCGGCGGTCTCGGGCCGGGCGCCGAGCGCGCGCAGTCGCTCACCGGCCGAGATGAGGAAGGCGGCCTCGCCGCACGACGGTTCGAGAACCCGGTCCGAGGGTGATCTGACGGCCCAGGCGGTTACGAAGTCGCAGATCTCGGCCGGAGTGAAGAACGCGCCGCGGGCCTTGCGCTCGTGAGAACCGTCCGGGTACGGGCTGAGCTCCACCACGTGATGACCCTACCGATGACCGGTGACAGCGAGCGACGAGAGATCCGCGCGGGGCGCCGGATCACCACCCGCGCCGCAAGGCGGCGGTGCGGGAAAGGCGGTACCGGTGGGCCGGGCCACAGCGCCGACGCTAGATCGGCCGGACGAGAGGGCCGGGGATGCGAGCGGGGAGCTCATCTCGGTCTCGACCGGCTGGGAGCCGGCTAGCCCGTGGTGGCGGGCGCCCGGCCGTCGACACCTACCGCCGAGGGGGCGAAGGGCGCCGCGATCCGCAGCTCCACGTTCAGGTCGAGCGGGGTGCCGAGG
>JADLDD010000106.1 GCA_020846855.1 Acidimicrobiia bacterium | reverse complement strand
GCGGGCCCCCGCGGTACGGGCCGCCTGGGTGCGGGACGACCCGGAGCGGGGGGACCCGGCGCTCGACGCCGTGGTACGGGACGCCGTGGTTCGGGACGCCGTCGTTCGGGACGCCGTGGTTCGGGACGCCGTCGTTCGGGACGCCGTGGTACGAGACGCCGTGGTACGAGACGGTGCCGGGCGCCCCGACCCGGCGCGGGACACGACGGTCCGGGAGGAGCCCGAACGGTTCGCCGCGGTGCGAGACGACCCGGAGCGGCCGGCCGCCGGGGCCCCACGGACCGAGCCCGCCCGCCCGGCGGCGGTGCGCGACGAACCCGAGCGGGCGGGTTCGTTCCGGCGCGACCGGGTCGGCGACGACCAGGTGCCGGCCTCCGGGTCCGCTCGGCGACCGGATCGGCCGCCGCGCTCCCGGCGCGGGTCCGCGGCCCGCGATGGTCCTGGGCGCGGCGGGACGGTGGCGGTCATCGGGGCCCCGGTCCCGCACGGCGCGCGCCCCGGGGCGACTTCCCCACGCGGGGCGGGCGTGGATCGGCGAACCGGGTCAGGGGATGGGTTCCGGCACCGAGCCGGCGGGGGCGCGGCCAGCGCGCGGGATGGTGGCCCCCGATCACGGATCCACCGCCAGGTGGGCCTTGACCTCCGACCAGCCCCGGGAGAGCGTGGGCGAGGTCGGGCCGTCGCCGTCGGCGGGCCCGCCCGCCGCTCCTGTGGGAGGTGGCGTGGCCACGAACGTGGCCTGCCCCGCCGGGACCAGGCCCAGCTCGGCCGCGCGCGTCACGATCCGGTCGGGAGCGGATCGCCGGGCCACGTCGAGCCGCAGCCGCTCGTACCTCGCCTGCTGGGCGGCGGTGCGCTCGGAGAGCCGGTCGAGGCGGAGCTGGCCCTGGGCCAGGACCACGTGGAAGGCGACGATCGCGAACACCGAGACCGCGCTCAAGAGCACCGCGACCCACATCGCGCGCCGGATGAGGACCGCCCGCCGCCGCGCCGCGGGATCGACGACCCGCAGGCGCGGCCGCGCCGGGCGGGGCCGCGGCGGGGCCGCCCGGCGGGCGGGGGCCCGGGCCGGGACCCGGGATCGGGCCGGCGCGCTCACGGCAGGCGTTCTACGGCGCGCAGCCGGGCGCTCGAGGACCGCGGGTTGGCCGTCATCTCAACCTCCGACGGGCGGATCGGGCGCCGGGTGACGAGTCGCGTGAGCGGCCGCGGCCCCGGCTCCGGCAACGGGCGCCCGGCGCTCCGCCCTTCCGTGGCGCCCGAGTACCCGGCGAAGCGCTCCTTGACCAGCCGGTCCTCGAGGGAGTGGTACGAGATCACCATCAGGCGCCCACCCGGGGTGAGGAGGTGGACCGCCTCGTCGAGACCGTCGGCCAGGTTCGGCAGCTCCCGGTTCACCTCCATGCGGATGGCCTGGAAGGTCCGGCGGGCGGGGTGGCCACCGCGGCGCCGGGCGGGGGCGGGGATCGCCTCCTTGATCGCGTCCACGAGGCTGCCCGCGTCGCGCAGCGGCCGGCGGGCGACGATGCGGCGCGCGATGCGACGGGCGTACCGCTCCTCGCCGTACCGGGCGATGACCCCCGCCAACTCGTCCTCGCCGTAGCCGTTCACGACGTCGGCCGCGGTGAGCTCCTGCGAGGAGTCCATGCGCATGTCGAGCGGCGCATCGGGGTCCCAGTAGGAGAACCCACGCCGGCGCCGGTCGAGTTGAGGGCTGCTCACGCCCAGGTCCAGGAGCACTGCCACTGCTTGTCCCTCGCTTCCGCTCCGGGCGACCACCGCCGCCAGGTCCTCGAAACCCCCCGCCGCCACCCGGGCCCGCTCGCCGAAGCGGGCCAGGTGGGCGGTGGCGGCCGCCCGGGCCTCGGCGTCACGATCGATGCCGAGCACCCGGAGGTCGGGCCGGGAATCGAGGATCCGGGCGGCGTGCCCGCCTCCCCCCACGGTCCCGTCGATCACCAGGCCTCCCGGCACCGGTGCGAGGAGATCGACCACCTCGGCCGCCAGGACGGGCTCGTGCTCGAAACTGGACACGGGGTTCACCTCGATACCCGGACGTCCCGGCCTCCGCCACCGGGTCCCGAGTCCGCCATCCACCCCCCGGCGAGCGTCGTCTGCCGGATGTCTCCCCGGCTCGACTCGGTCAAAAGCGGGCGGAGGTAGGGGCCTTCGACCGTGCCGCCGGGGGGTGGATGGCGGGCCCGGAACCGGGCTTCGCCTGTCGAGGTCGTCGCGGGTCTGCTGTTCTCGCTCGCCTTTCTCGGTCTCGGTACGCCGGTACGGGTGTTGTCGCTGTGGTTAGAGTTGCTGTTGTGGTTTTCGGGTCGGATCGGGTCGTTCGGGGGGTCTCCAGGTGGCGGTCCGGGCCGGGCGCCGGTCAGTAGCCGAAGTTCGAGAGCGTCGGGTCGTTTTCGATGGCGCCGCTCGCGTAGGCGTGGCGCTTCTTCCACCGGTCCTCGGCCCACAACTGGATCCGCCGGCCGGTACCGGTGATCGTGACGTGCCCGGACCGGGCGAGCCCGGCGTACTCGAGCAGTCGCTCGGCGACCATGATGCGGCCCTGGCGGTCGAGCGCCACCTGGCTCGCCGCGGCGAAGAACGCGTCGGCGGCCGCCGCCGCGGCCGCCGAACCGCGGGCCATCTCCACGACCTCCTCGGCGACCCGGGCGAACTCGGCCGGGGTGTACACGGCGACGCTGCCGTCGCGGCCCCAACTGACGAAGCACCCGTCGCCCAGCGCGGGGCGGAAGACCGCGGGCATGAAGACCCGGCCCTTGTCGTCGAGGGCGTGGCCGTACTCGCCGACGAAGTACTGCACGTCGTCGCGCGCCGCGGTGCCGGCCCGGTTCCCGGCGTCGCCGGGGTCGCCGGCTGCACCCTCGGCCCCTCCGTCGTCGTCCACAGGGGCCCACCATATTCCCCCACCTGCCCCCAAGTCAATGAAATCCCACCCCATCCTCCCCCACCCACGCCGCAGGCCGCCGGCAGGGCGGCTCCGGTTGGGGGTGGGCGCGGCGAGGCCGGGCGCGGCCGCGCCGGGCGCGGCACGGTCCGGATCGGCGGGGGCCGGGGCGCCCCCGGGCTCAGCCGGCCCGGGCGGCGGGCGAGGAGAGGTACGGCCGCCAGTCGGGCTCGATCGGCCCGGCGACGGCGGCCAGCCACAGGTCGGTGCTGGGCGCGACCGGGCGGCGGGCCAGGTGCAGCGGCGTCTCCCCCAGGAGGTGGTCCTTCTTGCGGGAGTTGCAGGTGCGGCACGCCGCCACCACGTTGTCCCAGGTGTGGGACCCGCCCCGCGAGCGGGGAACCACGTGGTCGAGGTTCTCGGCCGGGCCGTTGCAGTACTGGCACCGGTGGCCGTCGCGCACGAACACCGACCGGCGGGTCAGCGGGACGGTCGAGCGGTACGGGACGCGCACGTAGTGGGTGAGGCGCACGACGGTCGGCACGGGGAAGGAGATGCGCTCGGAGTGGATCACCTCTCCGTCACGCGCGACGACCTCGGCCTTCTCCTTCAGGACCAGCACGACGGCCCGCCGGACCGAGACCACCCGGAGAGGCTCGAAGGTCGCGTTGAGCAGCAGGGATCTTCCCAACGGGGCGCCGACCTCCTCGCCGCTCGCCGCACCTAGGGCGCTCGGGGCGAGATCCTACCGGCCGGCCGCACCCCCATCTCGCGGTTTCCCCCGATCCCCCGCGGCGTACCGCTCGATCTCGGAGCACCACCGCAGGTACTCGACCACGTCGTCGGGCCGGGGCACACCCTCGGGGCCGTACTGCGTCTCCAACCGGTATCGGAGGTACGCCCGGTCGGGCAGGGGCAGGAACGGGGGTCGCCGGCCCCAACCGGGGCGGGCGACCCGCCGGGCCTGGCGCAGCGCGAGCGGCCACAGCGCCGGGCGGGCCGCGACCCGCGCCGCCGACGCGACCCAGAAGCGGGCCGTCACCATTCCAGGAGCTCGAAGGCCACCGCCGGCCGGCCGCCGAAGCGCCACCCCGCCATCTCCGCCCGGTCGCGCACGAACGCGGCTGCGTCCCGCATCGGATGGTCGCCGAGGCCCTCGAGGTAGGCCCGGTGCGCCTCCAGCGACGCGACGCCGGCGTCGAGGGTGTCGGCCACGTCGACGGCGTGCTCGGCGAGCGGCGAACCGGCCACGAAGATCCGGCGCGCCCCGGCCCACGGTTCGAGGCCCTCCTCGAGCAGTTCGGGAAACGCCCACCGGTTGGCGGCGTCGCGGGCGGCGTCGATGGCGGCCCGGCCCGCGATCCGGTGGTCGGCCATGTTGAGGCGGCCGGGCCCGAAGACGTCGTGGTGGTTCACGGTGAGCAGCACCTCGGGGCGATGCCGTCGGATGGCCCGGGCGAAGTCGCGCCGCAGGGGCAGCCCGTACTCGAGGGCGCCGTCGGGGTGGTCCAGGAAGTCGACCGTCGAGACACCTACGACCGCGGCGGAGCGCACCTGCTCCTCGACCCGGACGGGTCCGCACTCCTCGGGGTCCATCCCGTCGATGCCGGCCTCGCCGCGGGTGGCCAGCAGGTAGACGACCGCCTTGCCCTGGCCGGTCCAGCGCGCCACCGCGCTGGCGGCGCCGTACTCCATGTCGTCGGGGTGGGCGACGATCGCCAGCGCGGTGGTCCAGTCCTCGGGGAGCGGTATCAGGGAGGCGTCGGAAGGCATGCCCGACGCTACCCCGGCCCGGGGTCGGTCCACGCCGGGATCGCGCGCCGGGATCGCGCTCCGGGATCGCGCGCCAGAATGTCGCCGTGGAGCAGAGCCGGACGGTGCTCGGGATCGACGTCGGTGGGAGCGGCATCAAGGGCGCGCCGGTAGACCTCCGACGCGGCGAGCTCGTGGAGGAGCGGCTACGCATCGACACGCCGCCGGGCGCCGAACCCGACGCCGTCGCCGAGGTAGTGGCCCGGATCGTGAGCCACTTCGGCCACGTGGGAGGGCCGGTCGGTTGCACCTTCCCCGCGGTGATCCTCGGCGGCGTGGTGCGCACCGCCGCCAACGTCTCGGAGGCCTGGATCGGCACCGACGCCGCGGCGCTGTTCGCGGCCGCCACCGACCGTGAGATCGTGGTCCTCAACGACGCCGACGCCGCCGGGCGCGCCGAGGTCCGCTTCGGGGTCGGTCGCGACCACCCTCGGGGCGTCCTCCTGATGCTCACCCTCGGCACCGGGATCGGCTCGGCCCTCTTCGTCGACGGCCGCCTGGTGCCCAACACCGAGTTGGGGCACGTGAGCCTCGGCGACGAGACGGTCGAGGAACGGGCCGCGGCGAGCGTTCGCAAGGAGAAGGACCTCTCGTGGCCCGCCTGGGCGGCGCGCCTCTCGGAGGCGATCAACGCCATCGACGCCCTGGTCTGGCCCGACGTCGTGGTGCTCGGCGGGGGCGTGAGCCGCAAGGCGGAGAAGTTCGTCCCCCTGCTCGACGTCCGGCCCACGTTGGCCACCGCCGTCCTGCGCAACGAGGCCGGGATCGTCGGCGCGGCCCTCGCCGCCCACGAGCACCACCGGGCATGACGGCCCCTCCGGCGGGTTAGCCTCGGGCCCGACCACGGGAGGTCCCATGGCATCCGATCGGCCCGATTCCCCCACCACCGTCGGCTCCACCGTCCACGGCGCCATCCTGGGGACCGTCGAGGACGGCATCCACGTGTTCCGCGGCGTGCCCTACGCCCGGCCCCCCGTCGACTCCCTCCGGTTCCGGCCGCCGCAGCCGCCGGAACCCTGGACGGGCACCCGCGACGCCCTCGACTTCGGGCCCGTCGCCGCCCAGCTCCCTTCACCCCTCGAGGCGCTGTTCGGCGCGGCGCCACCCGCCCACTCCGAGGACTGCCTCACCCTCAACGTGTGGACGCCGGGGCTCGACGACGCCCGCCGTCCGGTGATGGTCTGGATCCACGGCGGCGCCTTCGTGAACGGCAGCGGGTCCACGCCGTGGTACGACGGGCACCGCTTCGCCCGCCAGGGCGACGTCGTCCTCGTCACCGTCAACTACCGCCTCGGCGCCTTCGGCTTCCTCCACGTCGACGGCGGGGGCGAGGAGTGGGCCGGCTCCGGAAACCTGGGGATCCTCGACCAGGTGCGCGCCCTCGAGTGGGTCCGCGACAACATCGGCGCCTTCGGCGGCGATCCCGGCCGGGTCACCATCTTCGGGGAGTCGGCCGGCGCCATGAGCGTCGGCACCCTGCTCGCGACCCCTGCCGCCGACGGGCTGTACCACCGGGCCATCCTCCAGAGCGGCGCGGCGTCGACGGTCCTCACGTCGGAGGCGGCGTGGGAGACGACTTCTCTGGTGCTCGACTCCGCCGGGGTGGCGTCGGCCCGGGACCTGGCCGAGCTGCCGACCGAGGCGATCCTCGCCGCGCAGGAGAAGGTCCTGGCCCGGCCCATGGGCGACATCGGGCTGCCCTTCCAGCCCGTGCTCGACGGCCACGTCCTGCCGGACAACCCCCTCCGGGCCGTCCGCGACGGGAAGCGGGGCAACGTCCCCACGCTCGTGGGCACCACCCTCGACGAGATGACGCTCTTCCTCGTGCTCGACCTGCGCATCGGCGACCTCGACGGCGCCGCCATCGCCAAGATGATGGAGTCGGCCTTCGGGTCCCGCGCCGAGGAGTCGGTGGGGGTCTACTCGGGCAACCGCCCCGAGGCGACTCCCCGCGACGTCTACACCGCGATCGCGACCGACCGCGTGTTCCGGATCCCGGCCATCCGCCTGGCCGAGGCCCAGCACGGGCAGGGTGTCGCGTCGTACATGTACCTGTTCGCCTGGCCCACGCCGGTCTTCGGCGGCGCGCTCAAGGCGTGCCACGCACTGGAGATCCCGTTCGTGTTCGACAACCTCCACCAGGCCGGGGCGGAGACCTTCACGGGCGACGGCCCGGAGCGCCAGGGCATCGCCGACACCATGCACCGGGCGTGGACGTCGTTCGCCCACGACGGAGACCCGGGATGGCCGTCGTACGACCTCGACGCGCGACCGACCATGCGCTTCGACGCCCAGTCGGAGCTGGTCCACGACCCGATGGGCGACGAGCGGGCGCTCTGGTAGCGGCGCCACCCGGCCGGCAACCGGCCGGGTGGTCCGGGCCGCGCCGCCTCAGCCGAGGACCAGCTCGGCCGCCTTGCGGATGGTGGCCACGTCGCCGTAGACCATGAGCATCGTGACGCACGACTCCCGCCACGCCTCGAGGTCGTCGCGAATCTTCTCCTCCGGGCCGACGAGGGCGGTCTGCTCGATCAGCGACCGGGGCACCAGGGCGGCGGCCTCGTCCTTGCGGCCCTCCAGGTAGAGGTCCTGGATCCGCGCTACCTCGTCGGCGTAGCCCATGCGGGCGAAGACGTTGGCGTGGAAGTTCACCTCGCGGGCGCCCATCCCCCCGATGTAGAGCGCCATGACCGGCCGGAGGAGGTCGGCGGCGGCGTCGACGTCGTCGGCGACGATCAGCGGCACCGTCGCCGCCACCTCGAAGTCGTCGGGACCCCGCCGGGCGCCCGGGCGGGCGAAGCCCTCGGCCAGGGCGTCGCGGTAGAAGGCGTCGACGTGCGGTGAGTAGTAGATCGCCAGCCACCCGTCGGCGATCTCGGCGGCGAGGGCCACGTTCTTCGGGCCCTCGGCGGCCAGGAAGATCGGCAGGTCGGCGCGGAGCGGATGGGTGATCGACCTCACCGCCTTCCCCAGCCCGGTGCCCCCGGGCCGCGGGAGCCGGTAGTGCTCGCCGTCGAAGGTGAGCGGCGCCTCGCGGGCGAGCACCCGGCGGATCACCTCCACGTACTCACGGGTGCGGGCCAGCGGCCGGGCGTAGGGCTCTCCGTACCAGCCCTCCACCACCTGGGGCCCCGAGGCCCCGAGGCCGAGCACGAAGCGACCGCCGCTGAGGTGGTCGAGGGTGAGGGCGGCCATGGCGGTGGCCGTGGGGGTGCGGGCCGAGAGCTGGACGATCGAGGTCCCGAGGCGGATGGTGGACGTGCCCGACCCCCACCACGCCAGGGGGGTCAGGGCGTCGGAGCCGTAGGCCTCGGCCGTCCACACGGAGTCGAACCCGAGCCGTTCGGCCTCGGCGACGACCGCCGGGACATCGGCGGGGGGACCGGCCCCCCAGTAGCCGAGCTGCAGTCCCAGGCGCAGGTCCTTCATCGGGTCGCTCCCGTCGGGCCGGACTCGCCCGCGGCGGCCAGGGCTTCGTCGATGACGGCGTCGATCGCCCCCGGGACGGCCTCCACGAAGAACTGCTCGCCCCGGCGCTCGATCCGCAGCGCGGGGCAGAAGCGCCCGCCGTCGCCGCCCACGAAGATGTGGGGGGATCCCTCGACGCCGCGCGACCGGCCCTCCTCGTACGCGGCCTCGACCAGTTCCCGCGAACGTTCGGCGTCGGGCGGATCCACACCCACCTCCTCCCCCACCTCGCGCAGGACGGCCGGGTCGGAGATGTCGCGGCCGTGCTCGAAGAGGGCCTCGCGCAGCGCGAGGCTGGCGGCCTCCCCCGTGGCCTCACCGTGCTCGTAGGCGGCGGCCTCCAACCCGAAGGCCGGGATCGCGCTCGACGGGAGGGCGGCGGCGTCGAAGCCGGTGAAGAGGTCGGGTGAGACCGTGTCGCGCAGCGCCGCGATCTCCGCCACCACGACCTCCGGCCGGGGGACCCGGCCGTTCACCCACTCGAGGGGCCACGGGCGGACGCGGACGAGGAGGTGGTCGAGTCGCCGCTCGGCCCGGCGCCGGCCGAACGCCTTCATCGACGCGTAGGTGAACGGGCACGTGAGGTCGCCGAAGACCTCCAGCATGGCGCCCACCGCCGGGACCGGCTCGGCGGCGCTCACGTGTTGCGAGGGATCTCGCGGAACGGGAGGCCCTTGTAGGGGTCGGGCTCGCGGGGTAGGCCGAGCACCCTCTCCCCGACGATGTTCTTCTGGATCTGGTCGGATCCGCCGTAGATCGACGGCCCCGGCGAGAACAGGATCTGCTCCTGCACGAGACCGCCGCTGGCGCTCTCGGGCCCCAGGAGCATGGCGTCGGGGCCCAGGATGAGCGTGGCGGCGTCGCGGTGGGTCCGGAGGATCTCGCTCATCAGCAGCTTGGCCAGGTTCGGGGCCCCGGCCGCGCCCCGCCCCGCGCGGGCCCGCATGGCCGAGTAGCCGGCGATCTGGTTGAGCGAGTGGAGGCGGGCCAGGCTCTGGCGCACCGCCGGGTCGCCGGTGCGCCGCGCGTCGCGGGCCAGGCGGATGATCGACGAGGCGAGGTCTCCGCTCGCCTCGGGACCGATCCCCTCCTTGCCGGCACCGGCCAGGTCGCCGACCCTCTGGGTGAGCTGCCCGGCCATCTCGCCGGGGAAGGCCCCGCCCGTGGCGCCGCTGCCCCCGCCCCCCAGGCCGGCCCGCTCCGCGGCGAGGGTGGTGTTGGCCACGGCCCAGCCGTTGTTGAGGCCCCCGATGAGGTTGGCGTCGGGCACCCGGGCGCCGTCGATGAAGACCTCGTTGAACATGGCCCGGCCCGTCATCTCCCGCAGGGGCCGGACATCGACCCCGGGCTGGGTCATGTCGAAGGCGAAGTAGCTGATGCCGGCGTGCTTGGGCACGTCGGGGTCGGTGCGGGCCAGCAGCATCCCGAGGTTGCTCAGCTGGGCGGTGGACGTCCAGACCTTCTGGCCCGTGATCACCCACTCGTCGCCGTCGCGCTCGGCCCGGCACTGGAGGCTCGCCAGGTCGGAGCCGGCACCCGGCTCGCTGAAGAGCTGGCACCAGGCGTCCTCACCGGTGATGATGCGCCACAGGAAGTGGTCCTTCTGCTCGCGGGTGCCGTGCGCCACCAGCGTGGGCGCCGCGAGCAGGAACCCGAGCCCGGCCGGCGGGCCGATGGCACCGGCGGCCGCCATCTCGCCGGCCACCACCTTGGCGAGGCCCCGGTCGTAGCCGCGCCCGAAGGAGTCGTCGGGGAAGGTCGGGGTCGCGTAACCCGACCGGGCGAGCCTCAGCCACCACTCGCGGACGGTGAGGTCGGGATCCCAGTTCTCCTTCAGCCAGGCGCGCACCTCTTCGGCGACGGTCTCTGGAGTCGGCTCAGCCATCGGAAACCTCCGCGGTCCGGAACAGGTCGGCGACCTTCTCGGGCGGCCGGGCGATCACACCGCGTCCGCCGCGGAGCACCACCGGCCTCTGGAGCAGCTCGGGGTTCCCGAGCAGGACCTCGATCACGGTGCCCCGGTCGAGGGGTTCACGGTCGGCGAGGCCGAGCTCGCGGTAGCGGTCGTCGCGCCGCACGAGCTCCGACGGGTCACCGCCCACGGCGTCGAGGATCCGCTCGAGGGTCGCACGGTCGGGCGGGTCGTCGAGGTAGCGGACCGTGCGGAACTCCTCACCGGTCTCCTCGAGGGTCGTGAACGCCCCGCGCGACTTGCTGCACCGGGGGTTGTGGAAGATGACGGTCTCGACGGTCTCGACGGTCTCGACGGTCTCGACGGTCTCGACGGTGTCGGCGGCCTCGTCCATCGGGGGCAGGCTACCGCCGGGCGGTCAGGGGGCGCCCACGCGGGCGGCGGCGGCCTCCGTGGCCGGGAAGAGCAGGTCGTTCTCGGTGTGGACGTGCACCCGGGTGTCGGCGTCGACGGTCGCCAGGCCCTCGTAGAGGAGCGCGTAGCTGGCGCAGGCGTCGGGGGGGAGGGCGAATCCCCGCGCCGCGGCGCGCAGCTCGTCGAGCAGGCGCCCGGCCCCTTCGTGCTCGGCCCGGAGCTCCTCGAGCAGCCCTACCACCGACTCCACCGGCAACGGACCGGGATCCCCGCCCGTGCGCTCGGCCCTGACGATCTGGTCGACGGCCGGGAAGAGCCGGCGTTCCTCCTTGTCGAGGTGCGGCTCGAGGTCGGCGCGCAGGGCCTCGACCAGCTCGGCGACCCGGACGAGCTCCGGGTGGCGCTCCCGGTGGACGTCGCGGACCTTGAGCGCCAAGGCGTGGATCTGGGGCAGCTCGCGGTGGAGCAGCTCGTGGTGGGTGTCGAGGACGTGGTGGGCCAGCGTCCCGAGGGGCATGGACGCCACGTCGCGCGGGACCGCCCCTCCCGACGCCTCGACGGAGTCGAGCTCGGCCATGAGCGCGTCGGGGTCGGCACCGGCCGCGTCGCACGCGGAGCGGAACGACTCCCCGCCGTGGCAGCAGAAGTCGATCCCGAAGCGGTCGAAGACCTTGGCCCGGCGGGGGTCCCCAGCGACCAGGTCACCCACCGTCACACCCTCGGATCGGGCGCTCATCGCTCTACTCCTCTCGCCGGCTGGGCCGACCCTACGCGCCGAGGGCCTCGGCCAGCCGGGCCAGGTACTCCGCCCGCGGCACCTCGACGGCCCCGAGCGACGCCAGGTGCGGCGTCACCCACTGCACGTCGATAAGCCGCGCGCCGTCGCGGCGCAGGTGGTCGACCAGCGCGACCAGGGCCACCTTCGACGCGTCGGTGACCCGGTGGAACTTCGACTCGGCGGCGAACATCCCCCCGATCCGGACGCCGTAGAGGCCCCCGGCCAGCTCTCCTCCCGACCACACCTCGACGCTGTGGGCCCAGCCCAGGGCGTGCAGGCCGCGGTAGGCGGCCACGAACCCGTCGTCGATCCAGCCCCCCGGCCGCCGCTCGTCGGCGCAGCCCCTTATCACCCCCTCGAAGTCGCGGTCGAGGCTCACCGTGAAGCGGCGCAGGGAACGGCGCAACGACCGGCTCACGTGCAGGCCGTCGAGGGGGAGGATCCCGCGGGGCTCGGGCGACCACCACGCCAGCGGCCCCCCTCCGCCGAGCCGCATCGGGAAGAGGCCGGCCCGGTACGCGGCGAGGAGGGTTCCGGGTTCGAGGTCGGCGCCGACGCCCACCACGTCGGTGCCGACGGCGGAGTCGGCGGGCGGGAACACCCAGTCGGTGGGCGGAGGCTCGACCGGCACGGCGCCAGGATGGCACGGCCGTGGCGGGCCCGACCTCAAGCCGCGGTCCGGACCTGCCGATTGACCGTCATGGCCATGACCAGAGCGGGCGGTAGGAGCCACGTCGCCTCGCGCCGCCTGAACCTGGTGGAGACCATGGTCGTGTTCGCGATCGTGGCCCTGGTCACGGCGGTCGCGGCCGGACTCCTGAGCGCGGTGGTGAGGCAGGCACGCAGCGCCCGGGGCACCACCGAGCGCCGGACCGTCGAGTCGGCCGAGAAGCTCTACTTCACGATCCACGGTCGTTACGCCACGGTCGAGGAGCTCCTCGCCGGCGACTTCATGACCCGCGCACCCGCCGACTGGGCGGTGGAGGTCGTCGACGGCGGGGCCGGCTACCGGATGGCGCCGAAGGGGGAGGTCGTGCCCGCGGCCCCACCGGCCGGATCGGGCGACGCGGCCCCGGGGGCACCCGGCTCGGGCGCCACCCCGGCGCCGGGAGGTGTCAGCCCGCCAGGAGGTTCCTAGCGATCTGGCTGATCTGGATCTCGTCGGTGCCGGCGTAGATCTGGAGGACCTTGGCGTCGCGGGCGAGCTGCTCCACCTCGTACTCCGCCATGTAGCCGTTGCCGCCGAAGACCTGGACGGCCTCGAGCGCGCACTCGGTGGCGGCGCGAGCCGAGTACAGCTTCATCACCGACGCCTCGCCCAGCTCCAGGGGTGCGCCGGACTCGGCCTTCTCGATGACCCGGAACACGAGGTTCTCCACGTTGAGCCGGTGGACCTCCATCCGGGCCAGCTTCTCCTGGACGAGCTGGTGCTCGCCGATGGGCCGGCCGAAGCGCACGCACTCCTTCGCGTACCCGACGCTGAGCTCCAGGCACCGCTCGATGATCCCCAGGGCCATCGCGGCCACGCCCGTCCGCTCGATGGAGAACGCGGCCTTGGCGCCCTCGCGGTAGGGGACGTCCTCGGTCTCGCCGAGCAGGCGGTCGCGGCCCACCCGCACGTCGGTGCAGAAGATCATCCCCGTGGGTGAGGAGTGCATCCCCATCTTGCGCATCGGCTTGGACTGCTCGAAGCCGTCCATGCCCCGGTCGAGGACGAACGAGAGCACCTTGCGCTCGGCCGGCGGGTTGCCCTCGTCGAGCTTGCAGATGAAGACGGTGGTGTCGGCGTAGGGCCCGTTGGTTATGAACGTCTTGGATCCGTTCAGCAGGTACTCGTCGCCGTCACGGCGGGCGGTCGCCTGCATCCGGCCGAACGCGTCGGAACCCGAGTCGGGCTCGGTGATCGCCCACGCGCCCACCTTCTCGAACGTGAGGAGGTCGAGCGCCCAGCGCTCCTTCTGCGCGACGGTGCCGCGGCTCATGATCGTCCCCGCGGCCAGGCCCACGCTCACGCCCATGGCCGTCACCAGGCCCGGCGAGCACCGGCAGAGCTCGATGATCGGCATGAGCATGAACCCCGCGGCGGCCTCACCCGACGGGGCGCGCTCCTCGGCGCCGACGCCGTCGCCTTCCGCCGCGGCCCGGTCGCGCTCGATGCGGCTCTTGAACGTCCCCCGGGCCATCTCGTCCATGCCGAAGGTGGCGTAGAGCTTGCGGATGACGTCGTACGGCGGGGCGTCTCCGAACTCCAACTCGTCGCGCCGGGGCCGGACCTCCGCCTCCACGAACTGGCGGACCGCGTCGCGGATCATCAGCTGCTCGTCGCTCCAAGCGTGCACGGGACCGTCTACCTCCAGGGGTCACGGGCCACCGGCAGCCGGCCGGCGGGCAGGGCTGGGATCAGCAGGAGCCGCCCCACGGCCGGCTCCCCTGCCACTGGTACAGGGCCCAGGCCATGGCGTCCTGGTCGGCCGGTGACGCGGCGCTCGGCACCACGCCCACGAGGTCGTAGCGCCCCGCGTGGGCGGCGGTCGCGTTCCAGGTGCTCCGCGCGAACTGGTACGCGCCGTACCACGGGCCGGCCGGGTTCACGACGGTGTAGTTGCCGCGGCTCTCCCGGTGGCGGACGCAGGCGAGGAACGGATGGTCGTGGATCGAGCCCCCCGGGGAGGTCACGACGGGGGGCCGCGGGGCCGGGCGGGCCGCGGGAGCGGACGAGGCGGCCGGGCGGCTCGCGGCCGGGGCGGCGGCGGGCCGCGACCGGGCCGCCAGGCGCCGACGTACGTCGGCCCGGCCGGCGAGCGCGGCGGCCAGCCGGGCGTCGAGGGAGCGCTGGGCCCGGCGCATCTCGTCGAGGCTGCGCTCCTGCTCGGCACGCCCGGCGGCGAGGGCGTCGCGCTGCTCGCGCTGCTCGGCGAGGGTGCGCTCGAGCTCGTCGAGCGAGTCGGCGTCGGACGCGTTGGCCGCCGAGAGGAGCTTCCGGCGGACGGTCAGGTCGGTGACGTCGTCGCTGTCGAAGACGAACCCCACGTCGCCGGCACCCGACTTGTAGGCCTCGACCGCCCGGG
>JADLDD010000105.1 GCA_020846855.1 Acidimicrobiia bacterium | reverse complement strand
GGAGCTCGAGGTCGGCGCCGGTGCCCTCGCGGTGGTTCCCGAAGGCGAGATCCGGTCGATCCGTGCCACCACCGAGCGCCTGGCGTTCGTGGGTACCCTCGGCGACCCCGACGCCACCCACCAGTAGCGAGCACTCGGGTTCGCCCCGGGGATCCGGGAGGGGGCGACCGGCAGCCGTCTCGAACCGTCGAGGAAGGCCTGACGCCGGCTCCACGTCACACGTTCGGTCACACGGACCCGAGGGAGGGTGGTTTCCGCCCAGCGGTGCAACCGAAGGAGGAGACCATGCCGAGGTTCGTGATCGAACGGAGCATCCCCGGAGCCGGGACCCTCAGTGGCGAGGAGCTGCACGACATCAGCGCGAAGTCGAACGAGGTGCTGGCGTCGATGGCCCCTCAGGCTCAGTGGGTCCACAGCTACGTCACCGACGACAAGATCTACTGCGTGTACCTCGCCGACGACGAGGAGGCGGTGCGGGAGCACGCCGAGTGCGGAGGCTTCCCGGCCGACGTGGTCGCGGAGGTCCGGGCCGTCATCGACCCGATCACCGGAGCCTGACGGATCCGGGCCCGGCCGGAGCCCGGCCGGGGTGAGCATCGACGAGTCGTCGACGGGGTGACCATCGATCCGCTCCGCGGTCGAGATGCCGCGGCGGTCGATCGGTGCCGCCGCGGCGAGCGGACCGGTGGCGCGGCTGTCAAGCTCTGCGGGTGACACGGCTCGACGTCCGGCTCCTCGGCCGGCCGGTCGTCTTCGTCGACGGCGTCGCCGCATCGCCGCCGAAGGGTGCCAAGCCGTGGGGCCTGCTCGCCTACCTGGCGTCCACACGGAGGGCACACCCTCGGCCCGAGTTGGCCGAGCTCCTCTTCAGCGAGGCGGGCGATCCGCTGGGCGCCCTGCGCTGGAACCTCGCCGCCCTGCGAAGGCTGCTCGGCCGGCCCGACGTGCTGAAGGGCGACCCTGTCCGTCTGGACCTCTCCGACGCGGTCATCGACACCCAGGAGCTCGAGGAGAGCCGGCTGGTCGTGTTCGAGCCCGGCGCTTCGGGGCTGCTCCTGTCCGGCCTGTCCTTCCCGGACAGTCCCCGGTTCGAGGCATGGCTCACCGGCGAACGCTCCCGCCTCCTCCGCCGGGCTGCTTCGTTACTCCGCGAAGGGGCGCTCCGCGCCCTCGCCGTCGGCGACAACGAGCTCGCCGTCAGGCGGGCCGTGGATCTCGTCCGGATCGACCCGCTCGATGAGGGTCACCACGCGCTGCTCATCCGCGCCCACGCCATCGGTGGTGACGTACCGGCGGCACGGGCCCACTACGAGCGCTGCCGGGATCATCTTCGCCGCGAGCTGTCGATCGAGCCGGGCCAGGCCGTCGTCGCGGCGCTGCGATTCGCCGCCGGTGTGGCCGACCCGTCCCGGGAGGTCGACCGCCGCGATGTGGACGCCCACATGACCGTGGCGTGGCAGTCGTTCCTGGCCGGATCGGTCGATCACGGGATCGACCTCGGCCGCAGCGTGGTGGTCATGGCCGACCGTGACGGCGACGTCGGGTTGCGGATCATGGCGCGCTTGTTCCTGGCCGCCATGCTCAGCATCGCGGTCCGCGGATGGGACGAGAGCGCCACGGCGACCACCGAGGCCCTGCACCTCGCCGAGATGGCCGGCCATCCGTTGGAGGAAGCCACGGCCCGAGGCGTGCTGGCGGGCATCGACCTGATGCGCGCCGACTACCCGGCCGCGGCCCGGCACGCCGAGATCGGCCGTGCCCGGAGCGGCGACGCGGGCGCGCAGGCGCTGAGCCTCACCTTCCTGGCCGCGGTGGAGGCCGACGTAGGACAGGGAGCACAGGCCGTCGGGCACGCGCTCGAGGCGGTCGCGCTCGCCGAGGAGAGCACCGATCCGATGCGCATCGCCTACGCGACCGCGTACGCCGGCCTCGCTCTCCTGCTCGAGGACGACATCGACGGTGCGCGCCGCCACCTCGAGCGATCCGTAGCCGTTCTCGCGCCCATGCTCGTACTCCTTCCCTGGCCGCTCGCGATGCTCGCCGAGATCGAGGCCCGGGCCGGCAACCTCGACGTGTCCGCGGAGCTGGCGGCTCGAGCGGGGGCGATCTCCGCGACGACCGGCGTCGCCTACCAGCGCGGCCTCGCACTTCGCGCCGAAGCGCTCGTGGCCGCGGCTCGCGGCGATCACGAAGGTGCGGTCGACAAGCTGACGGTGGCTCTCGGCCACGCGCGACGCACCACGGGTGAGGGCTTCACCTTCCACTGGCCCGTCGCGTGGATCCTCGAGTCCCTCGCGCGCGTCAGTGCCCATGATGACCCGGAGGCGTCACGGCGCTGGGTGGAGGCGCTGCTCGTACATGCCGGCACCGTCGGGATGAAGACGTTCACCCGCAGGGGTGAGCGCCTCCTCGCCTCGAGCCCGTGAACCGCGCGTCAGAGCTTCGCGACCGGCAGTTGGCTGGCCTGCCGCATCCAGTCGTCGAGCCGGGCTTCGTCGATGCGGTCGTCTTCGTGGATGTCGAGGTAGCGCGTCTCGAGGGTCTTGGACTCACCGGGTGGGACGGGGTCGAGCGAGGGCGGCGCCACGCACGCGTCGCGCCCGGTGGCTCAGGGCCGCGAGCGGAGCCCGGTGCGGGGCCGGGCCACGGTGCGGAACCGGTCGGTCTCGGCCGGGTCGTAGGGGGAGCCGTCGGGGTGGAGGAGCTCGTGGAACCAGGGCCGGTCGGGAGGGGTGGGCTTGCGCCAACTCGTCCACGGGTACTTCGTCTGGGTCCGCCCGTCGACCAGGCCCCACGTGTAGCAGCCGACGTCGCGCTCGGCGAAGACCTCGATCAGGTCGGGGGTCGAGCGGGGCCGCGCCATCCACTCCGTGCACAGCAGCGGCCGGCCGTAGGCGACGAGGTGGTCGATCGAGGCGACGAGCCGGCGGCGGGGCAGGTAGTTGTGGAACGTGATCACGTCGGAGCGGGACAGCATCAACCGGTTGATGGGGTCCCCCCGCTCGAGGGCCCCCGAGACGCCCACGAACACGCCGGCGGTGAGCGGCTGGGCGGGATCGGCGTCCTGGGCCCAGTCGAACACCCGGTCGAGCAGGTCGGTGGCGAGGCGGTACTTCTGGGCGGTACCGGTCGCCGCGTAGTTGACCTCGGGGCCGTTCGGCTCGTTGAAGAGGTCCCAGGCGTGCACCCGCCGGTCGGTGCCGTGGCGACCCAGGACCTCCTCCACGTAGGGGCGGAGGGTGCCCCAGCGGCGGGGGTCCGCCAGGATCGCGGCGTCGGGTGACTGGAGCCACATCGAGTTGTGCACGCCCGGGCGGGGCGCGGGTTGCGGCCCCAGCGCGGAGGCCGGGTTCCAGCAGCCGTCGAAGAGCACCGGCATGGCGCCGATGCCGTGACCGTCGGCGATGGTGAGCACCTCGTCGAGGCGTTCCCAGAACCCGGGCACCTCGGGGAGGAGGTGGTGCAGGAACAGCCGGATGCTGTTCATGCCGAGATCGGCCGCCCACCCCAGCTCCCGGTCGATCGTGTCGGGGT
>JADLDD010000104.1 GCA_020846855.1 Acidimicrobiia bacterium | reverse complement strand
GGGCCGTTCCCCACCGAGCTGCACGACGGCGACGCCACCGGAGAGGCCCTGGTGGAGCGCGGCCACGAGTTCGGCACCAACACCGGCCGCCGCCGCCGGCCGGGCTGGCTCGACGGGGTGATGCTGCGGCACGCGGTCCGGCTCAACTCCTGCAGCGAGATCGCCGTCACCAAGCTCGACGTGCTCTCCACCCTCCCCGAGCTGAAGGTGTGCGTGGCCTACGAGAGCGACGACGGGAAGCGCTACCAGCACGTTCCCTACCACCAGTCGGTCCTGCACAAGGTGCGGCCCGTCTACGAGACCCTCCCCGGCTGGGCCGGCGAGATCGACGGCGCCACCCGCGTCGAGGACCTGCCCGCCGAGGCCTGCGACTACCTCCGCTTCGTCGAGGAGCTGGCGGGCGTGCCGATGACGTTCGTGTCGGTCGGGCCGTCGCGCGACCAGACCGTCGTGATGCCCCGCGCCGCGTGAAGGCCGCCCGCCTCCGATGAAGGCCCTGGTGGTGGGCGGCGGCGGGCGCGAGCACGCCCTCGCGTGGGGTCTCGCCCGCTCGCCGTCGGTGACGCAGGTGGTGGCCGCGCCGGGCAACCCCGGGGTCGAGGCCGTCGCCGCCTGCGAGCCGCTCGACCGGGCTCTCGGCCGGGCGGAGGACTTCGACCTCGCGGTGATCGGTCCCGAGGCGCCGCTCGTCGACGGCCTCGCCGACGACCTACGCGCCCGGGGCGTGCCCACGTTCGGCCCCGGCGCCGACGGCGCCCGCCTCGAGGGCTCCAAGGCGTGGATGAAGGAGGTGCTGGCCGCCGCCGGCGTGCCGACGGCCCGCCACGGCGCGTTCGCCGAGCCCGACCTCGACGCGGCCCTCGCGTTCCTCGACACGCTGTCGGGCCTATACGTGGTCAAGACCGACGGTCTGGCCGCCGGCAAGGGCGTGGTGGTCACCGAATCAGTGGCCGAGGCACGCGACGCCGTGCGCCACTACCTCTCCGGCGAGGCGTTCGGCGACGCCGGGCGCACGTGCGTCGTCGAGGAGGGCCTGACCGGGCCCGAGCTGTCGCTGCTCGTGCTCTGTGACGGCTCGACCACCGGTGTACCGCTCGAACCGGCCCAGGACTTCAAGCGCGTCGGCGACGGCGACACCGGCCCCAACACCGGCGGCATGGGCGCGTACTCGCCCGTGCCCATCGCCGATCCCGACGTCGTCGACGCCGTGATGGCCGGCGCCGTGGAGCCCACCCTGATCGAGCTGGCGCGCCGGGGGATCGAGTACCGCGGCGTGCTCTACGCCGGCCTGATGCTCACCCCCGACGGACCCAAGGTGCTCGAGTACAACGTCCGCTTCGGCGACCCCGAGTGCCAGGTGGTGATCCCCCGCCTGGAGACCGACCTGGCCACCCACTGCCTCGAGGCCGCCACCGGTCGCCTCGTGGCTCCCGTGCGTTTCGCCGCCGACGCCTGCGTGACGGTCGTCCTGGCGTCCGAGGGCTATCCGAGCTCGCCGCGCACGGGCGACCCGGTCGACGGTCTCGCCGAGGCCGAGGCCCTCGACGGCGTGACCGTGTTCCACGCGGGCACCGCCCGGGTACCCGGCGGCCCGGCCGACCGCGTGGTGACCGCCGGCGGCCGGGTCCTCGACGTGACCGCGGTCGGTCCCACCGTCGCCGCCGCCCGCGCTCGCGCCTACGACGCCGCGAGGCGGATCTCGTGGCCGGGGATCCAGTACCGCACCGACATCGCCGAGCGAGCCGCCGTGGAGGTGCCGTGATCCCCCGCTACACCCTTGCCGAGATGGGTGCCCTGTTCACCGACGACGCCCGCTTCGGCGCCTGGCTCGAGGTCGAGGTCCTCGCCGTCGAGGCGTGGGCGGGGATCGGGGTCGTCCCGGCCGAGGCGGCCCGGGCGGTGCGGGAGAGGGCCGGCTTCGACGTCGCGGCGATCGAGGCGCGCGAGGCCGTCACCGAGCACGACGTCGCCGCCTTCGTCGACGTGGTTCAGGAGCGCGTAGGACCTCCCGAGGGCGCGTGGGTCCACTACGGGCTCACGTCGTCCGACGTGGTCGACACCGCCCTCGCCCTCCAGCTCACGCGGGCTCTCGACCTGCTCCTCGACGCCTCCGCCCGGCTCGAGGAGGTGATCACGGCCCGAGCCCACGAGTTCCGCACCACGCCGACGGTCGGCCGGACCCACGGCATCCATGCCGAGCCCACCACGTTCGGCGCCAAGCTCGCCTTGTGGGCCCTGCAGGTGCGGCGCGACCGCCGGCGCCTGGAGCGCGCCCGCGAGGTCATCGCGGTGGGCAAGCTCTCGGGCGCGGTCGGCACCTACTCCAACGTCGACCCCCGGGTCGAGGAGCACGTGTGCCGCGCGCTCGGGCTGCGCCCCGTCCCGTCGACCCAGGTCCTCGCCCGCGACCGCCACGCGGAGGTCCTGTACGCGTGCGCGGCGGTCGGGGCCACGGTCGAGGCCGGCGCGGTGGAGATCCGCCATCTCCAGCGCACCGAGGTGCGGGAGGTGGAGGAGGGGTTCCGGGCCGGCCGCCAGAAGGGGTCGTCGGCCATGCCCCACAAGCGGAATCCGGTCAAGAGCGAGCAGCTGACCGGTCTGGCCCGGGTTCTGCGGGCCAACCTCCAGGCCGGCCTGGAAGACGTCGCCCTCTGGCACGAGCGCGACATCTCCCACTCGTCGGTGGAGCGGGTGATCCTCCCCGACTCCTGCATTCTGGCCCACTATGTGCTGGTGAGGTTGGCCTCCGTGGTGGAGAACCTCCGGGTCGACGCGGTACGGATGCGCGAGAACCTCGACTCCTCCTACGGGCTGGTGTTCAGCCAGCCCGTGCTCCTGGCGCTGGTGGAGGCCGGTCTCTCCCGCGACGACGCGTACCGGATCGTGCAGCGCGACGCCGTGGCCACCTGGGAGAGCCGCCGCCCGTTCCGCGACGTCCTGGGCGACGACCCCGAGGTCGCCGAGCTGCTCGACGGCGGAGCCCTCGACGCCTGCTTCTCGCTCGACCGGGCGTTGGAGGGGACGGCCCGGGTCTTCGAGGCCCTCGAGTCGGGTGAGGTCGCGTGAGAGCGGGGTGGCAGTCGAGGTCTGAGGGGACCGGAAGGACCGCGCCGGTCACGGCGGGGGTCGTCGGCGCGTGACGGAGATCACGCTGCCGCACCTCTACTCCGGCAAGGTGCGCGACCTCTACGACGCCGGCGACGATCGGCTCCTCATGGTGGCGTCCGACCGGATCTCGGTGTTCGACGTGGTGCTTCCCGATCCCGTCCCCGACAAGGGTCGTGTACTCACCGCGATCTCGGCGTTCTGGTTCGGCGAGACGGCCGGGATCGTCCCCAACCACCTGGTGTCGGTAGATCCCTCCGACTTCCCGTCCGGTGCGGCCCCGGAGGCGACGGCGGGGCGAGCGACGCTGGTGCGCAGCACCCGACCCGTCCGCCTGGAGTGCATCGCCCGCGGCTACCTCTTCGGCGGGGCCTGGAGCGAGTACCGCGAGACGGGCCGCGTCCAGGGCCGTTCGATGCCACCCGGGATGCGCCGGGCCGAACGCCTCCCCGAGCCCCTGTTCACGCCCACCACCAAGGCCGAGGTCGGCCACGACGAACCTCTCGACGACGCCGCGGCCGCGGCGCTGGTGGGCGACGACCTCTTCGAACGTCTTCGCGAGATCACCCTGGCCGTCTACCGGCACGGGGCCGCCCACGCCGAGGCGCGGGGCATCCTCCTCGCCGACACCAAGGTGGAGTTCGGCTTCGACGACGACGGCCGCCTGCTCCTGATCGACGAGGTGCTGACCCCCGACTCGTCGCGCTACTGGCCCGCAGACGCCTATGAGCCCGGAGGATCGCCGCCCAGCTTCGACAAGCAGTACGTACGTGACTCCTACGCCGGGAGCGGCTGGGACCACACGCCGCCGGCCCCCCCTCTGCCGGCGGAGGTGATCGCCGGTACCAGGGCCCGATACGTGGAGGCCTACGAGCGCCTCACCGGCCTGCGCTTCGCCGACTGGTACGGCCCCACGGCCAAGCCCTGAGCGCATCGATCCCTGCACTTCGCGCCTCCCCGCCCCCCGCCTCCCCGCCCCCGTCCCCCCGCCGCGCCCGCATCTCGACTGCGTTGGGTCAGTTCTCGTCGTGTGGCGTCGTTTGGTGACCCAACGCCGGTTCGGTCGGGGGGGTGGAGTCTCCGGGTCGGGGCAGTTCTCGTCGTGTGGCGTGGTTTGGTGACCCAACGCCGGTTCGGTCGGGGGGGATGGAGTCTTCGGGTTGGGGCAGTTCTCGTCGTGTGGCGTGGTTTGGTGACCCAACGCCGGGTCTCCTCGGGGGCTGGAGCGCGGGAGACGGGTCGGGGGGTCGGGGAGTGGGACCGGGTCCCCGGGTGGACGGTGGTCGGCCGTAGGATGTGGGGCGTGAAGTTCGAGGTCACGGTCGAGATCTCACGGCGCGAGGGGATCCTCGACCCCGAGGGAACCGAGATCGAGAGGGTGGTGCCCGCGCTCGGCTACACCAACGTCACCGGAGTGCGGATGGGCCGGACGATGAGGCTCGTGGTCGACGCCGCCGACGAGGCCGCCGCTAACGACCAGGTCGACGAGATGTGCCGCCGCCTCCTCGCCAACCCGGTGATCGAGGACTACCGGATCTCGCTGTCCGCACTGGAGACGGCGTGACGGCACGCATCGGCGTCGTGCTGTTCCCCGGTACCAACTGCGAGCACGACATCGTCCACGCGGTCACCCGCATGGGGGCCGAGGCGGAGATCCTCTTCCACGACCGCCACGACCTCGGCGGTGCCGATGCCGTGGTCATTCCGGGCGGGTTCGCCCACGGCGACTACCTCCGCACCGGTGCCATCGCCCGCTTCTCGCCGATCATGGAGGCCGTGCGCCGCCACGCCGCCGCCGCCGGTCCCGTCGTCGGGATCTGCAACGGGTTCCAGGTGCTGTGCGAGGCCGGGATGCTCCCCGGTGCCCTCCAGAAGAACGCCGGGCTGCGCTTCGTGTGCGCGCCGGTCCGTCTCCGGGTCGAGACCACCGCGTCGGTGCTCACCTCGGCCGCCGAGCCGGGCCAGGTCCTGCGCATCCCCGTCAACCACTTCGAGGGGAACTACGTCTGCGACCGGGCCACGCTCGAGCGTCTCCGCGCCGACGACCGGGTCGTCCTGCGCTACCTCGACAACCCCAACGGCAGCCTCGACGACATCGCCGGCATCTGCGACGAGGGCCGCAACGTGGTCGGCCTGATGCCGCATCCCGAGCGGGCGAGCGAGTCGATCCTCGGTTCGACCGACGGCGTGGTCCTGCTCCGATCTCTCCTCGACGCCGCCGGTGCCGCCGGTGCGGTGAACGCCACCGTCCCTGCTTCCGGGTCGGCGTCGGGCTCGATGCCCGTCGTCGCCGGCTCCCGGTGAGGCCGGTACAGGCCGAGCTAGCGGCGGCGCTGCGGCGCCACGCCATCCGAGAGGGCGAGTTCACCCTGGCGTCGGGCCGGACCTCGAACTGGTACCTCGACGGTCGGCGTCTCACCTTCCGGGGTGACGCCCTCGACCTCGTGGGCCGGGCGGTGGTCGAGGCCCTCGACGCCGCGGGCGTCGACACCTTCGACTCCGTGGGGGGTCTCGAGCTGGGGGCGGTCCCGGTGGCCCTGGCCGTGGCCCGTGAGTCGGGTACCCGGGCCTTCGCGGTCCGCAAGGACGCCAAAGTCCACGGGGTCGGGGGCCGCATCGCCGGTCCGCTGGAGGCCGGCGACCGGGTGGTGGTGGTCGAGGACACCGCGACCACCGGAGCGTCGCTCCTCGCCGCCCTCGACGCGGTGGTCGCGACCGGCCTCGACTGCCGGGTGGTGGGGGTGTCGCTGCTGCTCGACCGGGGCGGGGCGCTCGCCGCGGAGCTGGAGCGTCGCGGCGTTACCTACGCCCCGGTGCTGGGTGCGCCCGACCTGGGCTACCCCTACGGCTCCTAGGGGCAGCCCAGGTCGGGGTCTCACATGCTCCTGGTTATCCCGGCGCGTCGCAGGACGTCGGCCGGGACGCCCGCCTCACGCCAGGTGGAGTACGAGATGCCCTTGTTCTCGGAGTACTCCTTGGCTGCCTTGACGAACCCCTTCTCCACGGCGTTCATGTCGGTCTTCACGGCCATGACCGCCAACTCGTTGTTCAGGTCGCGCCGCTCCTGGAGGAGCTCGAGCCGGCGGGTTCCCGTCGCCTCGGCGAGGTCCTTCTCCACGACGCCCAGGCGCTTGCGGACGCTGTCGGGGGTGCGCTTGCGACCCCGGCGGGGTCGGTTCCGCTCGAGTGCATCCAGGTAGGCGCGTACGGAATTGCCGAGGGCACGGCCATGGGCCAGGGCGGCCTTGTGCTCGGCGGTCATCGTGCTTCCCTTACGGCGTGGGGACATCTGACACCTCTACTTCCAGTCGGGAACCGCCGGTCACGATTCAGCGGTGTTCACGATCGCGCGCGGTTGATGTTACTGCCCGTCGAGCACGGATTGATAACACGTCACCTGCCGGCGCGCCAATTCATGAACCCACGGTGCTCATTTGGCGGTCACACGCGCTGGAGGGGCCGGGGAAAACCCCAAATAGGGCTGAGCTTGCGAGCTTCTCATGCCGCGGGTGGCGGCCCTACGCCTGACCCCCGCCGGTTCTCTCGCCGGATCGCCCACGCCCCGTGTGCCCGGCGGCGGGTTCGTTACGCTCGGCCGGCATGAGCGACGAACCGCTTCACCGCCGCCTCGGGATGACCGACGACGAGCTCGCCGCCGTCGTGGCCGAGCTGGGCCGCCCACCGTCCGAGCCCGAGTTGGCCATGTACTCGGTGATGTGGTCGGAGCACTGCTCCTACAAGTCGTCGCGGGTCCACCTGAAGCGCTTCCCGACCGACGCCCCGTGGGTGATGGTGGGGCCGGGGGAAGGTGCGGGGGTCATCGACGTCGGTGACGGGGTCGCGGTCGCGCTGCGTATCGAGAGCCACAACCATCCTTCCGCGGTCGAGCCCTACCAGGGCGCGGCCACCGGTGTGGGCGGGATCATCCGCGACGTCTTCTCGATGGGTGCCCGCCCGATCGCGTTGATGGATCCGCTGCGCTTCGGTCCTCTCGACGACGCGCGGAACCGGTTCCTCTTCGAGGGGGTGGTCTCCGGGATCAGCGGCTATGGGAACGCCGTGGGGGTCCCCACCGTCGGCGGCGAGATCGTCTTCGACGGGTGCTATTCGGGCAATCCGCTCGTGAACGTGTTCTGCCTCGGGGTCCTCCCGCATGAGCGGCTCGTCCTGGCCAAGGCGGAGCACCCGGGAGACCTGGCGGTCCTGCTGGGGTCGGCGACGGGCCGCGACGGCATCGGCGGCGCGAGCGTTCTCGCCTCGGCGGGGTTCGGGGAGGGTTCCGAGGAGATGCGCCCGTCGGTGCAGGTGGGTGACCCGTTCGAGGAGAAGAAGCTCATCGAGGCCTGCCTGGAGCTGCTGGAGGCCGGACTGGCACGGGGTGTCCAGGACCTCGGCGCCGCGGGCCTGTCCTGCGCGGCGAGCGAGACGGCCGCCGCCGGTGGCACCGGTATGGACGTCGATGTGGCCCGCGTGCATCGCCGCGAGACGGGGATGGTCCCCAGCGAGGTGCTCACCTCCGAGACCCAGGAACGGATGCTCGCCATCGTCGCGCCGGAGAGCCTCGCCGCGGTGATGGAGGTCTGCGAGCGGTGGGAGGTCCGGGCCGCGGTGGTCGGCCGGGTCACCGACAGCCGCCGGTTCCGGGTCTACGACGGCCTCTTCGACGCGGTGGGCGTTCCGGGCGCGAACCCGGCTCCGCCGCCGGGTGACGCGCCGGCGAGCGTGTCCTCGGATCGCGTCCCGCTGGCCGACGTACCGGCCGAGAGCCTGGGCGACGGCCCCGTCTACCACCGCCCGCTCGAGCGGCCGGCGGCTCTCGACGCCGTGAACGCCGACGACCCCGCGGTCCTGCTCGGCGAGCGCTTCCCCGACGGTGCCGACGTGTCGGGCGAGCTGCTGGCGCTCCTGGGGGTCCCGAACGTCGCCGACAAGCAGTGGGTCTGGCGGCAGTACGACCACCAGTTGTTCCTCAACACCGTCGTCGGACCGGGCGCCGACGCCGCCGTCCTGCGCGTACCCGGCACCCGTGACCGCGCCGTCGCGCTGTCGACCGACGGCCTGGCGCGCTACTGCGCCCTCGACCCGCGCACCGGTGCGCGCCTGACGGTGATGGAGGCGGCGCGCAACGTCGCGTGTACCGGGGCCGAGCCCCGGGCCCTGGTGAACTGCCTCAACCTCGGCAACCCGGAGCACCCCGAGGTCATGTGGCAGCTCAGCGAGGTGGTCGACGGCATAGGGGAGGCCTGTGAGGCTCTCGGGATCCCCGTCGTCGGCGGCAACGTCAGCCTCTACAACGAGTCGGGTGGGGTCGACATCGATCCCACGCCGGTGGTGGCGGTGCTCGGACTGATCCCGGTACTGCGCGACGTGCCGCCCCCGGCGGCTCTGCGGGCCGGCGACCGGATCGTCGTGCTCGGCGCCACGGCACGGGAGCTCGGAGGTTCGGAGTGGGCCTCGCTCCACGGGCTCCGCGGGGGCCGCCCGCCCGCCGCCGACCTCGCCGCCGCCGCCGCCCTTCACGCGCTGGTCGCCGTCTTGGTCCGGGACCGGGTCGTCGCCGGCGTGCACGACTGCGCCCACGGTGGCATCGCCGTGACCCTGGCCGAGATGGCCGTCGCCGGCGCGACCGGTTTCGAGGTCGCCGTCGGGGGCGCGCTCGCCTGCTTCTCGGAGTCGGCGTCGCGGGTGGTGCTCTCGGTCGAGGCGGGCCGGGTGGCCGAGGTCCTCGAGCGGGCCTCGGCGGGAGGTGTCCCGGCAACCGAGATCGGGACGGCCGGGGGCGACCGCCTCGTCGGGACGGGGGCGTTCGACGTGGGCCTGCCCGAGGCCGAGGGCGCCTGGCGGGGCGCCATCCGCGGCGTCATGGGTGCCCGCGAACCGGTCGGCGACTGAGCGACCCACCCGGGCTGTCGCTCAGCGGAGGCGGGCCTCCAACTCGTCGAGGAGCCGGTCCGGCACCGCCAGGTCACCGGTGCCCGTGCCGACGGCGAGGTCGGGCTTGTAGGTGCCGTGGAAGTCGGACCCGCCGGTGACGGCCAGGCCGTGCCGGGCGGCGAGCTCGGCGAGGTCGTCACGCTCGGAGGGCGAGTACCGACCGTAGACGGCCTCGAGCGCGTCGAGGCCGGCAGCCGCCAGCGCGGCGACGAAGGCGTCGAGGTCGTCGCCGGTCAGGCCGATGGAGTGCGGATGCGCGACCGATGTGACCCCACCCGAAGCGCGGGCGAGGTCGAGGGCCTCTTCGACCCCGAGGCGGTCGCGCTCCATGTAGGCGGGCCGGCCCCTGGCCAGCCACACGTCGAAGGCCTCCTGGACCGAAGCGACCGCGCCGGCGCGCACCAGCACGGCCGCCACGTGCGGGCGGCCCACCGTCCCGTCGCCCGCCTCGGCCAGCACGTCGTCGAGCGTGATGTCGACGCCGTGGTCGTTGAGGGTCGCCACGATCCGGGCGTTGCGGGTGCTGCGGGCCTCCCGGAGCTCCCGGAAGCGGGCCGGAAGCGGGAGCGTCCCGAGATCGGGGCCGCCGGAGACGTCGAGGAAGTACACGAGGAGGTGCATGGTCCCCGGGAAACGGCCGGCCGGCTCGCAGGAGATCTCGCACCCGGGCACCAGCCGCACTCCTGCCCGCGCCGCCTCGGCCGCCGCCTCGGCCAGGCCACCGACGGTGTCGTGGTCGGTGAGGGCCACCGCCACCAGGCCGGCTCCGGCCGCCAGGCGCACCACCTCGGCCGGTGAGGCGCTGCCGTCGGAGGCGGTGGAGTGGGTGTGCAGGTCGATGGCCATGGGATAATCGGGTAGTGGACCAGCGTATCGGGCACGCGTGCGGGGTCTTCGGCGTCTACGCACCGGGCCAGCCCGTCGCCCAGCTCGCGTACCTCGGTCTCTTCGCGCTCCAGCACCGGGGCCAGGAGTCGGCCGGCATTGCCGTCAGCGACGGCCGGACCCTCACCGTGGTCAAGGACATGGGTCTCGTGGCGCAGGTGTTCGACGAGCGCCGCCTGGCCCCGCTCGAGGGCCATCTCGCCATCGGCCACAACCGCTACTCCACCACCGGGTCGAGCAACTGGCGCAACGCGCAGCCCGTCTACCGGGCGGTGGGGCGCGACGCCGGCTTCGCCCTCGGGCACAACGGGAACCTCACCAACACCTCCGAGCTCGCGGGCGAGCTCGGGATGCTCCCGGGCATCACGGGGTCGTCGCCGCATCCCGACTCCACCACCGACTCCGCGCTGGTGGCCGAGCTGCTCGCCACCGAGTACGGCGCCGACACCCGCTCCGACGGCCGCGACCTCGAGAAGGCCCTGGAGAAGGTGCTGCCCCGCCTCCGGGGCGGCTTCTCGTTCGTGATGATGGACGACGCCCACCTCGTGGGCGTGCGCGATCCCCACGGGTTCTGGCCCCTGTCGCTGGGTCGCGTCGAGGGTGGCTGGGTGCTGGCCAGCGAGACGGCCGCCCTCGACATCGTCGGGGCGCACTTCGTCCGCGACGTCGAGCCGGGCACGATGGTCGTGATCGACGCCGGGGGCCTGCGCGAGCACCGCTTCGCCGAGCCGTCGCCGCACCTGTGCATCTTCGAGTTCGTCTACTTCTCGCGCCCCGACAGCCGCCTCTACGGCCAGAGCGTCCATGCCGCGCGGCAGCGGATGGGCGAGCAGCTCGCCCGCCAGGCCCCGGTCGCCGCCGACATGGTCATGCCGGTCCCCGAGTCGGGGGTGCCCGCCGCGCAGGGCTACGCCCGGGCCTCGGGCATCCCCTACGGCGACGGCCTGGTGAAGAACCGCTACGTCGGCCGCACGTTCATCCAGCCCACCCAGCAGTCGCGGCGCCTGAGCGTGCGCATGAAGCTCAACCCGGTGGCCGAGAACATCGTGGGCAAGCGGCTGGTGGTGGTCGACGACTCCATCGTGCGCGGCACGACCACCCGCCAGGTGATCGCCATGCTCCGCGAGGCCGGCGCGGCCGAGGTCCACTTCCGGGTGTCGTCGCCGCCGTACCGCTGGCCGTGCCACTACGGGATGGACACCGGCCGTCGCTCCGAGCTCCTGGCCGCCGACCTGTCGGTGGGCGAGATGCGCGACTACCTCGACGTCGACTCTCTAGCCTTCCTGGACCTCGATCGGCTCAAGGCGGCGACCGGCGCGTCGCCGGAGTCGTTCTGCACCGCCTGCCTGACCGGTGAGTACCCCGTCCCGGTCCCCGACTCCGACACGAAGCTCGCGCTCGAGGTCGCGGACGGGTCGCCGGGGCCGCTGACCCTCGGCCGTCGGCCGCTGCGGGCGGGCGGCCCGGGGGAGCCGTCGCCGGTCCCCGGCTCGTGACGGGCGACGAGCCGCTCACCTACGCCGCGTCGGGCGTCGACATCGCGGCCGGCGACCGGGCCGTCGACCTGATCCGCAAGCACGCGCTGACGACGACGCGGCCCGAGGTGATAGGCGGCGTGGGGGGATTCGGCGGGCTGTTCGGGATCGGCGCCCTCGGCCTCGACGACCCGGTCCTGGTCGCCTCCACCGACGGCGTGGGGACCAAGTCGGTGATCGCCCGCATGATGGGCCGTTACGACACCATCGGCATCGACCTGGTGGGCACCGCCGACGACCTCGCCGCCCAGGGCGCCGAGCCGCTCTTCTTCCTCGACTACGTCTCGATGGGTCGGTTGGTGCCCGAGATCGTCGCCGACATCGTGGCCGGCGTCGCCGAGGGGTGCCGGCAGGCCGGGTGCGCGCTGCTGGGAGGGGAGATGAGCGAGCACCCCGACGCCCTCGCACCCGGCGACTTCGACCTGGTCGGGTTCGCGGTGGGGGCCGCCGAGCGGGCCGCGCTGTTGCCGGCGGGCGTCTCGCCGGGCGACCTGGTGGTGGGGATCGAGTCCCCCGGCCTGCGGTGCAACGGCTACTCGCTCGCGCGCCGGGCGCTGCTCGACCGGGCCGGCCGCCGGTTCGACGAACCCGCCTGGGCCGGCGCCGACTCCACGCTCGGCGACGAGCTCCTGCGCCCCAGCGTGATCTACGCCCCCGTGGTGGCGGCGGTGCGCCGGGTCGTCGAGGTGCGGGCCCTGGGCCACGTGACCGGGGGCGGGATCGCCGGCAACCTGGCGCGGGTGCTGCCTTCGGGTTGCGACGCGCGCGTCCGGCGCGGGTCGTGGCCGGAGCCGCGGATCTTCGACGAGGTGGCCGCGGCGGGGTCGGTCGAGCCCGCCGAGATGGAGCGGGTCTTCAACCTGGGCCTCGGCATGCTCGCCGTCGTCTCCGGCGCCGACGACGCCCGGCGTGTCGTCGAGGTGGTCGAGTCGCGCGGCCTCGGTGCGTGGGTCGTGGGTGAGGTGACCGCCGGGACCGGGCGAGCGGTGGTGGAGCGCGGCCCGAGTAGTTAGGGTGGCGGGACCGACGGTCACGGACGGTCACGCTCGGGGGGTGCGATGACGATGGTTCGAACGCTGGCGACGGCCGGGGTGGAGGATCGCGACTCGAACGCCGGACGCCGGCCGGCCCGGAGGTTGCGGGGGGCCCTCCTGGCGGCGGGAGCCGCCGTCGCGCTGGCCCTGACGGCCTGCGTGCCGGTCACCAACGCCCCGCCGGGCGGCGGCGCGGTCGTCACCGGCACCTACCGCATCGGCCCGTTCAACCTGGCCGCCATGGGTCAACCCGGTTGGCAGAGCAACGCCAGCACCACCGGGGTGCCGCGGCCGCCCGGATCGTTCGGCATCAAGAGCATCGACTTCGACATCGTCGACGCCGGCGGGACGCCGGTGAACGCGCACGACGTCCACCTGCACCACGTCCTGCTCGTCGACCAGGCCAAGCCCGACTACCTGTGCCCGGGCCGGGGCCAGCGCTTCGCGGGAGCGGGGATGGAGCGCACGCCGCTGCGCCTCGACGACCCCTACGCCGTGCTCGTCGGGGCGTCGGACCGCTGGGACTCGCTCTGGCACATCATGAACATGAGCGACACCGCCAAGACCGTCTACATCCAGTACAAGGTCGGCTACCAGCCCGGCGCCGACGCGTCGAACACGCGCGGGGTCGTGCCGTTCTTCATGGACATCACCGGGTGCGGAAACTCGGAGTACGACGTGCCGGGCAACGGCGGTCCCGGGAGCGTCCACACGAAGTCGAAGACCTGGACCGCCCCGTTCGACGGGATCGCGGTATACGCCGGGGGGCACATCCACGCCGGCGGGATCGACATCACCCTCTCCGACCCCAACGCCGGGCTCCAGTGCACCATGACCGCCGAATACATGGACATGGGCATGGGCATGACGGCCGCCGACGACGACGGTCTCGGGATGCTCGAGAGGATCCCGCCGTGCCGGATGCACAACATGGTCTTCAAGGACAAGCCTTACACGGTGACGGCGAGGTACCACAACGACCAACCCGTCGAGGGCGCGATGGGCATCGTCCTCAACTACGTCTGGCCGGGCCACCAGTAGGCGGGACCGCAGGTGCGGCCCCGCGCGCCGGTCAGGAGAACCAGTCGACCCGCATCCAGCCGCGACGGCGGCAGGCGGGGCAGACGATGAGGTGCGAGTGGCGACGCCACGGCAGCCACAGCCAGACGGGCAGGTGGGCCCGGGCCAGCTCGAGGTAGTCGAGCCGGGTGCGTCGCCGGCACGACTCGCACTCGACCAGGACCGTGCCCGGTGTCTTGCGCCCGGCCGAGAACAGGGCCTCTTTGCCCCCCGCGCCGGGCGACGGCGGGCCGGGGTCGGCGCCGGGCGACGCTGAGAACAGGGCCCGCTTCCCCGAG
>JADLDD010000103.1 GCA_020846855.1 Acidimicrobiia bacterium | reverse complement strand
GACCGGCCGCCGGCGCCCGTCACGGGCCCCCCGGGACCGGGCGTTCCGCCGGGTCGCTGCTCGCGTCGCTCACGGAACCTCGCTCATCGGATCTCGTCGATGGGATCTCGGTCGGTCATGGGGTCTCGGTCACGGAGCGGTTCGACGCCGGGCTCGGGCTCGAGGCCGCCCCGGCTCGGGGGCGAGGTTTCGAACCTCGACCTGGGACTCCAAAGGACCCCGTGCTGCCGTTACACCACCCCCGATCGCACGCCGACGATAGCCGGGGCCCCCGCCGGGTCGGCGGGGCCCGCCCGGGGCGCGACCGGGACGCGCCCAGGACGCGCCCAGGACGCGCCCAGGACGCGATGTGTACGCCGGGCCGGGGCTCCGGTAGCGTTTGCGCCGCCATGGGCTCATTGATCAAGAAGCGCCGCAAGCGCATGCGCAAGAAGAAGCACAAGAAGCTTCTCAAGAAGACGCGCTGGCAGCGTCGCCAACAGGGTCGCTGAGCCCCTCCCCCGGCCCCCCGGCCACGGTCGCGTAGGCGTCGACACCGAGGTCTCGGGCCGCCCGCCGCGCCGTCTCCTCGAGGGCCGCGGGGTCGCCACCCGGTTCGGGGCCGAGGGTCCACAGCGCCGAACCGCTCCCCGCCAGCAGCACCGGCGCGCCGGTGAGCCCCTCCAGGGCGTCGCGCACGCGTGCGAGGCGCGGCTCCACGCGGTCGGCGGCGAGCTCCAGGTCGTTGGCCAGCACCGGGACGATCGGCGCCACCGCCATCGGTGCGGTCACCTGCGTCCGGGCCTCCGGGCCCCCCAGGTCGTCCCACGCCCGGTACACCTCGGGCGTGGAGAGGGCGAGGCGGGGCACCACCACGAGGACCGCCAGCGGGCCGGCGAGGGCGACGGGCCGTACGACCTCGCCGCGACCCCGCATGATCACCGGCCCGCCGTGCAGGCACGCGGGCACGTCGGACCCGAGCTCGGCGGCGAGCTCCAGGAGCCGAGCCCGGGGCACGCCGGCCGTGGCACCGAGAGCCGCGAGCACGGCCGCGGCGTCTGACGACCCGCCGCCGAGCCCCGAACCCGGCGGCACGGCCTTGGTCAAGCGGATCAGGACCCGGCCGCTCGGGCGGCCGGCCGCCACGACCGCTCGCGCCGCCCGGACGGCGAGGTTCTCCTCACCAGGGGGAACGCCCTCGGTGCGGCCGTGCAGCTCGAGCTCCACCGCTCCGGCCTCTCCCGCCGCGCCGGCGGTTCCGACCGATCCGGCGGGCCGGCTCCCGGGCTCGACCGTCACCGCCACGTGATCGGCGGGCTCGGCCAGCGCCACGGCGAGGGCGTCGAGCTCGTGGTAGCCGTCGGGACGGGTGCCGAGCACCCGCAGCGAGAGGGTCAGCTTCGCTGGCGCGCGGCGCTCGACGGCGACGGCACGCCCCGGCCCGCTCACGGCGCCGCGGCCCGGGCCAACCGGGCCCAGGCGTCGAGGTCGAGGGTCTCGGCCCGGGCCGAGGGGTCGACACCGGCCGTCGCCAGGACCGCCTCGGTCCGCTCGCCGAGCTCCGACCGCAGGGCCCGGCGCAGCATCTTGCGCCGGGTCGCGAAGCCCGCCCGGGCGAGGGAGAACATGGCGGCGGGCGACGGCACGTCGACGGGAGGTCGCTCGTGGCGGTCGAGGCGCACGAGCACCGACTCCACCGCGGGTGGAGGCAGGAACACCGTGGGCGGCACCCGGCCCGCCAGGCGGACGCGTGCGTGGTATGCGGCCTTGACCGAGACCGCCCCGCACCCGGGCCCGCCCGGGGGCGCCGCGAGCCGCTCTCCCACCTCGAGCTGCACCATCACCGTCGCCCGCACGATCTGCGGCGCCTCCTCCAGGACGCGTACCACGATCGGCGTGGCCACGTTGTAGGGAAGGTTCGCGGCCACCAGCCACCCGTCCCCGTCGAGGAGCGCGCCGAGGTCGGCGGTGAGGGCGTCGCCCACCTCGATGCGCAGATCGGGCGGGTCGCCGGTCGCCTCCCGCAGCAGCGGCACGAGGTGGCGGTCGAGCTCGAGCGCCGTGACGCGGGCCCCGGCGTCGAGCAGGGCGACGGTGAGCGAGCCCACGCCCGGCCCGATCTCGAGCACCCGGTCACCGGCCGCCACCCCGGCCACCGCCACGACGCGACGAGCCGTGTTCGGGTCGGCGAGGAAGTGCTGCCCCAGCGCGCGGCTCGGCTCGCGGCCGTGCTCGGCGAGCAGGGCCCGGATCGACGCGGGGGTCAGCGCCGTCACCCGCCGGGCCCCGACCCCGGGCCGAACACCCGCCGGGCCGTCGCCGCCGACGCCTCGGCGACCCGCTCCGCCGGCTCGCCGCGGGCGCCGGCCACGGCCCGGCCCACGTCGACCACGAAGGCGGGCTCGTTGCGCCGGCCGCGGTGCGGTACGGGCGCGAGGTACGGGGCGTCGGTCTCCACCAGGAGGCGGTCGGGCGGGGTGAGCGCGGCGGCCTCCCGGACGTCGTCGGCGCCCTTGAAGGACGCGATGCCGCTGAACGACAGCGAGGCCCCGAGCCGCAGGGCGCGGTTCGCCTCGGCCGGGCCCCCGGTGAAGCAGTGGAACACCACCTCGGCGGGCCGGTCCTCGGACTCGAGGACGCGGAACGTGTCGTCCCACGCCTCTCGGGTGTGGATCACGAGCGCCAGCCCCAGGCGGTGGGCGAGCCGGACGTGGGCCCGGAAGGCGCGCTCCTGGTCGGCGGGCGGCGAGTGCCGGTAGTGGAGGTCGAAGCCGGTCTCGCCGATCCCCACCACCCCGTCGGACCGGGCCAGGCGCTCCAGGCCGTCCCACTCCGCGTCGAGGCGGGAGGCGTCGTGGGGGTGGAGGCCCACGGTGGCCGACACGCCGGCGTGGGCCGCGGCCAGGGCCACGCACTGCTCCGACGACGCGAGGTCGGTACCCACCGACACCACCTGCGTCACGCCCGCGGCGTGGGCCCGTTCGAGTGCCGCCTCCGGCTCGTCGAGCGACGGGAGGTGGCAGTGGGAGTCGGTCCAGGCGGCCACGGCGCGTCGGTGGCGGTCAGGGCGCGTCGAGGCGGGGGAACAGCGGGGCGCCCTTCTCGAGGCGGTTGCCCGACCCGTTCACGGCCCCCCAGCCGGCCGCCTCCGGGAGGCGTTGCTCCTCGGGGGTTCCCGGCCAGCCGAGACGCCGCCAGAGCTCGGCCGCGGCGCGGGGGATGACCGGCGACGCCAGCAGGGCCACGATCCGCAGCGCCTCCAGGCAGTCGCCGAGGACGGCCGCGGTCGTCGCGGTGTCGCCGGCCTTGTTCGTCTCCCACGGCCGGCGGTCCTCGATGTAGGCGTTGGTGGCGCGGATCAGCTCCCACACCGCGGCGAAGCCCGACGCGAAGTCGAGGCGGTCCAGGGCCGCGGCCTGCGCCTCGTAGGCGGCGGCCGCCGCAGCCACCAGCGGCCCGTCGGCACGATCCGCGGGGGTGACCCCGCCCACGTAGCCCGCCGACATCGTGAGCACCCGGTTGGCGAGGTTGCCGAAGTTGTTGGCCAGGTCGCTGTTGTAGCGGGCGACCATCGCCTCGTAGCTGAAGTCGCCGTCGGGGCCGAAGCGCTGGTCGGCCATGAAGTGGTAGCGGAACCCGTCGACGCCCACCGTCTCGACCAGGTCGGCGGGGGCGATCTGGTTCAGGCGGGTCTTGCTCATCTTCTCGCCGCCGACGAGGAGGAACCCGTGGGCGAACACGCACCGGGGCGGCTCCAGCCCCGCCGACATGAGCATCGCCGGCCAGTACACGGCGTGGAAGCGCAGGATGTCCTTGCCGATGAGGTGGTAGTCGGCGGGCCAGTACCGGTCGAAGCGTACGGGGTCGGAGCCGTAGCCGACGGCCGTGCAGTAGTTGAACAGGGCGTCGAACCACACGTAGGCCACGTGGCTCGGGTCCCACGGCAGGGGGATGCCCCAAGAGATCGACGTGCGGCTCATCGAGAAGTCCTTCAGGCCGCCCTTGATGAACCCGAGCACCTCGTTGCGTCGGGTCTCGGGCTGCACGGCCTCCGGATGGGCCTCGTAGTGGTCGAGGAGGCGCTGCTCGTATCGGGAGAGCCGGAAGAAGTAGTTCTCCTCCACCACCTGCTCGACGGGACGGCCGTGGATCGGGCAGTTGCCGTCGACGAGCTCGTCGGGGGTGTAGTAGCCCTCGCACGCGACGCAGTAGAGGCCCTCGTAGGTGTCGAGCTCGATGTCGCCGGCGTCGTGGACGGCCTGGAGGAACTCCTGCACCGCCCGGTGGTGGCGCTCCTCGGTGGTGCGGATGAAGTCGGTGTTGGTGATGTCGAGGCCGGCCCACGCGTCGCGGAACCGGCGGCTGGTCTGCTCCGCGTGCTCCGCCGGCGTGATACCCCGCTCCTCCGCCGCCCGCTGGACCTTGAGGCCGTGCTCGTCGGTGCCGGTCAGGAACACGACGTCGTCGCCGTGGAGGCGCCTCCACCGGGCCAGCACGTCGGCGGCCACGGTCGTGTAGGCGTGCCCGATGTGGGGCACGTCGTTCACGTAGTAGATGGGCGTGGTCACGTAGAACGGTCGGGGCACCGGCCCATTATGCCGACCACACGCCGTTCGTCCGTCCCCGTTTGGCACGCGGGTGCACGACAAGCGCGACCATGGGGGCATGGGGATCCCGCGCAAGGTCGACGCGCTGGGCCGGGTGGTGATACCGGTGGAGCTGCGCCGGGCGATGGAGATCGAGGTCGGCGACCTCGTCTCCGTGGACCAGGACGGCCCCCGGCTCGTGATCCACAAGGTGGAGACGTCCTGCGCCTTCTGCGGCTCCCGTGCCGACCTGACGAGCTACCGCGACCGGATGGTCTGCGCGGCCTGCCTGGGCGACCTGCGGGGCCTGGGCGGCGACGCCTGAGCCGCGCCGGCCGTCAGGCGCCGTCCCGCTCGGCGGTGCCGGGGGCCGTCCCGGCCGCGGCGCGCAGCGCCGCGTCGTAGGCGGTCCGCCGCGCCACCCCCAGCTCCGCCGACGCGGTGCGGGCGGCGTCGCGAACCGAGGCCCCGGCCTCCAGTTCGGCCCGGACCCGGGCCTCGAGGGCTTCGGCGCCGACGGGGTCGCCGGCTGCGGCTGCGGCTGCGGCGGGGTCGCCGGTGCTGCCGTCCGGCGGGGCGGTGGCACCGGCGACCACGATCACGTGCTCGCCGCGTGGCTCACCGCCAGCCGCGGCCCGGGCCGCGGCCTCCCCGGCGGAACCCCGCCACACCTCCTCGTGGAGCTTGGTCAGCTCCCGGGCCACCACCACCGGCCGGCCGGGGCCACAGACCCGGGCCAGGTCGGCGAGGGTCCCCGGAACCCGGCGGGGCGACTCGAACACCACGACCGTCCGGTCGGACGCCGCGATTCCGGCGAGCCGGCGGTCGCGGCTCCGGCCCCGCCGCGGCAGGAAGCCCTCGAAGGCGAACCGGTCCGACGGCAGGCCCGACACGGCCAGGGCGGCGAGCACCGCGCTCGGCCCCGGGACCACCTCGACCGGCACGCCGGCCGCCGCCGCGGCCCGCACCAGCGCCGCGCCCGGGTCGGAGATCCCCGGCATCCCGGCGTCGGAGACGACGGCCACCACCGCGCCGTCGAGAGCCCGGTCGACGAGCCGCGCCGCACGCTCCCCCTCGTTGTGGGCGTGGACCGACACCAGGCGACCCCGGGCCGGGACGCCGGCGGCGCTCAGCAGCGCCCGGGCCCGGCGCGTGTCCTCGGCCGCGACCACGTCGGCGGTGCGCAGGACCTCGACCGCCCGGGGCGCGAGGTCACCCAGGTTGCCGATGGGGGTGCCCACCACCACCAGCTTCCCGGCCGTCACGACTTCGGCCGCCCGGCCCCGGCGCGGCTCAACTTCGGAGCTCCACGCGGTCGCCCGACTCCAGGCGCCACCGCTCGAACGCCCCGGCCGACGCCTCGATCACGAACACCGACCGGAACACCAGAGCCGAGACCCGCCACGGGCGCAGGGAGTCGGTGCGCAGAACCACGCCGTCGCGGTTGCAGAACGCCACGTCGATCGGGAAGCGCATCCCGACCGTGTGCACCTGGCGGCAGGGGCGCAGGACCACGGCGCCGTCGAGCGTCTCGCGACCCAGCAGCCCGCGCGCCCGCTGGCGGCGGCCGGTCAACAACTCGGCCGCGGCCAGGACCTCACCGTCGCGAAGCAGCCAGGCCAATGCCCCTCACACGTTGAAGCGGATCTCCACGACGTCGCCGTCGGCCACCTCGTACTGCTTGCCCTCGACCCGCAACCGGTTCGCCTCCTTGGCCTTGGCCCACGACCCGATCGCGAGCAGCTCGTCCCACGGGATCACCTCGGCCCGGATGAAGCCCCTTTCGAGGTCGCTGTGGATGACCCCGGCGCACTCCGGGGCCCGGGCCCCGGCCCGGAACGTCCACGCCCGGGTCTCCTTGTCGCCGGTGGTGAAGAACGTCCGGCGGCCGAGCAGGTGGTACGCGGCGCGCGACAGGCGGGGCAGGACGCTCTCGTCGATGCCGAAGCTCTCGAGCAGCTCCGGGCGGTCGGCGGGGTCGCAGGCCGCGATCTCGGCTTCGAGGTCGACGGCGACGGTGAGGGCGTCGGGCCCGAACGCCGCCGCCGGGTCGGTCCCGTCGGCCCCGCCCGCCGCGGCCCCGGCGTCGCCGGCCTCGCCGACGTTGACCACCACGAGGACGGGCTTGTTGGTGAGCAGGAACACGGGCGCGAGGTGGTCGCGCTCCTGGGCGCTCAGGTCGGAGCGGTAGACGGGGACGCCGTCGCCGAGCGCCGCCGCGGCCTTCTCCAGCGCGGCCACCTCGGCGGCGAGGCCCTTGTCGCCCTTCACGGCCCGGCGCTGCTTGGCGAGACGGGTCTCGACCGACGCCAGGTCGGCGAGCACGAGCTCGTACTCGAGGGCGTCGAGGTCGGAGGCGGGGTCGTGGCCGTCGAAGCCGCGCAGCACGAAGAGCACGGCGTCGGCGTCGCGCAGCGATCCGAGCAGGCGGCTGCCCAGGCTCTCGCCGGGCTGCGCGCCCGCCCCGACCGGGGGCAGGAACACCACCTCGAAGCCGGCGGGGACCGTCTTCTTGGAGTGCGACATCTCCGAGAGCGCGCTCAGGCGCTCGTCGGGGAGCGACGCCACCCCGACGACCTTCTCGAACCCGCCCGGCACGTCGAGGCCCGTGAGGGCGGCGAAGAGGCGGTCGTGCCCCGAATCGGGCAGACCCACGAGGCCGAGGTGCTCCATCGGCCCTCAGGCTAGGCGCGCACCCCGGCCGGTCCCCCGACGGCCGGCCCGCTACGCGACTGCCGGCTCAGCGGCGGCCGGCGAGGGGGCGCTTGCCGTGGTTGGCCTTGTTGCGGCGGGCCTTGAGCTTGCGCATCTTCGACTTCTTGCTCATCGGGTCTCCTGCAACGGCGGGGAGGAAAGGCTACCCGGCCCGAGCCGCCGCGGGCAGCTCCAGGCGGTGATCCGCGGTGAAGAGGCGCCGCTCGACACCCAGAGCGACGATCACGGTCGTGGTGGACACCGCGCCGAGGATCAGGTACATCACCGCGGCCTGCACCAGCACCGCGTCGATCGGGTCGAGCCCGGCCAGGATCAACCCCGCCATCGTGCCGGGGAGGAACACGAGGCCCACGGCCTTGGTCGTCTCCACCTGCGGGATCAGCGCGGTGCGGAGAGCCGCCGTCACGTACGGGCGGGCGGCGTCGCCGGTGTCCTGGCCCAGCGCCAGGCGGGCCTCCACCTCCTCCTTCTTGTCGCGGAGCTCCTCGAAGACGCGCCGCGCCACCAGCACGGTTGCCGTCATCGAGTTTCCGATCATCATCCCGGCGAGCGGGATCACGGCCCGGGCCTCGAGGGGGAAGATCCCGAGGCCGAACAGAACGCCGATGCCGACGGCTCCCGAAGCGGCGAAGGCGCCCAGCGCCAGGGGCATGACGTCGGGGACCTCCCGGGCCCTCCGGCGGACCGTGTCCGAGGCCACCATCACCATCAGGAGCACCCATCCCCACGACCAGCCCAGCGAGCGGCCGGGTTCGAACATGAAGCGCAGCGCCGCGCCCACGGCCAGCAGCTGGGCCAGGGCCCGGGCCGACGCCCAGACCGTCGTGGCCCCGAGGCCCAGGCGCCTCCAACCCGAGAGCGCGACCGCGACCCCGACCAGCACCAGCGAGAGCACGAGGCCGCCCCAGCCGATCCGGCCGGTGGACGCGACCGCGAGCGCCACGGGCGTCACCCGTGGCCGCCGTCGCCCGGGGATCCGCCGGACCCCGGGCCCGAGAGGAACTCGGCGACCTCGCCCGGCGCGCCCCGGAGATCGTCCGGGGGACCTTGGTGGGCGATCCGGCCTCTCATCAAGACCACGACCCAGTCGGCGAGGCGGCGGAGCTGCGCCGGGTCGTGGCTGACCCACACGACCGGTACGCCGGACGCGGCGAGGCCACGGGCCAGCTCCTCCAGGACCTTCGCCGACCGGGGGTCGAGCGCGGAGGTGGGTTCGTCCATCAGCAACACCTCAGGCCGGGTGACGAGCGTGCGGGCGAGGCACATCCTCTGCGCCTCCCCGCCCGAGAGCTCACCGGAGTCGCGGTCGAGGAAGGACTCGTCGAGGTCGGCCCGCCTGAGCGCGTCGAGCGCGCCCGCCCGGTCGAGATCGGGCGAGGCCACCCGGAGGTTGTCGGCCACTGTGCCCGCGAACGGCGTGGGTCGCTGGAACACCATGCCCACCCGGCGCCGGTGCCGCCGAGGGTCGATGCCGGCGACGTCGAGGCCCCGGAACAGCACGCGGCCCCGGGTCGGCACCACGAGCCGGTTGCAGAGGCGCAGGAGGGTCGACTTCCCCGAGCCCGACGGGCCGGCCACGACCGTCACCCCGCCGTCGGGCAACGAGCCGTCAAGGCGCTCGACCAGCGTGCGGACGCCCGGTCCGTCGACCCGCACTCCGTCGAAGGTGAATAGAGGGGGGTCGGTAGCGATGCCGGGCATTCTCGCGCCCCGCGCCCGATGCCCCTACCTCCCTACCCGCCTTCGAGGCGGCCCACGAGGAGGCTCTGCGAGGAGCGCCCGATGCGGCCGCGCCGGTCGTGGAGCACCGCCTCGGCGAGGCCCACCCCGTTGGGCTCCACGTACGTGGTGGCGTCGAGGCCGACCCACTCTCCTTCGGGTCGGCGGTGCAGGTGGATCGTGAGCTCGGGGTTGATGTAGAGCCAGCCGCCGGTCCACGACAGCGGCGCGCTGATGCCGTTGGGGAAGTCGGCCGCCGCCGCCACCCGCATCAGCGGGCTCGGCTCCTCGCCGGCCACGATCGGGATCCGTAGGCGGAACCACGCCGATGAGGGACCCGGCTCCCAGAACTCACCCGCCACGAACACGACCTCGACCGCGTTCGGGAACATCGCACCGGGGACGCGCTCGTGGGCGGCCGGCTCGCCGGTGGCCGGGCCGGCCAGCGCGGGCCGGTCCGGGTCGTGGGCGCCGGGCGGCAGGTCCAGGTCCTCCTCCCGGATGCGGAGCCCGGCGGCGCGTGCCACCTCCACCCCGCCGGCGTGCAGCGCCGCCTCCACGAGCTGCACCCGGCGGCCGGGCCGGAGCATCCGGGTCCGCACCTCGAGCGGGGTCAGCGGGACGGGCCGTAGGAGCTCGATCGTGATGCGGGCCACGAACGACGCCGGGCCCGGCTCGAAGCGCTCCACCGCCCGGGCCAGCAACGCCGCGGGCGCGCCGCCGTGCTGCGCGTTCGGGTCCCACGGACCGCGTGCGATCTCGCTCGGGACGAAGAGGTCGCCGTCGGGCTCGAACACCGCGGTGATGCCCCCCGTGACGGCCAG
>JADLDD010000102.1 GCA_020846855.1 Acidimicrobiia bacterium | reverse complement strand
GTCCGGACCGACCGACGACGGCCCCCGACGGACCCACCCCGGCGACGACGAGCGCCGTGCGGACCGTCGGCCTGGTGAAGACCTTCGACGGTGGTGGCCGCGCCGTGGAGGCGGTCCGCGGGGTCGACCTCGACGTCCGCCGGGGCGAGGTCTTCGGCTTCCTCGGCCCCAACGGCGCCGGCAAGTCCACGACCGTACGGATGCTGACGACGTTGATGACCATCACGGCCGGAACGGCGTGGGTGGCCGGCGTCGACGTCGCCGCCGATCCCCACGCGGTCCGCGCCCGGATCGGCGTCGCCCTCCAAGAGGCCGGCCTCGACCCTCGCCAGACCGGGCGGGAGCTGCTCGTGCTGCAGGCCCGTCTGTTCGGGATGACCCGAGGCGAAGGCGCGGCCCGCGCCCAGGAGCTGCTCGAGCTGGTCGAGCTGACCGACGCGGCCGACCGGCGGATCAAGGGCTACTCGGGCGGGATGAAGCGGCGGCTCGATCTGGCCTCGGCCCTCGTGCACCGGCCCGACGTCCTGTTCCTCGACGAGCCGACCACCGGCCTCGACCCGGTCAGCCGGCTGACCGTGTGGGACGAGGTGCGGCGGGTGAACGCGAGCGGCACGACCGTGTTCCTCACCACCCAGTACCTCGAGGAGGCCGACCAGCTCTGCGACCGGATCGCGATCATCGACGCCGGGCTCATCGTTCGCGAGGGCACGCCGAGAGCGCTCAAGGACGAGCTGCGCCGGCGGCTCGACCTCGACGAGGAGCCGACCCTCGACGACGTTTTCATGGACGCCACCGGGCGCAGCCGCGAGCGGGCGGCGGGCGAGGTCAAGGAGGTGCGGGCGTGACCGGCTCGCCGATGTTCGTCCTCGGGCTGCGGGCGGTGCGCGAGACCCTGCGCACCCCGGACGCCCTCGTTCCGACGCTGCTCATCCCGCTGTTTTTCCTGGTCGTCAACGTCGGCCAGGCGGCCCGGATCTTCCCGGGCGACGACACGGCGTTCCTGTTCGGCCAGAGCTACGCCGCGTTTCAGCTCCCCGTGTCGCTGCTCCTCGCCGCCTCCTTCGGGTCGGCCTCGCTGTACCTCGTGGAGGAGATCGAGGGCGGGTACTTCGACAAGCTGCGGGCGACGCCGGTCTCGCGCATGGCGATCGTCATGGGTCGCCTCTACGCCGAGTTCCTGAAGACGATCGTCCTCAGCACGGTGATGATCCTGATCGCCTTCCTGTTCGACGTCCACGTGGCCAGCGGCCTCGCCGGTTTCGTGGTCCTCGTCGTGATGATCGCGCTGTGGGCGGTGGCGTTCAGCGGCTTCCTCCAGATCATCGCGCTCAAGTCGCGCAGCGCGGCCGCCACCCAGTCCGGCGGCCTCATCTTCTTCCCGCTGCTGTTCCTCACGCCGAACTTCGTGCCCCGGGACCTGCTGACGCGACCGATGGAGATCGCGGCGACGATCAACCCGGTGACCTACGTGATGGAGGCGGCCCGGGCCCTGATCCTCGAGGGCTTCGAGTGGGGCGAGATCGCCCGGGGCTACCTCGTCGTCGGTGCCGCCCTGGCGCTGATGCTGGTCCTCAGCGTGCGGGTCGTGTCCCGTTACGACTGATGCTGACGGTGACGGTGACGGCGACGGCGCGAAGCGGGGCCGGACGAGCCGCGGGGGCGGGGTCAGCCGCCGTCGAGCTGGGCGCGCAGCCCTTCGGCGGTGGTCTGGGGGGCCTGGCAGGCGTAGCGCTCGCACACGTACGCCGTGCCGTCCTGGCGGCCCTCCCACAGCGGTGAGTCGACCCGCTCGCCCCACGCGACGACGACCCCGGGCCGCCACCGCTCCCGGACCACGGCGACCAGATCGGGACGATCCCCGGCCACCACGACCTCGGTGATCCCGTGGCTCCGCAGGCCGAGCCCGGCCAGGGCGGCCGTGAAACCGGCCGGGGCGCGGGGGACGAGCGGGCCGACGAGCCGGAGGATGCGATCGGCGTGGTTGGCCAAGCGCTGCTCGCCGCTCAGGGCGCCCAGCCGGTACAGGGCGGCCACCGCCGTCGAGTTGGCCGCCGGCGTGGCGTTGTCGAACAGATCCTTGGGTCGGGCGATCAGCGCCTCACCGTCGTCGGGCGTCGTGTAGAGGCCGCCCTCGGCGGGGTCCCAGAAGTGGTCGAGCAGGGTGTCGGCGACGTCCAGCGCCTCGTAGGTCCAGCGGGCCTCACCGGTCGCCTCGCCGAGACGGGTGAACGCGTCGACGAGCACGGCGTGATCGGCGGCCAGCGCCGGGTACCGGCCCCGGGGGGTGCCGTCGGCGTGCCAGGCCCGGAACCAGCGACCGCGGCCGTCGCGCAGCTCGTCGAGCAGGAACTGCGCCGCGGCGGCCGCGGTGTCGATCCACTCGGGCTCGCCGAGAAGGGATCCGGCTTCGGCCAGGGCGGCGATCATCAGACCGTTCCACTCGGTGACCACTTTGTCGTCGAGGCCGGGACGGGGACGGCGGGCGCGGGCGTCGAACAGCTGCCGGCGGGCCGCTTCGATCTCGGGGGGCCGGGCCCACCGGCCGCGGGCGGGGAGGCGCTGGGGGATGGAGCGGCCCTCGAAGTTGCCCTCCTCGGTGATCCCGTACCACTCCATGGTCGCCGTTGCGGCGGGGCCGGGGCCGAGCACGGCGACGACCTCGCCGGGCGTCCACGTGTGGAACAGGCCCTCGTGGTCGTGGCCGTCCGGTCCCGGCGAGTCGGCGTCCTGGGACGACGAGAACCCGCCGGCCGGCTGGGTCATCTCCCGCCGGACGAAGGCCACGGTCTCGGTGACCACCTGGCGCCAGCGCCCGGTGTCGAACCTCCCGGCGAGGCCGGCGGTGGCCCGGGCGTAGAGGCGTACGAGCAGGGCCTGGTCGTAGAGCATCTTCTCGAAGTGGGGCACGAGCCAGCGCTCGTCGACCGAGTAGCGGGCGAAGCCGCCGCCGATGTGGTCGTACATGCCCCCCGAGGCCATCGCGTCGAGGGTCGTCGCGACGACGGCGGTCAGGGCCGGTGCTGCGGCGTGCGACGCGGGCCGGCGGACCAGGTCGGCGAGGACCAGCTCCAGGCTCGCCGTGGACGGGAATTTGGGCGGCCCGCCGAAGCCGCCCCAGTTGGGGTCGAACGCCTTGACCAGCGCGGCGACCGTGGCGTCGACGAGGCCGGGCGCCGGATCCTCGTCGCCGGCCGTGACGCGCGCCGTGCGAGTGATCGCCTGGCGCAGCGGGCCGACGTTCTTGACCAGTTCGGCCCGGCGGTCCCGCCACGCCGTGGTGAGGGCGTCGATGAGCGCCAGGAAGGTCGCTCGCGGGTAGTAGGTGCCACCGTAGAACGGTTCGCCCCGGGGGGTGAGCCAGACCGTCATCGGCCACCCGCCCCGTCCGGTCATCGCCTGGACGGCGTCCATGTAGATGGCGTCGACGTCGGGCCGCTCCTCGCGGTCCACCTTGACGTTGACGAACGAGGCGTTCATCGCGGCGGCGACCTCCCCGTCCTCGAACGACTCGTGGGCCATCACGTGGCACCAGTGGCAGGCCGAGTAGCCGACCGACAGGAGCACGGGGACGTCGCGGGCGCCGGCCGCGGCGCACGCCTCGGGCCCCCACGGGTACCAGTCGACCGGGTTGTCACGGTGCTGGCGCAGGTACGGCGACGCTTCGGTGGCGAGCCGGTTCACCCGTCCACCGTACCCGCAGCCCGTGATCGGCAAACTGGGCGGCGAGCGTCCCGTTATCGGGACGGTGGCCGCCCACATCGGCCGGCGGGACGGATCCCGCCCAGTTTGTGGTGGGGCAAGGTCAGCCGGTCGGTGAGTCGGCCGCTGGCGGGGGCGCCGGCTTGCCCGCGGCGCCGGTGGAGTGGAAGCCGCCGTCGACGTGGACGATCTC
>JADLDD010000101.1 GCA_020846855.1 Acidimicrobiia bacterium | reverse complement strand
GTCGGCCGCCTCGGACGCCCTGACCACCCTGACCATCTGACGCCGTGCTGCCGGTCACCGACGACACCATCCGCCTGTTCCTGCACGTGCTGGGGGCGACGGTCTGGGTCGGAGGTCAGATCGCGCTCCTGGTGATCATCCCGGTCCTACGGCCGAAGGGGCGCGAGACGATCCGGGAGGTCGCCGCCCGGTTCCAGGCCGCGGCCTGGGTCGCCTACCTCCTGCTCGTCGTCACCGGGATCTGGAACCTCCTCGCCCTCCGCATCGGCTCGCAGAGCGGCGCCTGGCTGGTGACCCTCATGGTCAAGTTGACCTTCGTGGCGATCACGGGGCTGGCCGCCGGGATCCACGTCCTCTTCGCCGCGCCCCGGGTGCGGCGGGCGGAGACCGACGCCGAGCGGCGGCGCTGGGCCGCCATGTCGGGATCGCTGGAGGCGGTCTCGTCCCTGTTCGCCCTGGCCAGCCTCTTCGTCGGCGTGATGCTCAAGGGCTGAGGCCGCCGGGCGAAGGCGGTGCGGCCGCGCCTCTTCCCTCCTGAATCGGCCGGGTCGGCCTCCGCGTCCGTCAGGCCCTCGACGGGCTCCGGCCGGCGGCGCGGGCCTCGGCCTCGGTGAAGAGCTCCTGGATCGACCGTTCGAGCTCCTCGGTGATCCGGTGGACCTCGGTCCGGTCGACGGTCCTCGACGGCGACGGGCCCGGCCTCGGCTCGATCGGCTCGCCTACTAGGACCGCCACCCGCTTGAACCTCGGTATCGACGCTCCGCTGGGAAGGATCGCCTCGCTGCCGCCGACGCCCACCGGCACCACCGGGACCCCCGTCTTCACGGCCAGGTAGGCCGCGCCCTCGTGCAGGTCCTCGATGACCGGGCCCCGGCGCCGGGTCCCCTCGGGGAACACGACCACCGGTTCACCCTCGGCCAGCACGGCCAGCGCGGCCTTGACCGCCCCGCTGCCGTGCGAGCGGTCGACCGGGAATCCGCCCACCATCTCGATCAGGCGCCCCACGAGCTTGTTGTCCCACAGCTCCTTCTTGGCCATGAAGCGCACCCGCCGCCTGGTGACCATCCCGGTGAACGGCGAGTCGAGGATCGAGCGGTGCGACGGGGCGATCACGTAGGGCCCGGCGGGAGGGAGCCGGTCGGCGCCCTCCACCCGTACCCGGAAGACCAACCGGGCCAGGAACGACACCACGGTGTGGACGGCGCGGTACAAGGTCATCCCTCGAGCTCCCCACCGGCCGCCTCGTGGAACCGGGCGGCGATCTCGTCGGCGATGCTGTCGATGCCACGCCGGCTGTTGTCGACGACGATCGCGTCGTCGGCCGGCCGGAGCGGCGACACCGAGCGGCCGCGGTCCAGCGCGTCACGCTGCGCCATCGCCTCGCGCATCTCCTCGACGGTAACCGCGCGGCGGGCGTCGGCCTCGTCGGCCTGCCGGCGCCGGGCCCGCACGTCGTCGCTGGCGACGAGGAACACCTTGACGGCGGCGTCGGGTACCACGACGGTCCCGATGTCGCGACCCTCGAGCACTCCCCCACCGTGGGCGTCGATCCAGCGACGCTGGCGCTCCACCAGCACCCGGCGCACCTCGGGATGGGCGGCCACGATCGACACCGCGGCCGTCACCTCGGGACCACGGATCGCCGACGCCACGTCGTGACCGCCCAGGACCACGCCCCCTTCCATCTCGAGCCCGGCGTCGGCCGCGATGCGGGTCGCCGCCGCGGGGTCGCCAGGGTCGGCACCGGCCTCGAGGACCGCGAGGGTGATGGCCCGGTACATGGCTCCCGTGTCGAGGACCGGGAGTCCGAGACGTTCGGCCACCGCCCGGGCGATGGTCGACTTGCCCGACCCGGCCGGACCGTCGATCGCCACCACCCGGCGCCGGGCCCCGTCGGTCATGCTCCCCTCCTCAGGGCCTCCACGTCCCGCTCGAACTGCGGGTACGACACCGAAACGGCCGGCCAGTCGCGGATCCGGCTCTCGCCGTCGCAGGCCAGCGCGGCCACCGCGCCGGCCAGCGCGATGCGGTGGTCACCGTGGCTGTCGACGGTCGCCGGCCGCGGCCGCCCTCCCCTGACCGCCAGGCCGTCGGGCGCGGTCTCGACGCCCACCCCGAAGGCCCGGAGCGTGGCCGCGACCGACGCGATCCGGTCGCTCTCCTTGACCGCGAGCTCGGCGGCGCCGGTGATCTCGGTGATCCCCTCGGCGAACGCGGCGGCGACCGCGAGGACCGGCAGCTCGTCGATGATCGCCTCCGAGGCCGGGATGCGGGCCGCCCGCAGCGGTGCCGCCCGCACGGTCACGTCGCCGACGGGCTCGCCCAGCTCCTCGCCCGCCGGGCGGACCTCGAGCACGGCACCCATGGAGCGCAGCAGGTCGAGGAAGGCGATCCGCCCGGGGTTCAGGCTCATGGCCTCGATCGTCACCTCGGAGCCGGGCACGAGGGTGGCGGCCACGATCACGAACGCCGCCGACGACGGGTCGCCCGGCACCGTCATCTCGAAGGGGAGGAGCCGGCCGGGGCCGACGCGCAGCGTGCGGGCGTCGATCCGGTCCACCGGCGCTCCCAGCGCCTCCAGCATGCGCTCGGTGTGGTCGCGGCTCGCCGCCGGCTCACGGATCTCGGTGGTCCCCCGGGCCTGGAGACCGGCCAGGACCAGGGCGGTCTTGACCTGCCCGCTGGCGACGGCCAGGTCGTGGCGCACGCCGTCGAGGGCCCCGCCCCGGATCACCAACGGCGCCAGCTCGCCGCCGGCCCGCCCGTCGACCGCCGCCCCCATGGCCCGCAACGGATCGACGACCCGTCGCATCGGGCGCCGGGAGAGCGACTCGTCGCCGGCGAGCACGGTGAGGAACGGCCGGCCGGCCACGAGTCCGGCGCCCATGCGCATCGTGCTGCCGGAGTTGGCGCAGTCGACGATCCGCGCCGGCTCGACGAGGCCGTCGGCGCCGGGGCTGTGGCTGTCGAGCGTGTCGCCGCCGGGTGCGATCCGCACGCCCAGGGCCGAGATGAGGCCGAGCGTGCTGGCCACGTCGGCGGCCGACGCCGCGCCGGTGACCCGGCTCCGGCCCTCGGCCAAGGCGGCGAGCAGCAGGGCCCGGTGCGAGATCCCCTTGCACCCCGGCATGCGCACCGTCCCGCGCAGGGGCCGGCCCCCGGCGACCACGAGCTCCTCGGGCATCGGGAACGCCGACGTCACGGGAGGTCGCTCCGGGCCACGGTGTAGCCGGCGGCCGCCAGCGCGTCCTCGAACCGCTCCACGCCCCGACGGGCCGCGACCAGGACCACCACTCCCCCCGTGCCCTCCATGGAGTGCGCGATCTCCAGGTCGGCGATGTTGACGCCGAGCCGGCCGGCGAGGGTGGTCACCTCGGCGAGGACCCCGGGCCGGTCGGCCACCGGGATGCGCAGCTCCACCAGCGGGCCGGCCGCCTCCACGCCCACGGGCAGCGACCGCCGGGCCGCCCGGGCGCTCTCGAGGAGGTGGAGCAGCTCGTCGCTGCGCCCGGCGGCCACCGAGTCGCGGACCCGGCCCAGCGCGAGCAGGTAGGCGTCGAGCGTCTCGACGATGGCGTCGCGGTTGGCCACGCAGATGTCGGGCCAGATCGCCGGGTCGCCGGCCGCGATCCGGGTCATGTCGCGGAAGCCCCCGGCGGCCAGGCGCAGCAGTGCCGCGTGCTCCACGGCCCGGGTCGACGCCAGATCCATGAGGGTGGTGGCGGCGAGCTGCGGCACGTGGCTCACCACCGCGACCAGGGCGTCGTGGTCGCCCGGGGTCAGCGCCACGGGTTCGGCGCCGAGCCCGGCCACGAACGACCGGACCAGCGAGTAGACGCCCGGATCGGTCCGGCCGGTCGGGGTGAGCACCCAGGTCGCACCCACGAACAGGTCGGGATCGGCGCCGGCCACCCCCTCCTGCTCCGACCCGGCCATGGGATGCCCGCCCACGAAGCGGGCGCCGAGGTCGGGCCGTGCCCGCTCGACCGCGTCGACGACCGGCGCCTTGACCGAACCGACGTCGGTGACGGCGTCCGCCCCCAGGTCGAGCACCGACGCCACGGCCGGGCCCACCGCGCCGACCGGCACCGCCACCACCACCAGGTCCGCGCCCTCGACCGCCCGACCCAGCTCGCCGGTCGCGTGGTCGACGACCTCCCGCTCGAGCGCCTCGGCGCGCCGGTGCGCGTCGGAGTCGACCCCCGTGACCTCGACCCCTCGACGGCGAAGGGCCGCGCCGACGGAACCCCCGATGAGGCCGGTGCCCACCACCGTCACCCGCTCCATCAGGCGGGAAGGTCGTCGCGCAGGGCGCGGGCGCCCTCGAGGTACACGTGGTGCAGCTCCGACCGGTCGCGGTCGGTGTCGAGGTGGGCGAGCACCCTCACGCAGAGCGGCATCCCGCCGTCGACGGCCAGTTCCCGCGCGCACAGCAGGGGGACGTCGCCGAGGCCGAGGGCGCGGGCGGCGGTGGCCGGGAACTCGGCGGTCAGGTCGGGCGTGGCGGTGAAGATGATGCTGACCAGGTCGTCGTGGGCGACGTCGTTGCGGCGGAGCATCTCGGTCACGAGCGTCTGGGTCCGGCTGACGATCTCCTCCCGGGTGTTCTCGGAGCAGGTGATCGCGCCGCGCAGAGCCCGAAGAGCCACGGGACCGGACACTAGCGGTTCGCCCTCGCGGTCCCCCGGGCCGATCCGGCCGCCCGGGAAACCGTCGGGGAAGCTACCCGCCGGCCGCCCGGTACAGCTCCCGGACCTCACGGACCGTGAGTGGGCGCCACCGGCCCGGACCGAGCGCGGCGTCGGCGACCGGGCCGATCCTCGTGCGGACCAGGCGCGTCACCGGGTGCCCCACGGCCTCCATCATCCGGCGGACCTGGCGGTTGCGGCCCTCGGTGATCGAGACCTCCACCACCGATCCGGTCGCCTGCTCGCCCCGGATCCGGACCCGGGCCGGCGCGGTGGGGCCGTCGTCGAGGACCACGCCCTCGCGGAGGCGCCGGAGGGCGCCCCGACTCGGGTGGCCCTCCACCTCGGCGAGGTACGTCTTGGGGAACCCGTGGCGCGGGTGGGTGAGCCGCTGGGCCAGGTCGCCGTCGTTGGTCATCACGAGCAGCCCCTCGGTCTCGTAGTCGAGGCGCCCGACGGGGAACACGCGGGGCTCGAGCGGCACGAGCTCCACCACCGTGGGGCGGTGCTGCGGGTCGCGGGCCGTGGTCACGACCCGGGGCGGCTTGTTGAGCAGGTAGTAGACGAGATCCGCCCGCGTGACGACGGGGATGCCGTCGACGGCGATGCGGTCACGCTCCGGATCGACCCGGCGGCCCAGCGCCGCCACGTCGCCGCCGACCGTCACCCGGCCCTCGGCGATGAGTTGCTCGGCGGCCCGCCGTGATCCGAACCCGGCCCGGGCCAGGACCTTCTGGAGCCGCTCACCCTCCACGGCGCCGAATCATGCCCGCTGGGGCCGCGTCACGCCTCCGGGACGGGCTCGTCGCCGGGCCCACCGTCGGCGGGCACCTCGACGCGCATGCGCAGGCCGGTCTCGAGGGCTTCGACGACGTCGGCGGCGGGCACGAAGCCCGCGAGGTCGGGGAGCTCGGCGAGGGAATCGAGACCCAGGTGCTCGAGGAAGGCCGCGGTGGTGCCGTAGAGGGTGGCTCGGCCCGGGCCGGGGTCGTGGCCCTGCTCCTCCACGTAGCCGTGGCGCAGGAGGGTCCCGAGGACACCGTCGACGTTCACGCCGCGGATGGCCGCGATCTGGGCCCGGGAGACGGGCTGCTTGTAGGCGACGATGGCCAGGGTCTCCAGCGCCGGCCCCGACAGGCGGGCGTGGCGACCGTCGAGCACGAACCGCTCGACGTGGGGCGCGAGGTCGGGGTGGGTCTGGAACCGCCACCCGCCGGCCACCCGGGCCAGCACGAAGCCACGCTCCTCCCTCTCGTACGCGGCGGCCAGCTCCTCGCAGCGTGCCTCGACCTCGGCGGCCGGCACCTCGAGGAGCTGGGCGAGGAGCCGGGGCTCGGCCGGCGCGGTGGCCGCCATCAGGATCGCCTCGAGGGCCCGCAGCGTCTCCGAGCGCGGTGCCCCGGTGGGGTCGGACACCCCCGAGCCCGGTTCGAGGTTCACGGGGTGGCCCCCGATGCCGGCGCCAGGTCGGCGGACGGGTCGAGATCGATGTCCCAGTCGTCGAGGCCGGCCAGGTCGAGGGCCCGTTCGCCGTCGGCGAGGCGCCGCACCGACAGCGCGGCGAAGCTGGTGGCCTGGGCGACGTCGACCAGGCCCTGCTTGAAGAGCTCCAGCACGGCCAGGAAGCGGACGATCACCTCGAGGCGCTCCTCCACCCCGGCCACGAGGTCGGTGAAGCTCATCGCCTCGCGGGTGGGCAGGAGGAGCAGGACGTCGTCGACCGCGTCGCGGACGCTGGCCCGGATCGGTGCCACGTGGTGCAGGTCGACCTCGGGGGCGACGGCCGGGGCGAGCGCCCTCACCGCCGCGGCGTGGAGGTCGGCGGGGCCGACGCCGGCCAGCGGGTCGGGGGCCAGGGAACGGAAGGGCTCCTCGGGGCCGGCCCGGCGCGACCAGCGCCGGGACGCGTCGCGGCGGAGCGCGTCGATCGCCCGGGCTGCGTCCTGGAACGTCTTGCACTCGAGGAGCCGGGCCAGGAGGAGGTCGCGCTCCTCGAAGCGCAGCAGCTCCTCGTCGAGCTCGACGTCGTCGCGGCCCGGTAGGAGGCGGCGCGCCTTGAGCTCCACGAGGGTCGCGGCGATCAGGAGGAACTCGGTCGCGACCTCGAGATCGACCCGGCCCATGCGCTCGATCTCGGTCAGGTAGGCGTCGACGACGCCGGCGAGCGACACGTCCCAGAGGTCGACCTCCTCGGCGAGGATCAGGTGCAGGAGCAGGTCGAAGGGACCCTCGAAGACGGGGGTACGCACGTCGTAGGCCATCCCGCGACGAGGGTAACGGAACGCCACTCCGCCGCGGGGGATGCACGGGGCGCCGGCCGGCCTTTCGTTCGGCCGCGAACCTCCCCCGCTAGCGTGACCGGCCGTGACACGCGTCTTCTCCGGGATCCAGCCGTCGGGTGAGATGCACCTGGGCAACTACCTGGGCGCGGTGCGGCGCTGGGTCGGCGAGCAGGGAGCGGCCGACGCCGTCTACTGCGTGGTCGACCTCCACGCCATGACCGTCGCCTACGACCCCGCGACGCTGGCCGAGCGCACCCGGCGCACCGCCGCGCTGCTCCTGGCCGCCGGACTCGACCCCTCGCGCTGCACGCTGTTCGTCCAGAGCCACGTGCGCGAGCACACCGAGCTCACCTGGTACCTGAACTGCGTCGCCACCTACGGCGAACTGCGGCGCATGACCCAGTTCAAGGAGAAGGGGCAGGGCCAGGAGTCGGTCAGCGCCGGTCTGCTCGACTACCCGGTGCTGATGGCCGCCGACATCCTCGCCTACGACACCGACGAGGTCCCGATCGGCGACGACCAGCGCCAGCACCTCGAGCTGGCCCGCGACGTGGCCGTCCGGTTCAACCACCGCTTCGGCGACACCCTGGTGGTGCCCCGGGGCACCTTCCCGGGGGTCGCGGCCCGCGTGATGGACCTCCAGAACCCGACCGCCAAGATGTCGAAGTCGAGCGAATCGCCTCAGGGCACCCTCCTACTCCTCGACCCCCCGGCCGTCCTCACGAAGAAGATCCGCTCGGCGGTCACCGATTCCGGATCGACGGTCCGCTACGCGCCGGAGGAGCAGCCGGGGGTCTCCAACCTGCTCGAGATCCTGGGCGCTGCGACCGGGCGGTCGGTCGGCGACTGGGAGGCCGAGCTCGACGGCCGCCGCTACGGCGACCTCAAGGACGCCACCGCGGAGGCGGTCGTGGAGCTCCTCGCCCCGCTCCAGGAGCGTTACGCCACGCTGGCCGCCGACCCGGGCGAGGTCGACCGGATCCTCGCCGCGGGCGCGGCGAAGGCCGAGAGCGTGGCGGCCGGCGTGCTGGGCCGGGTACGCGACGCCCTCGGCCTCCTGCCGAAGGTCACCGGGTAGCGCTCCCGCGCCGCCACCCGCCCGCGCCCTCAATCGTCGTCGGCGGCGGTCAGGGCCTCGACGACCTCGGCCGGGAAGCCGGCCTCCCCGTGGCGCCGCGGGTCCTGGTGGACCTCGGCCCACACCGCGACCTCCGGCCGCCCCCCGACCTCCCGCACCAGCCGGGCCCCGATGTCGGGGTGGAGCAGGTAGCGGCCGATCCGCCCCCGGTACCCCGGCCGCCCGGCCCAGGTCCGGGTTCGCCGCGGCGCCGCGACGCCGGCCAGGGTGGCGACGACCCGACCGGCGACGCCGAGGCCGGCCTCCACCTTGCCGGCGTCGTGGAGCAGGGCGGCCGCGATCCAGCGTGGGTCCCCCGCGTGGGGCGTCCCGGTGAGCGCGACCTCCACCCGCCGGGCGACGCCCACGAGGTGCCGGCGGTCGCGGTCCCCGAGCCGGACCCACAGGGTGCGCTCACCGGGCTCCAGGGCCCGGGCCGCCCATGCCTCGTCGGCCGGGTCCGGAGGCGACCGTGGGAGCGACCCGAGGAACCGCCGGGTCAGGTGCCACGGGTTCACCGGGGACCCGGCCGCCGGGTCATCCGAGGATGAAGCGGAACAACGCCTCCTCGAAGGGCGAGAAGAAGCGCCCGAGGACGTTGGTGGAGAAGGCGAGCAGGAACAGGACCAGGATCCCGTACGGGCGGAACCGGTACCAGCGGGGCAGCCAGCGGGCGGGGAGCACCCGCTCGAACAACGACGATCCGTCGAGGGGTGGGATCGGCAGGAGGTTGAACAGGCCCAGCAGGAGGTTCACCAGGGCGAACCCGATCAGCACCTGCACCATCAGGGGCAGGTCGCTCCATGTGGTCCAGGCGTAGGAGTCCGCGCCGCGCGCGACCGCCCGGGCCGCGACCGCGGCGAGGGCCATCAGGGTGAAGTTCGATCCCGGCCCGGCGAGCCCCACCAGGAGCATGTCGCGGCGGGGGTTGCGCAGGCGTGACGGGTTCACCGGGACCGGCTTGGCCCAGCCGAAGGCCGGGAAGCCCGCGAAGGCCAGCATCGCCGGGAGGATCAGCGACCCGAACGGATCGATGTGGGGAAGCGGGTTGAGGGTCAGGCGCCCGGCCCGCTTCGCGGTGTCGTCGCCGAGGCGCAGCGCGACCAACCCGTGGCTGAGCTCGTGGAGGATGATCGCCGCGATCAGGCAGGCGAAGAAGACGGCGCGCTCGCCGAGGCCCACCGGGGCTGCCGACCGGCGGCGTCAGCGCCGCTGCGATGCGCACACGATGCACAGGCGCGCCGTGGGCATGGCCTCGAGCCGGGGGGGCGAGATCTCGTTGCCGCAGGACTCGCACCGACCGTAGGTACCGGCGTCGATCTTGGCGAGGGCGTCGTCGATGTCCTGGAGGCTCTCCAGGAGCTGGCCGGCCAGGGCGTCGACCTCGCCGCGCTCCGCGGTGGCGGCGGCGGTGTCGGCGAAGCCCTCGTCGTAGCTGAGCTCCTCGGTTCCCGGGGCCCGGCCCAACTGTCGGAGCTGCTCGACCACGCGGTCGCGCTCCTCGGCGAGCTGAACGCGCTCCGTGGCGTGAGTGAGCTCGGTCATGGCTGGATTTTACCTCGCAGTCGGGCCCGTCCCATCCGCCGCGGCGGAGCTGAAGGCTACGGATGGCGGCTACGGAAGGCGTACCGGGCGGACCCTCGAGGGCAGCACCCCGACCGGTTCGCCGACGGTACGGTTCCGATACATCCTAGCCGGGCCGGGCCCGCGGGTGGGCCGACTCGTACACGGCCCGGAGCCGCTCCGGCGACACCTTCGTGTACACCTGGGTGGTCGCGAGGCTCGCGTGCCCGAGCAGCTCCTGCACCACCCGGAGGTCGGCGCCGTGGTCGAGCATGTGGGTGGCGAAGGAGTGGCGCAGGACGTGCGGCGACAACCGGTCGCCCAGGCCGACGCGGTCGCCGGCGGCCCGCACGATCTTCCAGCAGCCCTGGCGGGTCAGCCGGCCCCCGCGCGCGTTGAGGAAGACGGCGTCGCCGTCGGCGAGGGTCCGGGCCCGGGGGCGTTCGAGGAGCGGCCGGCCGTCGTGCAGGTACCGCTCCAGGGCCGATCGGGCCGTCCGCCCGAACGGCACCAGGCGCTCCTTGGCGCCCTTCCCCAGCACCCGCGCCGACCCACCGTCGAGGTCGACGTCGCCGAGGTCGAGCCCCACCAGCTCGCTGATGCGCATGCCGGTCGCGTAGAGCGCCTCCAGGATCGCCCGGTCGCGCCACGGGCGCGGGCCGTCGCCGGGCACCGCGCCGAGCAGGGCCTCGACCTCGTCCTCGGACAGGGCCTTGGGGATCCCCTGCGGAACCCTCGGGGCCCCCACCTCCTCGCTCGGATCGCTCGGCGCGAAACCCTCCTCGGCGCAGAACCGGTGGAAGGAGCGCACGGCGACGAGGGACCGGGCGATCGACGCCGGGGCCAGGAGCGGCCGCCCGTCGTCGTCGCGCAGCCCGCTCAGGTGCTCGACGAACGCGGCGACCGTGGCCTCCCCCACCCGGGCCGGATCCGCGCACCCGTGCGACCGCAGGAACCGGGCGTAGCGGCTCAGATCCCGCCGGTAGGCGGCGAGGCTGTTGGCGGCCAGTCCACGCTCGACGGCCAGCCAGGTCGCGTGCTCGGCGAGGAGGCCGTCGAGCACGTCCGCCCCGCCGGCGGGGCCGGTCGTCATGCGCCCAGGTCGCCGCCGGTGAGGAGCCGCTCCGCCAGCAGCAACCCGATCACGCTCGTCGCGTGGAGCACCTCCCCGGCCGCAACCAGCGCCGGGACGTCGGCGAGGGCCACCCGCTCGACGGTCATGGCCCGCTCCTCCGGACCGACGGGGTCGGGCGCACCCGATGGCACGCAGCCCAGGGCGGCGAAGATCGTGGTGTGCTCGTCGCAGAACCCCGGCGAGTTGAACGCCTCCGCCAGCAGCACCAGGCGCTCCGGCTCGTAGCCGATCTCCTCGGCCAGCTCCCGTCGTGCCGTCTGCTCGGGCGGCTCGCCGTCGACGTCGCGCTTGCCGGCCGGGGCCTCGAGGAGCTCCCGGCCCACCGCGGCGCGGAACTGGCGGACCAGGAGGACGGTCCGGCCGTCGGGAAGCACGGGGACCATCACCACCGCGCCCGGGTGGCGGACCACCGTGCGCCCGAAGCGCTCGCCGGAGGCGGACTCTACGGTGACGCGGTCGACGGTCAGGAAGCCGGGTCGGGAGACGACCTCGCTGCCGACCACCCGGAAGGCGGGATCCGGCGGGCCGGGAGCGCCCGCCGGATCAGGCACCCGGCGCCACGGCTTCGGCGCCGGGACCGGTCCGCGCCGCCGAGGCCCCCAGGGGGAGCCGCGGGACCCGGCCCTCGGCCCGGGACCGGGCCGCCCGCACGAACGCCGCGAACAGGGGGTGGGGTCGGTCGGGCCGGCTCTTGAACTCCGGGTGCGCCTGGGTGGCGACGTAGAACGGGTGCCGGTCGCGGGGCAGCTCCACGAACTCCACCAGCCGGTCGTCGGGTGAGGTGCCCGAGCAGACGAGCCCGTGGTCCTCGAGCGTGCGCCGGTACCGGTTGCTCACCTCGTAGCGGTGGCGGTGGCGCTCGTAGATCACCGGCTCGCCGTAGGCCTCGGCGACGATGCTCCCCGCCTTCAGCCGGGCCGGGTAGGCGCCGAGGCGCATCGTCCCGCCGAGATCGGCGACGTCGCGCTGCTCGTCCATCAGGTCGATGACCGGGTGCGGGGTGTGGCGGTCGAACTCGCTCGAGTTGGCCCCGGCGAGGCCGCACACGTCGCGGGCGAACTCGATCACCGCGCACTGCATGCCCAGGCAGAGGCCCAGGAAGGGGACGCCGTGCTCGCGCGCGTACCCGGCGGTGGAGATCTTCCCCTCGATGCCCCGGAAGCCGAACCCCCCGGGGACCACGATCCCGTCGAGGTCGTGGAGCCGTTCGTCGGCGAGGAGCCCCTCGGCGTCGTCGGACGCGATCCACTCGATCACGACCCGCGCCCCGCAGGCGTAACCCCCGTGACGAAGGGCCTCCACGACCGAGAGGTAGGCGTCGGGGAGGTTCACGTACTTGCCGACCAGGCCGATGCGCACCTCGTCGGTGGCCGACGCGACCCTCTCGACCAGCGCCTCCCAGTCGGAGAGGTCGGCCTCGTGCTCGTCGAGGTGGAGCACCCGGCACACGTAGTCGTCGAGCCCTTCGTCGTGGAGGACCAGCGGGATCTCGTAGAGGCTCTCGGCGTCGATGGCCGAGACGATCCCCTCCTCCGGCACGTCGCAGAGGCGGCTGATCTTCTCCTTCAGGTGCGCGGAGATCGGGCGGTCGGAGCGGCACACGATGGCGTCGGGCTGGATGCCTCGGCTGCGAAGTTCGGTCACCGAGTGCTGGGTGGGCTTGGTCTTCTGCTCTCCCGACGGCCCGATGAACGGTACGAGCGTCACGTGCACGTAGAACACGTTCTCGCGACCCACGTCCTTGCGGAACTGCCGGATCGCCTCCAGGAACGGGAGGATCTCGATGTCGCCGACGGTGCCGCCGATCTCGGTGATCACGACGTCGGCGTCGCCCGAACCGAGGCGGAGGATGCGGTCCTTGATCTCGTCGGTGATGTGGGGAATCACCTGGACGGTCTGCCCCAGGTAAGCGCCGTGGCGTTCCTTGGCGAGGACGGCCTGGTAGATCGACCCGGTGGTGGCGTTCGACTCGCGCCGCAGCGGCACGTCGACGAAGCGCTCGTAGTGGCCGAGGTCGAGGTCGGTCTCGCCCCCGTCGTCGGTGACGAACACCTCGCCGTGCTGGAACGGGTTCATGGTGCCGGGGTCGACGTTGATGTACGGGTCGAGCTTCTGGAGCGTCACCCTCAGCCCCCGCGACTTGAGGAGCCGACCGAGCGACGACGCGGTCAACCCCTTGCCCAGGCTCGACGCCACCCCGCCCGTCACGAAGATGTGCTTCGCCACGCGTTCTCCGCCTTTCCCGATGCTCGTACCTCGACCGGCCGGCCGGACCTGCGTCGGCCCGGTGACGGTTCCGGGAGGTGCTCCTCCGCCATGAGCCCTCGGGGTCTCGACGGTACCATGCGCCGATCGTCCACCCGGCGATCCAGGACCGCTCCGGGAGCACCGTGCCGAAACCAAGCAGCGCGTCGCAGGCGCGCCCGCCCGCCCCGGTCCCGGATCCCCCCGCCCCCGGGCGGGACCGGTGGGTCGACGCCGGGATCGTCGCGGTCGTGGCGGTGGCCTTGCGGCTGCCGGCGTTCCTCGCCTCGGCGCACCTCAGCTTCGACGACGGCGTCTACGGCGCGTCGGCGGTGGCCATGCGGGCCGGCGGCGCGCCCTTCCGCGACGTGTTCTCCAGCCAGGGGCCGCTCTGGTTGCCCCTGGTCTGGTTGGGCGACGCCGTCACGTTCCGGGCGTCGTCGTCGCCCCGCACCGTCGCGGTGGCGGCCGGCGCCGTGCTCGCGGTGGCGGTGTACCTCGCCGGGCGCGAGGTCACGGGCCGGGCCGGCGCCCTGATCGCGGCGGCCCTGGTCGCGTTCAGTGGATCCGCGCTCTGGACTACGGGCCCGCTCACCTCCGACGGTGCGGGAGAGGCGCTGGGTGCGGCGGCGGTGGCCACCGCCCTGGCCTACCGGCGCCGGCCCGGGCCCGGCCGGGCCGTGGTGATCGGCCTGCTGGCCGGTGCGGCACTCGCCGTGAAGATCCTGCTCGTCATGCCCGCGGTGCTCGTGGCCGCGTTGGTGGTCGTGGCCGCCGGGCGCCGGCGCGACGTGGCGGCGGCGGGGGTCGCGGCCGCGGTGCTCGTGGTGGCGGCCACGCTCCCGTGGGGCGTGGCGAAGGTCTACCAGCAGTCGGTCGCGTACCACACCGGCGTATCGCACGAGCGCACGCCGGGGGCGAACCTCGACAAGGCCCTGTCGACCCTCGCCGACCGAGACCTGACCGTGCTGGTCGCCGGGCTGGTCGCGGTCGGTGCCGGCGCGGTGCTGGCCGTCGCCCGCCGGCGCCGCGGCCAAGCCGGGTCTCCGCGGACGCCGGGACATCCCGCGCGGCGCGACCGGCTGGTAGGGGGACGCGCCCCCCTGGTGGTCTGGGTGCTGCTGGCCACGGCGGTGCTGGCCCTGGAGGCGCCGATGTGGCGCAACCACGTCGTCCACCTGGTCGTGCCCCTTGCGCTCCTCATCGGTGCGTCCCGGGTGCCGTGGCCGCTCGTCGCGACGGCGGCGGTCCTGGCGGTGCCCTGGCAGCTCGCCGGGCTCGGCGGCGTGCTGCGGCCGCCGCCCTACCGGGGCGCCGCGGCGGCGACGGCGGCCGAGTTGCGGCGGATGCCGCCCGGCGCCCAGGCGATCAGCGACGACCCCGGCCTGGTGTGGCGCTCGGGCCGGCTCACGCCGCCGAACTTCGTCGACACCTCCGTGCTCCGCATCACCTCCACCGACGCGCGCGTCGATCTCACCGAGGACGACGTCGTCGCCGCCGCGGCGGAACCCAGGGTCTGCGCCGTGGTGCAGTGGTCGGGAGACCGCTTCGGGCGCTTCCGGGCGCTCGGCACCCGGCTCGCCGCCGCCGGCTACCGGTCGTTCGGGCCCGACCTGGGCCGCGGCCGCCACCTGTGGCTCAAGCGCCCGTGCCGGCCTCCGTCGGCTCGGGCGGCGATCGCCGCCCCCAGCGGTCGAGACGGCGGAGCGGAGGCACGCGGTCGATGACCCGGCTGAACGACACGCGCTCGGACGCGAGGTTCAGGATGACGAGGGCCACCAGGATCCCGTTGCGCGCCCCGCGCCCCAAGGCGAGGACCGCCGCCAACCCGAGCACGCCGCCGACGACGTTCGCGCCCGTGTCGCCGAGCATGAGGCGCTCGTGGAGGTCGTCGGGGAGCAGGCCGGCGGCGGCTCCCATCACGGGGGCGAGCGCCACCGCGACGGGCCCGGTGCCCGCGACCACGGCCAGGGGCACGTAGGCCACCAGGGCCGCCTTGATGGTGCGCCCCGGCGCCCGGTCGAGCAGGTTCCCCAGGTTGGCGGCCAGGGCCACCAGCAGCGCGTCGGCGATCAGGCGCTTCCCCGTGACGAAGCCCGGGGTCGCGGTCAGCACCAGGGCGAGCCCGCCCCCACCCACGAGCTTCAGGGCCCCGGTGCTGATCCGGCCCTGCGCCAGCGCCCGGATGTGCCCGGCGAAGCCGCGGTCGTCGCCGGTGCCGAGGATGTCGTCGACGAAGCCGAGGAGGCCGAACCCGAGGGCGGCCGCGAGCACCAGGGCCCGGGCCGCGTTCTCCCCGGGTGGATCGCCGAGCCCGAGCGCCCCCAGCGTCGACCGCCCCGCCTCCACCAGCAGGACGGCGGCGACGAGCAGCAGCCCGCCGGCGGTGGGCACCACATGGTCGCGGTAGTTGAGGCGCCCCAGCTCGCGGTGGTGCATCAGACCGGCCCCGGCCACGGCCACGTAGCGGGCGGCGAGCGCGCCCACCACGAAGGCGAGCACGACGATCACCGCTCGACCCCCGGAACAGGGGCGGGGACGGGCGTGGGCGCCGGCGTCGGGGCCGGGGCGTCGAGCAGGGGATCGTCGCCGAACACGAGCCACTCGCGGGCAAGCAGGAACACCAGCACGCCGTCGAGGACGCCGAGCATGATCGCCGGTATCGAGATCCCCGAGTCGTTGAGGGCGAAGCCGAGCACCCCGACCACCAGCAGGCCGGCCAGCGCGGCCCGGAGCTCCGGGATGCGGTCCTGGAGCGTCCGGAGCCTCCCGGGAGCCCGGTACACGAGGTACGCGAGGAACAGGAAGACCACCGGGAGCATCAGCGTCCACACCGACTGGTTGATGGTGGCCAGGAGGAGGTCGAGCTTCCGGCGGATCACGTCGGTGACCCCGTTCAGGTCACCGTCGACCAGCTTCTCGAAGAGGCGCCCCAGGTGGGTCCTCTCGTCGGCGGGGCGGGCCAGGTCGAGGAAGCCCACCGCCACGAACGCAGCGAGGGCCGCGACGAGCGCGCCGACGACACGGCGGACCCTGACCCGGTAGCCGAGCAGCATCGACCCGGTGACGAGCACGGTGGGGACCAGCGCGAGGATCCCGCCGGCGTCGGCGCCCCAGAACGGCAGCCCGTCGACGGCCAGGAGCGCGACCAGGACGCCGGTGCCCGCCCACGCACCACGCCGGCCCCCCAGGCGATGGGCGAGCAGCCCCGCCAGCAGCACCGCGCAGGCCGACACGAAGGCGAACGTCGAGTTGTCGATGCCGTAGAAGCGGCCGGCCACGGTCGGCGAGTGACCGAAGGCCGTGTTCCACTGGAGGTTCGAGCCGGTCAGCACGTCGCCGAGGAACACGACCACCACCGCGGCGAGGACGGCCATAACCGGGTCGAACCAGACCCTCCGGCCGACCCCCATGGCCAGAACGGCGATCGCCGCCCCGGTCGCGGCCAGGAAGGCCCAGTAGGCGGACGGCCCGGACCGGTGCAGGGGGACGAGGCCCGCCAGCCAGGTCGCGGTCATGACCCCCAGCATCCACAGGGCCAGCCACTGGAGGATCCGGAACGCCCACCGCCTCCGCCTCTGGAGCGCGGCGACCGTCCCGAGCGACATGACGACGATCGAGAGCACGTAGACCGTCGAGACCTGCGGCAGCATCCGGTCGCGGAACAGCCCCGCCGCCTCCTGGTCGACGAGGAAGTCGATGCGGGACGCGGCGTCGGCACCGCCCCGCCGGCCCGGCTCGAACGGGCGGCCTTCCATCTCGTCGGGGATCGGGAGGCCGAAGAGGTCGAGGATCGTCGGGGCGACGTCGGTGAGCTGCGCGAACCCGGACCGGCGGGTGGTGGCCGACTCCAGCAGCCCCGGTTCGGTCCACGGCGCGCGGACGGCCGCCATCCCCAGGCCGCCCCGGGCCTTCGCCACCGCCGGCGTGGCGAGGACGACGGCGTCGCGATCCGGGTCGACGCGCCGGAGAAGGGCACCGACCAGCTCGTCGGTCCAGCGCAGCGCCCACTTCTTGAACAGCTCCCGCCGCGGTCCGGTCACGAACGGCCGGTAGGAGTCGGCGCGGGCCAGGTCGGACGCCTCGACCAGCACCACGGCACGACGTCCCCCGTCCCGCGAACCCCAGGCGCGCCCGAAGGCGCGCGTGACGGCCGCGAGGTCGTAGCGGACCCCGAAGGGCGCGGCGGGGTCGGCCCGCAGCAGGCCTCCGTCGACCCGTCCTCCGGGGACCACCCCGTCGGCGCCGGTCAGGGCGCGCGCCGCATCCCGGCGGTACACGTCGAGACCGGTGGTCGCGGCGGGTCCGGGCTCGTCGGCGTTGGCCACCACGGCACGGTGGATGCCGGCCTCGGCCAGCGCCTCGCCGAGCGCACCGACCCGGGCGCCGTAGAGCAGCGACGCGTTGCGGTCACGTAGCGACGCGACCGAGAGATCGACGACCGACCCGGGCGGCGCCCGGTGTCCCGTCCGCCGCGCGAACAGCTCGCCGCCGGTGGTCGCGGCGCCCACGGTCAGCGGCTCGGAGACCCCGAAGAGCAGGCCGGGCGGCCCGTGGGGCCGGTCGGCCCGGGCGCCCGCGCCGAGGATCACGTAGCCCGACGTCCGGTCGGGTCGCCGACCGGGAGTACGGGTGGAGAGGTCGGCGAGGCGGGACCCGTCGAGCAGCCGCATCAGGTTCGGGAGCTCGGCTTCGTGATCGGCGACGTCTTTCCACGCCACCGCCGGGAGGGTGACCACCAGGACCCGCCGGACGCGACCCGGGGCGGCACCCCGGTCCTCGGCGGCCGGCGACCGCGTCGTCGCCCCGGCCCCCCCGGCGGCGACGGCTCCCGCCGCCGCCAGCAGGACGAGGAACGCCGCGGCGCCGCGTGCCTTCAGCTTCCCGGTGTCGATGTCCCGCTCACCTTCGGTCGCAACGCAGGGAGTGACCCGCCCCACAGGCGGTGGAGCCCGGCGTAGGCGGCGCCACCGGCCGCGCCGAGGATCACGAGCACGGCCGTGGTGGCCCCGCGGGTACCGGGAGCGATCACGCGCTCGGCGACCCACGCCGCGCCGCCCACGGCGGCCGACAGTACCAAGGCCCGCGGCAGCGCCCGCGGCACGATCGGCACCCCGGTGCGACGGGAGAGACCCCAGCCCAGGACACCCGCGCCGAGCACGTAGGCCGCACTGTGTCCGAAGCCGAGGACCGCGACCCGGGCCGCCCCGTGGGCGAACGGGGCGGCCGCGGCCATCACGCCCACCCCCACCACCGCGGTCGCCAGCCCGACCACGGCCGGGGTGCGGCTGTCGCCGAGCGCGTAGTACGCCCGCGCCAGCAGCAGGAAGGCGCCGTACGCGAACAGCCCCAGGGCCAGCGACGCGAGGCCGGCCGCGAGGAGGTCGACACCTCCCGAGGTCGTCGCCCGGCCGAACGCCACCGCCCTCATCGCCGGTTCGGCCAGGGCGATCATCCCCGCCGCGACCGGCACCACGAGCACGGCCATGCCGTCGAGCGCCCAGCGGGTCGCGCCGCCGAAGGCGTCGAGGTCCCCCCGGGCGGCGTCGAGGGAGAGGTCGGGCAGGATCGCCGTGTGGATCGGTTGGGCGAGGATCGCGTAGGGGGCCAGGAAGAACACCATCGCGACCTGGAACGCGACGACGCCGCCGGCCACGCCGTTGCCCACCACGAGCGCCGCCGCGAGCAGCAGCCCGCCCCCCGCGTGCTGCAGCACGGCCCAGCCCGAGAGGCCCAGCAGCTCGCGCACGCGCCGGTCACGCGGCCGCCACCGGGGGCGCAGCCGGAACCCGTCGTGCCAGCACGCCCAGGTCGGGACGGCGACGAACAACAGCACGCCCAGCGTGCCGCCGAGGCCGAGGGTGATCTTCTCCGCCGTCGTGAGGTCGAGGCTCGGCGCGGCTCCACCACGCAGCACCGAGAAGACGGCGAGCGCGGCGACGATGGCGACCGTGTTGCCGATCGGAGCCACGGCCGTCACCACGAACCGACGCCTCGCGTAGAGCACCGCTATCGCCACCGCGCCGACCGCGTACAGCATCACCTGCGGGATGAAGAAGCGGAGCAGGTACGCGGTGAGGTCCTGCTGCTGCGCGGCGACCACCGGGTCGCGCACCCCGGTGGTGAGGAGGCGGGCGATCAGCGGCGCCGCCGCGACCCCGACCACCGTCACCACACCGAGGCCGGCCAGCGCCAGGCCGAGCACGCCGCCGGCGATCTCCTCGGCTCCTTCGCGCTCACCCTGCTCGAGGAGACCCACGAACGTCGGCACCAGCACCGCCGAGAGCGCACCGGCGGCCAGCAGCTCGAAGATCACGTTGGAGACCGAGTTGGACGACTGGAACGCGTTCCCGAGGTAGGTCGTGCCGAGGACCGCCGCCACGGCCAGCACCCGCACGAACCCGAAAGCCCTCGACACCGCGGTCGCCACGCCCATCGCCGCCGCGGCGCGCGCCGGCGTGCGCGCCGGGGCTCGCGCCCCGGTGGCGCTCACCGGGTCGCCGGGGCGGTGGACCCGGCGGGCGGGGCCGGGGTCGCAGGGGCCGGCGGGCCGGTCGGCTCGGTGGTGACCGGCTCCGGGAGAGGTGACCACGTAGGCACAGGGGCGTTCGCGCCGTTGGCGGTGCCGTAGCTGCCGACGGCGCCCCGCCCCAGGTCGGACAAGGCCAGGGCCGCCGCCACCCGGCCCGTCGGGAGGTCGAGGCCGTCGACCGTAGAGACCGCGCGCGAGAGCTCGGAGTCGTCGCGGATCGGAGCCACCACCCCACCCCGCTCGGACGCATCGGACGCCCCGGCGGCCTCCTCGGCGACGACCGTCGGCACCGAGGCACCCCGGAGCGCCCGGGCGACGTCGACGACGAGTCCCGGGACCTCGACCTTCGCCGTGGCACTGCCCACCAGGAGGGCCCGCGCCTCGGCGCCGGGATAAGCCGCCGGCGCCGGTTCGCCCTGGTCGCCGACCCGCTCGAGCGAGAGGAACCCCGCGTTCACCAGCTTCGCGAGGACGTCACCCTCCAGCTCGGGCCCGCCCGCCCCCAGGCGCTCGGCCAGGCGCTTCCACCCCGCCGCGCGCAGGGTGCTCCGCCGGCCCACCCGGTCTCGCCCCAGGGCCTCGGCGAGCTGCTCGGCATCGGTCACCGAATCCAGCGCCCACTTGGGTTCGAGCCAGAGCACCGCGGGGGCCCGGGCACCGGCCTCCTGCGCGAGCGTCGCCGCGGCCCGCACGGCGTCGGCGTTCGCGCCGCGGGGCGCGACGACGACCACCGGCACGCCGTCGAGGCGGCCGTCGACGGCGAAGCGCTGCGTGGCGTCGATGTAGGCGTCACGCTCGTCGAGATCGGACCCGAGGTCGCGGTTCTCGGCTTTCGTGCGATCGGCCCGGTCGCGGACGTCGCTGATCTGCTGGCGCAGGCCGTCGACGATGGCGCGGTCGATGACCGTCGAACCCATCACGATCCCGACGGTGAGGGCCAGGAAGACGGCGATGAGCGACACGAGGTGGTAGCGGAAGTTGATCACGGCGGGACAAGCACCTCGGGGGTCAGAACGGCCAGAGGTCGCGCAGGCTCAGCTGTATGCCGTCGAGGAACACGTGGATGGGTTCGGACACGACCGCGATGGTGACCACGGCCACGAACGCCGAGGCGACCAGCAACAGGATGTCGAAGTGCCGGACCTGGCCCCGGTAGAGCTGGTTCACGCCCTTGGCGTCGACCAGGACCGGGCCGAGGCGCAGGCGGGTGAGGAAGGTCGACGACATGCCCTTCCGCCCCTTGTCGAGCATCTCCACCATCGTGGCGTGGGTCCCGACCGCGACGATCAGCCGGGCCCCGGCCTCGTAGGCCATGGTCATCGCGACGTCCTCGCTCATCCCGTCGAGGACGAACTCGTGGTACGGAAGGCCCGACGCCTCGAGGGCCTCCCGCCCGGGCGCGCGGCCGTCGCGGTGCACATGGTGCACCAACTCGGCACCGCAGTGCATGGCCCGGTCGGAGAGGGAGTCGAAGTCGCCGATGATCACGTCGGGAGCGATCCCGAACTCGAGGAGCGCGTCGGCGCCGCCGTCGACCGCGATCGTGACCGGCCGGAACTCGCGGATGTAGGAGCGCAGCGACCGGAGGTCGTGGCGGTAGTCGTGGCCTCGCACCACGACGAGGGCGTGCCGGCCCGAGAAGGAAGCGCGGAGCGGGGGCAGGGTGACCGGTTCGAAGAGCAACGGCGCCTCGTGCTCGATGTACTCGAGGGTGTTGGCAGCGAAGCGCTGGAGCTCCGCTCCGATCGAGGCGCGGGCATCGGCCATCGCGGCCTCGATCACCTCGAGGGTGAGGAGCTCGCCCTTGGCGACCAGGCGCTCCCCGTCCCAGACCTCGGCCCCGTCGACCCGGACGGCGTCGCCCTCCGACAGGGCGTCGAACACCGCCGGGCCGGCGTGGTCGACGAGCGGTATGCCGGCCTCGGCCAGGACCTGGGGTCCGCCGTTGGGATATCGGCCCGTGATGGAGCGGGCCGCGTTGACCACCGCCGCCACCCCGGCCTCCACCAGACCCTCGGCCGCGATGCGGTCGAGGTCGGCGTGGTCGATGACGGCGACGTCGCCGGGCTGGGCCCGCTTGACGAGATCCTTGGTGCGGGTGTCGATGCGCACCGGACCACTCACCGGGTGCTCCGCCCGGCGCCGCCGCCGCCACCTCATCGTCGCCTCACCGTCGCCGCCGGGACGCGGCGGCCGAGGCCAGGAGCTCCTCGGCGTGGTCCCGCGAACGGTCCCGGGCGGCACGGCCGCTCAACATCCGGGAGAGCTCCTCGACGCGCCCGGCGGCGTCGAGCGTCCGGGCCCGCGCCACCGTCCGCCCGGCCTTCTCGGCCTTCGCCACCGCCACCTGGTGGTCCGCGAACGCGGCAACCTGAGCCAGGTGCGTCACGCAGAGGACCTGGCGCCCTCCCGCGAGCTCGGCCAGCGCCCGCCCCACCGCGACACCCGCTTCCCCGCCGATCCCGGCGTCGACCTCGTCGAACACGAGGACGGCCCCGGGCCCGCCGCCGTCGTCCGGCCTCCGGCTGCGGTCGAGCGCCACCCTCAGGGCGAGCATGGTGCGCGCCAGCTCGCCGCCCGAGGCCACCCGCGCCAGCGGCCGGGCGGGCTCGCCCGTGTTGGCGGCCAGCATGAAGGTGACGTCGTCGGCACCGTCGGCACCCGGTGCCGACCGCTCCACCGACACCTCGAGGCGCGCACCCCCCATGGCCAGGGTGCCCAACTCGGCCGTCGCGGCCCGGGCCAGATCGCCGGCGGCGGCTCGCCTCGCCGCCCCCAGGTCGGCCGCCGCCTCGTCCATCCGGGACTCGGCCTCGGCCCGCGTCGCACCCAGCTCCGCGGCCCGGGCCGAGAAGCCCTCCAGGGCGTCGAGCCTCCCGTGGGCCTCGTCGGCGAACGCGAGGACCTCGGCCGGCGTCTCGCCGTACTTGCGCATGAGGCCACGCAGCTCCTGGCGCCGCCGGCGTACGACCTCGAGCCGTTCGGGGTCGTCGGTGACCCCCTCGGCCTGGATGCGGATCTCCCGGGCCAGCTCGGCGAGTCGACCCTGAGCCTCGGAAAGGAGGCCGTGCAGCGCCGCGAGCGGCGGGCGACCGGCGAGCGCGGCCACGGCGCGACCCACCGCGTCGCCGGCGGGGCCCGACACCTCCTCGTACGCACCGCGGAGCGCGGCGCGGTGCTCGGCGGCGTCGGCGAGGAGCTCCTCCTCCCCCGCCAGCCGGGCGTCCTCGTCGGGGTCGGTGATCGCGGCGGCCCGGATCTCCTCCAGCTGGAACCGGAGCAGGTCGGCCTCCCGGGCCCGCTGCCGGTCGTCGCCGCCCAGGCCTGCCATCTCCGCGGTCGCGGCGTCGCGGTCGTGCCGGGCCCGGCGGTAGCGGTCGAGCGCCTCCCACGCGGGCGGCCCGGCGAAGCGGTCGAGGGCCTCGCGCTGGGCGGCCGGGGAGAGGAGCGACTGATGGGCGTTCTGGCCGTGGAGGTCGACGAGCTCGGCGCCCCGGGCCGCGAGCTCACCGACCGTCGCCGGGCGCCCGTCGACGTAGGCCCGGCTGCGCCCGTCGACCGGGACCACCCGTGACAGGATCACCTCCTCGCCGGTCAGCGGATCGTCGAAGCGGCCGTCGACCCGCGCGGCCTCGGCCCCGTGCCGGACCAGCGCGGGCGTGGCCCGCCCCCCGGCGAGCAGCTCCAGCGCCTCCACCACGAGCGTCTTGCCCGCCCCGGTCTCGCCGGTGATGGCGGTCAGCCCGGGCCGGAAGACGACCGCGAGGTCGGCCACGATGCCGAGGTCCTTCACCCGCAACTCGGCCAGCATCGGCGCCTACCGGTCGGCCAATCCGAACTTGGCCTTCAGGATCTGGTGGAAGTCACGTCGCCCGAAGGTGACGATCCGGGCCGGCGTCGAGGCGCCGGTGCAGCGCACGCTATCGCCGCGGCGCAGCTCGCCCAGTGCACGCCCGTCGGCGGTCGCCATCACCGGCCGGCCGTCGACGACCACGAACCGGAGCTCCTCGTCGGGTCCGAGGACGAGGGAGCGGTCGAACAGCATGTGGGGCGAGACGGGTGTGAGCAGCAGGCAGCGGTGCCGGGGCGAGACGATCGGGCCGCGGGCCGAGAACGAGTACGCGGTCGAGCCCGTCGCCGTGGCCACGATCACCCCGTCGGCCGCGTAGGTCGTGAAGTAGGTGCCGTTGATCTCCACGGCGAGGCGGGCCATGTGCCCGGGCTCGGTCTTCTCCAGGACCGCCTCGTTGAGGGCCCACCACCGGCCACCGGCCGATCCCTCCGACTCCACCGTGACCTGGAGCATCACCCGCTCGTCGACCAGGTAGTCGCCGGCGAGCAGGCGCTCGAGGCTCGCGTCGAGGTCCTCGGGCTCGACCTCGCTCAGGTAGCCCATCTGCCCGACGTTCACGCCCAGCACCGCGGCGCCGTCGGCGTGGACGGCGTCGACCGTGCGCAGCATCGTGCCGTCGCCGCCGAGGGCGACGGCGACGTCGATCCCCCGCGCGAAGGATCCGGGCTCCACCGAGTACGGGGCGAGGTCGGGCCAGGCGGCGACGTCGGGAGCCGGCACCCGCACCTCGACGCCGCGGGCGGACAGCACCTCCGCCGCGCGGCGGGCCAACTCGCCCGCCCGGGACCGGTCGTGGTGCGGGACCAACCCGACCCGTTCGATCCGCCGGCCCGTCATGGGATCGGGTCCCCCGGAACGGTGATCGGGACGAGGCGGTCGAGGAGGGCGTCGGCGCGGCTCCGGTCGGCGGCTCCGGTCAGGGCGTGGGTACCGCGCACGGCGTGGACGAGGAACTCCACGTTGCCGTCGGCCCCCCGAAGCGGCGACACGATCCCGTCCGCCACCGCGAGGCCGCTCGCCTCGAACGCCTCGACGACACCGGAGAGGGCGGCGCGCCACACCACCGGGTCCCGCACGACCCCCCCTCGCCCGACCCGGCCCCGACCGGCTTCGAACTGCGGCTTGACCAGCGCCACCACCGACCCCGACCCTACGGTGAGGTCGGCCAGCACCGGTGCCACCAGGCGCAGCGAGATGAAGGCCAGGTCGGCCGTGACCACGTCGAACGGGCCGCCGACGGTCGCGACGTCGACGTGGCGGATGTTCGTGCGGTCGAGGACGGTCACGCGGGGGTCCTGGCGCAGGCCCCAGGCGAGCTGGCCGCGACCGACGTCGACCGCGACCACCGACGAGGCCCCGCGCCGGAGGAGGCAGTCGGTGAACCCACCGGTGGACGCCCCGGCATCGAGGCAACGCCGGCCGGCGACGTCGAGCGCGAAGGCGTCGAGCGCGGCGTCGAGCTTGTCGCCGCCGCGGGACACGAACCGGCGGGGCGGTCCGGCCACCACGATCGACTCCCCCGGGCCGACCTGGCGGGACGGCGAGCCCGCGGGCGCTCCGCCCACCTGGACCCGACCGGCCTCGATCACCTCGCGCGCCTGGGCGCGGGAGGCGACCAGCCGGCGCCGAACGAGCTCGGTGTCGAGCCGGCGGCGTACGGCGGGGCGGGCCGACGATCCGGTTACGACGATCCCCCGGACGCCTTCCGGGGTGCGGCCTTGCGGGGCGCGGCCTTCCGAGCCGCGCTCTTGCGGGCGGCGGCCTTCGCCGGCGCCTTCCGGGCCGGGCTCTTCTTCGCTCCCCCGGCGAGCTTGCGGTCGATCTTCGCCTCGAGGCGGTCGAGGTCGTTGCGGGTCGCGATCCCGAGCGCCTTCACCTGCCGCTGGATCTCCTTGCGGACGACCTCGGCGAGCTCGTCGGTGCGGGCCCGGCTCTGCTCCATCACGCCGTCGACGAAGGACTGCAGCTGCTCCTGGGCTAGGTACCCCTGCTTCACGAGGTCGCGTGCCCGGCGCCGAGCCTCGGCCCGGGTCTGCGCCACGAACTGCACCCCGGCATCGAGGTACTCCTTGAGGTCCGAACCCTGCGCCATCACGTCTCCTGTGCTCGCGGCCCGCGCTCGCGGCCGGTGGTTGCGGCCGGTGGTCGCGGCCTCTGCTTAGCGCCCTGCCCTCGGGGCCGGGACCCGGCGGTGCGTTCCCGTTCCGGCGCCGGACAAGGTTATTCGTCTCGGCGGCCCTCCAGCCATCCGCGCCCGTCCGGGGTGGAGGCGGCGGTAGGGTCGAGGCCCCGTGCTCCCCCTCCACGACGACGTCCCGACCCGGCACCGCGCCTGGCTGACCTTGGCACTGATCGTGGCCAACATCGTCGTCTTCGCCCTCGTCCAGCCTCACGGCACCGCTTCGGACGCACGCTTCACCTACCGGCGAGCCGCCATCCCGTGCGAGCTGACCCAGGGCCGGCCGATAACGGCCTCGGAGGTCGTGACCGGGGAGTGCGGAGCGCCGACGGTCCGCACCGTCCAGGGGATCGTGCCCGACCGGCCCCTCTTCCCCGACAAGAACGTCTTCCTCGCCGTCCTCGTGTCGATGTTCCTCCACGGCTCGTGGCTCCACCTGCTCGGCAACATGCTCTTCCTCTGGATCTTCGGCAACAACGTGGAGGACCGCTTCGGACCGGTGGTGCTCGCCGGGCTCTACGTGCTCTGGGGCGTCGTCGCCACGGCCGGCTACTGGGCCACCAACTCGGACTCGACCACCCCGCTGGTGGGCGCCTCGGGCGCGATCGCCGGCGTGATGGGGGCGTACCTGGTGCTCTGGCCGCGGGCGCGCATCCTGACCCTGGTGTTCTACGTGGTCGTCCCGCTGCCCGCCGCCCTGGTGCTCGGGGGTTGGTTCGTACTGCAGTTCTTCACGGGCTCCGGGTCCGGCGTGGCGTGGATGGCGCACGTCACCGGCTTCGTGGCCGGGATGGCCGTGGGAGCCGCGTCGCGAGCCGTGGCGGGCCCGCCGGACGGGCCGGGCGGGGCGGGGCGGGGCCGGCGCCCGGCGCCCTACCCGGGCTGGTCACCCCCGCCCCCGACGTGGGAGCCGCCTCGTTCGTGGTCGCGTGTGCTCCCCGGAGGTTTCCCGAGCCGGGGCACCAGGCCGGCCAGGTCACCGGCGACGTAGTCGGGAGGCGGGTCGGGGATCGACTCCCCTCCCATGACCGCCTCGCGGGAGGTCACCCCCGACAGGACCAGCGCGAAGGGCCAGCCCAACGCGGCGGCCAGCGCACCGTCGGTGGAGGGTCGGTCACCCACGACCACCCCGGTGGTGCCGAACCGCTCGCGCAACAGGCGGACGGTCGGTTCCTCGGGCTTACCCGCGACCATCGGTTCGGTGCCCGCGGCGGTGGCCACGGCCGCCACCATCGACCCCGCGCCGGGTAGGAGGCGGCCTTCGTCCGGATAGGTGGGGTCACGGTTCGTGGCCACGAACAGCGCCCCCGCCCGAACGGCGGCCGCCGCCCGGTCGAGGCGCTCGAAGTCGAAGCGTCGGTCCCAGCCGACGACCACCGCGGCGGCGGGCGGTTCCTCCACGGGCGTGAGCCCGACGGCGACCACGGCCCCGCGGACGCCCGGACCCCCGACGACGAGCACGCGCGACCCTGGGGCGAGACGCCCGGCGAGGACCGCGGCGGCGGACTGCGCGCTCGTGATCACGTCGTCGGCACGGCACGGGACACCCAGGGCGGCGAGCCGGTCGACGACCTCGTCGACGGGGGCGGACGAGTTGTTCGTCAGGAACCCGATGCGCCAGCCGACCGCGGCCGCCGACCGGATCGCGTCCGCGGCGCCGGGAACCGGCCGGCGCCCCGTCCAGACGACGCCGTCGAGGTCGCAGCAGAGGACCGCTCGCATCCCTTCACCCGTGGAACGGCCCCGGTTCACACCGGGATCCTGCCCGGCGCGTGCGTGGGCCGCACGCCGAAGGCGTATGGGAGACTCACCGCCCCGTCCCGCGAACGGAGGCGCGCGTGCCCCGACTCCATCCCTTCCGCGGTGTCCGCTACGACGCGGCCGCGGTCCACGGCGACCAGGCGCCCGACCTCGACCTGAGTGCGGTCGTGGCGCCGCCCTACGACGTGGTCGACGACGCTGAGCGCGCCGCGCTGGCCCGGCGCCATCCGGCCAACTGCGTGCGCCTGATCCTTCCGGAGGGAGCGGGTGAGGCCGGCGACCGCTACACCCGCGCCGCCGTGCAGTGGGCCGAGTGGCAGCGGTCCGGGGTGCTCGGCACCGACGGCGCACCCGGTCTCTACCCCTACCGGATGGAGTACCACGACGACCTCGGCCGCTCGCGCAGCACGACCGGCGTCCTGGGTGCCCTCGAGCTCCCCGACGCCTCGGGCGGCGACGGGATCCTCCCCCACGAGCGCACCCTGCCCAAGGCCAAGAGCGACCGGCTCGCCCTTCTCCGTGCGACCCGGGCGAACTTCGACCCCATCTGGGGTCTCTCCGCAGCCGGAGGCCTCACCCGGCTGCTCGACCTCGGGGCGCCGATCGCCACCGCCGTCGACGACGACGGCACCCGCCACGTCCTCGGCCGCATCGTCGACCCCGACCGTGTCGGAGCCGTGACCCGGGCCGTGGCCGGAGCACCACTCGTGCTCGCCGACGGCCACCACCGGTTCGAGACGGCGCTCGCGTACCGCGACGAGAACCCCTCCGACCGCGGTGCCGAAGCGATCCTGTGCCTGGTCGTGGAGCTGGCCGACGACGAGCTCGACGTCCGCCCGATCCACCGGGTGATCCCCCGGCTACCCGCCGGCCTCGACCTGCCCGCCGCGCTCGGGAGCCTCTTCGAGGCCCGGACCTCGGGAAGCAACACCACCGAGGGCGTGCGGGACCTACGGGCCGCGTTGGAGGCCGTCGGAGGCATGGGGCTCGTGCTGCGCGACCGGCTGGTGCACCTCACGGCGTGGCCCGGCGCCCTCTCCGACCGCCTGGCCCGCCTGCCCGAGCCCCTGCGGGGCGTCGACTCGGCCGTCTTCGAGCTCGCGATCCAGCCCGCCCTCCAGAGCGCGACGGTTCGCTACGAGCACGGTGCGAACCGGGTGGCCGAGATGGTGCGCTACGGCGAGGCGGAAGCCGCGGTGCTCCTGAGGGCGGTCGGCGTCGAGACGATCCGCGCCGCCGCGGAGGCCGGGATCCGGATGCCGCAGAAGACCACCTTCTTCGCGCCCAAGCCCCGCACGGGCATGGTGATGCGCAGCCTCGACCCCGGGGAGGGCGACGGGTCCGGGGCGCGGGTCTAGGCGACCTCCCAGACGCCACCCGACTCGATCAGCGCCCGGAGGTCTCCCGGGCCCCGGGTCTCGACGGCGTGCGCCACCTGCTGCTCCGTCTCGCCGTCGTAGGTGGGGCGGCTGACGGCTCGGAAGACGCCGATCGGCGTCGGGGTGGTCGGGCGCTCCGCCAGGCGCGACAGGGCGAAGGCCGCCGACGGCTCCGGCCGGGCTTCGTCGTGGACCAGGAGCGCGTCCTCGCCGACGTCGGTCACCCGCACGATCTCGGCCTCGCCCCGGGGGCTCATCACGACCCCCAACTCGTGGTCGTCGCCGAAGCGCACCGGTTCGCCGTGGCGCAACTCGATCAGGTTCGCGCCTCTCTTGTCCTTCGCGGTGATGGCCGAGAACGCACCGTCGTTGAACACGTTGCAGTTCTGGTAGATCTCGACCAGGGCCGCGCCGCGGTGCTCGTGGGCCCGGCGGAACACCATCTGCATGTGCTTGCGGTCCATGTCGTGGGTCCGGGCCACGAAGGTGGCCTCGGCCCCCAGGGCCACCGACACCGGGTTGAAGGGGTGGTCGACCGATCCGAACGGCGAGCTCTTGGTGACCTTGCCCACCTCGCTCGTCGGCGAGTACTGACCCTTGGTCAACCCGTAGATCATGTTGTTGAACATCAGGATCTTCAGGTTCACGTTGCGACGCAGC
>JADLDD010000100.1 GCA_020846855.1 Acidimicrobiia bacterium | reverse complement strand
TGATCGCCTCCGCGATCTGGTCGCCGACCCGGTAGACGGGGTTCAGCGCGGCCAGGGCGTCCTGGAACACCATCGCGATGCGGCGCCCCCGCAGCGGGCGCATCTGGCGTTCCTTCTTGCCCAGCAACTCGTCGCCGTCGAGGAACACCTGGCCGCGGATCCGGGCCGACCTCGGCAGCAGGCCGAGGATCGCCATCGACGTGACGCTCTTGCCCGAGCCCGACTCCCCCACCACGCCCAGCACCTCGCCCGCCCGCACGTCGAACGAGACGCCGGAGACCGCGTGGACCACGCCGTCGTCGGTGGGGAACTCGACCGTGAGGTCCCGTACCGACAGGACGGCGCCGCCGCCCGGAGCCGGGCCGTCGGCGCCGCCGGTCGCGTGCTCCTCCCCGCGGGGGGCGGTCACCGGAGCGCCTTCGGGTCGAGGGCGTCGCGCAGCCCGTCGCCGAGGAAGTTGACGGCCAGCACGGTCAGGAACAGGGCGAGACCCGGGAAGTAGATCAGGTAGGCGAGCGGCGTGCCCACCGTGCCGCGCGACTGGTTGAGCATGTTCCCCCAGCTCACCGTGGGCGGCTGGATGCCGAGCCCCAGGAAGCTGAGCGTCGACTCGGCCAGGATGGCGATGCCCACCGAGAGGGTGAGCGACACGAGGATCGAGCTCATGGCGTTCGGGAGCATGTGGCGCACGATCACCCGCCGGCTCGACGCACCCGACGCCTGGGCCGCCTCCACGAACTCCTTCTCGCGCAGGGAGAGGAACTCGCCGCGCAGGATCCGCGCGATCGGCATCCACGCGAACACGGAGAGGACGACGATCATGGCCGGGACGGTCGCGCCGAACTGCTTGGCCACGATCGCCAGCGCGGCGAGCGACGGGATGACCAGCCACAGGTCGGTGATGCGCATGAGGATGTTGTCGACCCAGCCCCCGAAGTAGCCGGCGACGGCCCCGATCGTGCTGCCCACCACCGTGGCGAGCAGCGCGACGCCGAGACCGATCGACAGCGAGATGCGGGCCGCGAACAGCACCCGGGTGACCTGGTCGCGGCCCAGCTCGTCGGTGCCGAACCAGTGGTCGGCCGACGGCCCCTTGCGGGCGGCGGCCAGCGTCTCGCTCGTGAGCGGCGGGTTCAGCGGGTGCGGTGCGACCTGCTCGGCGAAGACCGCCAACGCCCCCAGGAGCAGGAGGAACACGAGCGACGCGCACGCCACCCGGTGGCGCAGGAAGCGACGGGCGAACAGCGACCACTGGGACCGCACGACCGCCTCGGTGCCGTCCCCGGCCCCGGGCGGACCGGGCGGGGGGAGCACATCCTCCCGAGGCTCGATCTCTGCGAACGACTCGAGGCTCACGAGAGCCGGACCCGCGGGTCGAGCACCCCGACCACGAGGTCGGCGACGAGGTTGAACACGATGATGAACATGGCGGTGACCATCAGCCACGGCAGCAGCACGGCCGTGTCGCCGTTGAGGAGCGAGTCGACGAGCAGGCGACCCATGCCGGGCAGGGAGAAGATCGTCTCGGTGATGATCAGGCCGCCGAAGAGGGCGCCCATGTCGATGGCGGTCACGTTCACCAGCGGGATGAGGGCGTTGCGGAGCGCGTGCTTGAAGACGACCTTGTGCCGGGGCACGCCCTTGGCCCGCGCCGTACGGAGGTACTCGCTCGACATGGCCTCGAGCATCGAGGCGCGCTGGTAGCGGCTCCAGCCCGCGATGAGCTGCACCGACAGGCAGACCACCGGCAGCGCGATGTGGCGGAAATAGCCGAACGGCACATGCCCCGATGGCTCCCGGAGGCCGACGGAGAAGAACAGCGGTTGGTCCCAGCCCAGCCACTTCTGGAGGTCGTACGAGAGGAACTGGATCAACAGCAGGGCGAACCAGAAGATCGGCATCGCCAGCCCGGCGAACGACAGGCCGGTGAACACGTAGTCGAGCGTCGAGTACTGCCGGACCGCGGAGAACACCCCGATCCCCACCGCCACGATCAGCGACAGGACCACGCCGAAGAACGCGACCTGGGTGGTCACCCACAGCTTCGAGCGGATCTCGCTCGACACGCTGCGCTGCGTCTTGTAGCTCTCGCCCCAGCGGCCCCGCACGAAGTCGTGCAGCCAGTTCCCGTACTGGACGGGCAACGGCTTGTCGAGGCCGAGCCGGGTGCGCTCCCGCTGGATCGCCATCGGGTCGCGGCTGAGCCGGAGATGGGTGGTCGGGTCGGTGGTGGCCCGTACGAACACGAACACCAGGACCGACGCGACGAGCAGCACCGGGATCGAGATGAGGATCCGCCGGGCGACGTAGGAGAACATCGGTCAGGGTCCGAGACGCGGGCGCCGGGCCCGCCCGTTCGGGTGGCCTCCGATCGGACGTGTGCGCTTCGACCGGTACCGGGAGGGCCGACCGGTCACCCGACCGGCCCTCCCCGCACGCGGCGCCCCCGGTGAGGGGCTACTTCTCCCAGATCCCGTCGGAGCCCTTCGTCCACCCGTCGGACTTCATGAGCTCGTCGACCTTGGCCTTGTCGAGCTTGTAGTTGCCCCACGCCGGCGTGAAGAACTGCCGGAAGGTCGGGACGTTGAAGCTCTGGAGCACCTGACCCTTGGCGATCGGCTCGATCGACGGCGTGATCACCGCGTCGACGATCGCGTTCCGGTCGATCGCGTACCCGAGCGCCTGGCGAACCTTGAGGCTGTCGAGCGGCTTCTGGGCCATGTTGAACCACAGGCCCTCGTAGGTGTTGCCGAAGCCGACCGTGACCTTCGTCCCCGAGACGGCCTGGAGGTCCTTGACCAGGCCGACCTGAGGCTGCGGGTACATGATCTGGACCTGGTTGGTCTTGTAGGCCTGGGTCTGGGCCGCGGAGTCGGTGATGAAGCGGAAGATCAGCTTCGACGCGCTCGGCTTGGTCCCCCAGTAGCTGGGGTTCGGGACGAGCGTCATCGACTCGCCCTTCTTCCACGACTCCATCTTCCACGGGCCGCCGGACCACGTGTAGCCGTCCTTGGTGGCCGCGTTGCGGTCCTTGCCCTCGAGCAGGTGGCTCGGGTACAGGCCGTAGAAGCCGCCGAAGAGGTCGCGCCACGGGGCGAACTTGCTCTTGAGCTTCACCACCGCCTGCTTCGGGTTGGTGGTGTCGACGGCCGTGATCAGGTTGTAGCCGGTCGTGTCGTAGATGTCCTTGCCGGTGGTGATCTGCTTCCAGAGGTACTCGAAGTCCTTGGAGGTGATCGGCTGGCCGTCGTCCCAGACCGCGTCGGGCGAGATGTCGTAGGTGATCGACATGCCCTCGCCCTCGGCGGCGACCGTCGGCTCCTTGGTCAGCAGCGCGCTGACCACGTAGTCGCCCTCGGGGCTGACGTCGAAGGCCTCCGGCGACGTGTGGACCTTCAGGACCCAGTTGCCCCACGACGCGCCGGCGCACGAGCCGATCCAGTCGGCGCAGGCGGGCTCCTGCTCGGCCGCGGCCACGATGTCGGTGCCCTTGAGCACCTTCCACTCGTTGGCGTTGGCGAACGGGCCGTTGACCGTGTTGTCGGCGATCGGCCCCGACAGGGCCTCGGTGTTGTAGGCGAGGAGCGTCGGCTTCTGGTAGAGCGGCAGCGAGACGTTGTTCTCGGCCATGATCTTCGACGCCTGCTTCACCAGGTCGGCGCGCGTCGCGACGTCGAGCTCGGTGTCCTGCTGCGTGAGCGGGCCGTCGAGGGCCGAGACGTCGGTGCGGGTGAAGTTCTGGCCGACGTTGCCGTTGGCCTCGGTCGGGATGTTCTGCGAGCAGAAGATCACGCACAGGCCCGGGTCGGGGGTGCCGACCTGGGCGTACATGCCGACCTGGAAGTTGCCGGCCGGCAGCCACTTGCCGAAGAGCGTGTCGGCGTCGCTGTTGTTGATCTTCAGCTCGAAGCCGGCGTCCTTGAGCTGGCTCTGGAGGAGCTGCTCCACCTGCTCGCGGGCCGCGTTGCCGGCCGTCGTGCTGATCGTGATGACGGCGCGCTGCTTCTTGCCCTTGGCGCCGTCGCCGCCGCCGCCGTCGTCGGAGCCGCAGGCCGCGGCGACCATGGCCAGGAGCACGACGAGCACGAGGAGGACGAAGCCCCTCCGGCGCCGCACAGTGGGTCCACCTCTACCTTCACGGGTGCGGTTCACGCTGAAGACCTCCCCCTCGGGTTCCGGGCCGAACGGTCCGCCGGCTCGCGCTCACGTGGCAGTTGGCTATTCGAGGCGCAGGGCGAGGATCACCGAGGTGAAGACGAAGATGATCCCGGTCGCCACCGTGATCCGGTCGAGGTTGCGCTCGACCACCGTGGAGCCGGCCATCGACCCTCCCAGCGATCCACCACCGAACATCTCGGAAAGTCCGCCGCCCTGCCCGGAGTGGAGGAGGATCAGGAAGATCAGGACCAGGCTGACCACGATGTGGATGCCGATGATGACGGTGTTGAGCACGTTCCTCTTCTCCTCGAGGCCGTCGCCTCGCGCTGAGCGGGCACGGTAACACGCCTGGTGGGCCCCCTTGTGGCATTGCCGGGGGCCTTCCGGGCGCCCCGGGGCCCGGGCGGCTCAGCGGTAGCGGACTATGCGGGCGAACTCGTCGGCGTCGAGCGACGCCCCGCCGACGAGGGCGCCGTCGATGTCGGGTTGCTCCATGAGCGACGCGATGTTGCCGGGCTTCACGCTCCCGCCGTACTGGATGCGCACGGCCGACGCGGCGGCGTCGCCGGCGACCTCGCGCACCGTGGCCCGGACCGCCGCGATGGTGGCCTGGGCGTCGTCGGGGGTGGCGTTGCGGCCGGTCCCGATGGCCCAGATCGGCTCGTAGGCGATCACCATGCCGGCCACCGAGTCGCGGGCCACCCCCGCCAGGCCGGCGCGGACCTGCCCGTCGACCCGGGCGGCGGTCGCTCCCGCCTCCTTCTCCTCCAGGGTCTCCCCCACGCACAGGATGGGGGTCATCCCGTGGGCGAGGACGGCGCGGACCTTGCGGTTCACGACGTCGTCGGTCTCGCCGAAGAGCTGGCGGCGCTCCGAGTGGCCGGCGATCACGTAGCGCACGTTCAGCTTCGCCAGCATCGCCGGGCTCACCTCGCCGGTGAACGCGCCCTGGTCCTCCCAGTGGCAGTTCTGGGCCCCGAGGGCCATGGGGATGCGATCGCTCTCCAGGGTCGTCTGCACCGAGCGCAGATCGGTGAACGGCGGGCACAGCACCACGTCGACGGCGTCGTAGTCGTCGCGGTCGAGGAGGTAGGACAGCTTCTGGGTGAGCTGGATCGCGGCGAAGTGGTCGTGGTGCATCTTCCAGTTGCCCGCGATGAGGGGGCGGCGGTCGGGCATCTCGTCTCCGTGGGCTCGGTGTGCAGTGCGGTTCGGGGTGCGGCGGTTCGAGGCGGTTGGGACGGCCTAAGCGGGCGGTGGTGGGGACGGGGCGGGTTCGCGCAGGGCGGCCAGGCCGGGCAGGTCGCCGTTCTCGATCAGCTCCAGCGACGCCCCGCCCCCCGTGCTCACGTGGCTGACCCGCTCGGCGAGACCGAAGCCCCGGATCGCGGCCGCGCTGTCGCCGCCACCCACCACGGTGTAGGCGCTCGACGCCGCCACCGCCTCGGCCACCGACCGGGTCCCGGCCGCGAACGGCGCCACCTCGAACACGCCCATCGGGCCGTTCCACAGCACGGTGGCGGCCGAGGCGACGGCGTCGGCGAACTCCGCGGCGGTGCCGGGACCGACGTCGAGGCCCTTCCACCCGTCGGGGATCGCGCCGGCGGGCACGACTCGGGTCTCGGCCCCGGCGTCGATCTCGCGGGCGATCACGACGTCGGAGGGGACGCGGACCCGACCCGTCGCCAGCAGGCGCGCGCACTCGTCGACCCGGTCAGGCTCGACGAGGGAGTCGCCGACGGCGCGCCCCTGGGCCGCGTGGAAGGTGAACGCCATGGCGCCGCCCACGAGGATCGTGTCGCAGCGGTCGAGGAGCGCGTCGATCACGCCGAGCTTGTCGCTGACCTTGGCGCCGCCGAGCACGGCGACGAACGGACGGGCCGGGTCGTGGAGCAGGCGGCCCAGGGCCTCGACCTCGCGGAACAGCAGGCGCCCCCCGGCGTGGGGCAACGCGGCCGGCGGGCCGACGATCGACGCGTGCGACCGGTGCGACGCGCCGAAGGCGTCGTTGACGTAGAGGTCGACGGGCGCGGCCAGCGCGGCGGCGAACCCGGGGTCGTTGGCCGTCTCGCCCGGTTCGAAGCGCAGGTTCTCGAGCAGCAGGACCTGCCCCGGCCGCAGCGCCTCGATCATCGCCGAGGCCCGCTCGCCCACGACCTCGGGAGCCAGGGGGACCTCCTCGGCCAGCAGGTCGCCGAGCCGGTCGGCGACCGGCGCGAGGCCGAAGCGCGGGTCGGGCCGCCCCTTGGGACGCCCCAGGTGGCCGCACACCACCACTGCGGCCCCGGCCCGGCGCAGCCAGTCGAGGGTGGGGATGATCGTGGTCAGGCGCAGGTCGTCGGCGACGCGTCCGCCCGAGAGCGGCACGTTGCAGTCGATGCGGACGAGGACCTTCTTGCCCGCCGCGACCGGGAGGTCCTCCAGGCGCGGCGGGGCGGCGAGGTCGGCCATCGGGGGGAGCGGTCGCCGGGGCCGGGGCAGCCGGTCAGGCGGCCACGAAGGCGACGAGGTCGACGAGCCGGTTGGAGTAGCCCCACTCGTTGTCGTACCAGCCGAGCACCTTGACCATCTTCCCGTTGGCCATCGTGTCGAGGGCGGAGAAGATGCACGACGACGGGTTGCCCACGATGTCGGCCGACACGAGCGGGTCGGCGCTGTACTCGAGCACCCCCTTGTACGACGTGGCCGCCGCGGCCTCGGCGTACGCCGCGTTGACCTCTTCGGTGGTCGCCTCGGTGCGCAGGTTGGCGCTCAGGTCGGTGATCGAGCCGGTGGGCGTGGGGACCCGCAGCGCCGTGCCGTCGAGCTTGCCGTTCAGCGCGGGCAGGACCTGCCCGATGGCCCGGGCGGCCCCGGTGCTGCTCGGGATGATCGACAGGGCGGCGGCCCTCATGCGGCGCAGGTCGGGCTTGCCCTTGCGGCTGGGCTTGGCCATGTCCTGGAGCGCCTGGTCGCTGGTGTAGGCGTGGACGGTCGTCATCAGGCCCTGCTCGATGCCGAAGCGGTCGTCGAGGACCTTGGCCAGCGGGGCGATGCAGTTGGTGGTGCACGACGCGTTGGAGATCACGTTGTGCTCGACCGGGTCGTAGACGTGGTCGTTGACCCCGATGCAGACCGTGACGTCGGCGTCGCCGCTCGGGGCCGAGATCACGACCTTCCGGGCGCCGCCGGCGAGGTGGCCGGCCGCCTTCTCGCGGGCGGTGAAGAGCCCGGTCGACTCGATCACCACGTCGACGCCGTGGTCGCCCCAGGGGATCTCGGCCGGGTCCATCGTGTCGAGCTTGCGGATCTCACGCCCGTCGACGGAGAAGCCGTTGGCCGTCTCCTTCACCTCGTTGGGCAGGACCCCGCCCACGGAGTCGTGCGCGAGCAGGAAGGCCATCGTGTGGTTGTCGCCCATCGGGTCGTTGACCGCGACCAACTCGACGCCGGCGTCGCCGCCCCGCGCCAGCAGCGCCCGGAGGAAGGAACGGCCGATCCGACCGAAACCGTTGATACCCACTCGTACCGTCATCGTCGCTCCTTGTCTGCGGGCGGGCCGACCGGCCCGCACCCAACACCCGCTCCCTTGGCATCCGAAACCGACACCCTCGAGGACCGGCACGGGAGCGACGCCATCGGGGAGGGGCCCCGGCGACGGGCCCGCGCCCGGCACGATCCTTTCGATCCCATCGTAGGCGCCGCCTAGAGAAGGTCCCCAAGCGCCACCGCCAGGGCCTCCGGGTCGTGGACGCGCGCGCCCGGGGCCGACACCACCACCTCCTCGGTGGCGATCCCGTGGCGGGCCAGCACCGCCGGGTCGGTGACCAGCTCACCGCCCACCGGGCTGAGGGAGACGTCGATCCGGGCGCCGTGGTCGAGCAGGATCTCGACCTGCTCGGTGCCGCTGATCCCCGAGGTCTCCGGGGTCTCAGCCTGGAGGTTGCCGACGTGGACCACGCGGGCGCGCGCCGAGCACAGGGCGTCGGTGATGCCGGCCACGCACAGGACCGGGACGATGCTCGTGAAGAGCGAACCCGGCGCCAGGACGATCTGGTCGGCCCGGGCGATGGCGGCCAGCGCCTCGGGGGACGCGGCGGCGTCGGGGGGAACGAGGCCGACCGAGCGGATGCGGCCGGCGCTGCGGTGGACCTCGTACTGGCCCTCGACGACGCGGCCGTCGACGTCGGCGGTCAGGACCACGGGCTCCACGGTGGCGGGCAGGACCCGTCCCACCGCTCCCAGCAGCCGCTCCGCCTCGGCCAGGGCGTTCGGGAAGCCGCCCAGGGTCTCGGCCAGGCCCACGAGGACGATGTTCCCCAGCGCGTGGCCGTCGAGCTCGCCACCCCGGAAGCGGTGCTCGAACGCCGCCCGCCACGGGGAGCCGGCATCGGCCAGCGCGACCAGGCACTTGCGGAGGTCGCCGGGGGCCAGGCCGCCGTGGTCGCGCCGCAACCGCCCCGACGACCCGCCGTCGTCGGCCACCGACACCACCGCCGTGATCTCGCTCGTGTACCGGCGCACGGCCGCGAGGACCACCCCCAGGCCGTGGCCCCCGCCGAGCGCGACCACCCGGGCGCCGCGCCCGGTCACGGCGCCGTCCCCGTCGTCGGGGTCGCGGTGGGACGCCCGTCGCCTTCGCCACCCATGCCCGCTCAGCCCCGGCGGAGGTCGCGGTGGTGGACGTGGGCCGGGTAGCCGGCCCGCCGGAGGATGGCACCCAGCTCCTCGGCGACCACCACGCTGCGGTGCCGCCCGCCGGTGCACCCGACCCCGATCGAGAGGTAGGCCTTCCCCTCGCGCTGGAAGGCGGGCACGAGGAGCTCGAAGAGGCGGTCGAGCTCCTCGAGGAAGCTCGCCGTCTCCGCCTGCGACATCACGTAGTCGCGGACCGCCGGGTCGGTGCCGGGCAGGTCGCGCAGGTCCTCCACCCAGTACGGGTTCGACAGGAATCGGCAGTCGAACACGAGGTCGACGTCGAGGGGCAGGCCGTGCTTGTAGCCGAAGCTCACGACGTTGACCTTCAGCTCCCTCTGCTGCGGGGCCTCCGTGAAGAGCTCGCGGATCCGGTCGCGGAGCTGGTGGACGTTGAGGTCGGTGGTGTCGATGACGAGGTCGGAGCGGCCCCGCAGGTCGGCCAGCAGCTCGCGCTCCCGGGCGATGGCCTCCACCACGCGGTCGCGGTCGGCGAGGGGGTGCGGACGGCGGGTGGCGTCGAAGCGGCGCACCAGGGTGGGGCCCGACGCGTCGAGGAAGAGCACCCGGGTCCGGATGCGCTGGTCGCGCAGCTCGGCGAGGGCCCGGTCGAGCTCGTCGACGAAGGCACCGGCCCGGACGTCGACGCCCAGGGCGTACCGGTTGGGCCGGCCCGCGCCGCGCGCCAGCTCCGCGACCTTGGAGATGAGGGCCGTCGGCAGGTTGTCGATCACGAAGAAGCCGAGGTCCTCGAGGACGTCGGCGGCCTCCGAGCGCCCGGCCCCCGACATCCCGGTGATGATCGTCACCTCGAGGTCGTGGCCGGAGTCGGTGTAGGGCAGGCCCTCGGGCAGCACGGGCCGGCGCGCTCCGGGCGTCGTGGCTGCGGCCGGGGCGGGGGCCGGCGGCCGACCCCGGACGGGCGGGGTGTCGTCGGAGGAGGTGCTCATGGTGAGGCGCCATCCTCGCGCGGCGGGCCGGGGGGCGCTCCGGGGGGTGCGCCGGGGGGCGCCGGGGGGCCGGCGTCGGTGGCGCCGTAGCCGGAGGACAGGGTTCCGTCGGCGCCGGAGGGCACGGTTCCGTCGGCCCCGGAGGTCACGGTTCCGTCGGCGCCGGAGGGCCGGGTGCCGCGGGTGGCCGGAGGGCCGGCGTCGCGGGCCGGTGGCACAGCGGGGCCGGCCTCGCGGGCAGGTGGCACGGCGGGGCCGCCGTGGAGCCGGGCGTGGACGGCCACGGCGACGCGATCGGGCAGCCACGAGAGGGCGAGGAGGTCGGCCTCGGTCGCATCCCGGATGCGCTTCACCGAGCCGAACGTGCGCAGGAGGCGGGCCCGGCGGGACGGGCCGAGGCCCGGCACGTCGTCGAGCACGGAGCGGGTCATGGCCTTGCGCCGCAGGCCCCGGTGGTAGGTGATCGCGAACCGGTGGGCCTCGTCGCGCACCTGCTGGAGCAGGTACAGGGCCTCGGAGTCGCGGGGTATGCGAACCGGCTCCGCGCGGCCCGGCCGGTACACCTCCTCGAAGCGCTTGGCCAGACCGGCGACGTCGATCTCCTCGAGGCCCAGCTCCTCGAGCACCCGCACGGCCACGTTCAGCTGCCCGCGCCCACCGTCGACGACCAGCAGGTTGGGCGGATACGCGAAGCGCTTCCCCGCCCTCGCCCCCTCGTCGCGCTCGTCGAGATAGCGGGTGAAGCGGCGGGTGAGGGCCTCCTCCATCGCCGCGAAGTCGTCCTGGCCCTCCTGGGACCGGATCTTGAAGCGTCGGTAGTCGGAGCGCTTCGCCAGGCCGTCCTCCATCACCACCATCGACGCCACGATCTCGGTGCCCTGGAGGTTCGAGACGTCGAAGCACTCGATGCGCAGAGGCGCCTCGGAGAGCGCCAGGGCCTCCTGGAGGGCGGTCAGTGCCCGGGCCCGGGCGTTGTAGTCGGCGGCGCGGCTGAGCTTGTGGCGCGTGAACGCCTCCTTGGCGTTGAGGGTCACGGTCCCGAGCAGGGAGCGCTTGGCGCCGCGCTGCGGCACCCGGACCCGCACCCGGGCCCCCCGGCGGGTGGTGAGCCACCGCTCGTAGAGCGCGGCGTCGAGAGGGACGGCGGGAACCAGGACCTCCCGGGGCACCTCGACGGAGTCGTCGCCGTAGAGGTGCTCCAGCACCCGGCCGACCAGCGCGCCGCCCTCGACGTCCTCGACCTTGTCGACGGCCATCCCCTTGCGGCCGACGACCCGTCCCCGCCGGACGTGGAACACCTGCACCGCCGCCTCGAGCTCGTCCTCGGCGATCCCGACGACGTCGAGGTCCTCCTCGCGCGACGCCACCATCTGCTGGCTCTCCACCGCCTTGCGAACCGACGCCAGCTGGTCGCGCAGGCGCGCCGCCCGTTCGAACTCGAGGTCGTCGGCGGCCTCGGCCATCTGCTCCTCGAGCCGGGCGACGATGGGAGCGGTGTCGCCGTCGAGGAAGCGGAGGAGGTCGTCGACCAGGTCGTCGTACTCCTCGTGGCTCACGGCGTCGACGCACGGCGCCACGCACTTGCCGATGTGCGCCAGCAGGCAGGGGCGGCCTAGACGGTGGTGACGGTCGAACTTCGCCTGCGTGCAGGTGCGGATCGGGAACGTCCGCAGGAGCAGGTCGAGCGTCTCGCGGATCGCGTAGGCGTGGGCGTACGGGCCGAAGTAGCGGACTCCGGGCCGCCTCGCGCCGCGCATGACCATCGCCCGTGGCCACGACTCGTCGAGGGTGACGGCCAGGTACGGGTACGACTTGTCGTCCTTGAGGCGGATGTTGAACCGCGGGCGGTGCTCCTTGATCAGGTTGAACTCGAGGAAGAGCGCCTCGACCTCGTTGCGGACCTCGATCCACTCGACCGACTCGGCGGCGGCGACCATCTGGCGGGTGCGGGCGGGCAGGGCCGCCGGGGGGCCGAAGTAATTCGAGAGGCGGCTGCGGAGGCTCTTGGCCTTCCCGACGTAGATGATCCGGCCCTCGGCGTCACGGAACTGGTAGGAGCCCGGGGCGTCGGGGACGGTCCCGGGCGCGGGACGCACGATCACACAGCCATTGTTCCCGCTTCCGGCGGGGGGCCGGCACACCCACCCACCCCCCGCGCCGCCGCGTTGGGTCAGTTCCGGCCGTCTGGCGACGAGAAGTGACCCAACGCAGGATGGGGGGGACGGGGCGGGACGGGACGGGGCGGGACGGGGCGGGACGGACCGCGGCGCCGCCCCATCTCGCCGCGTTGGGTCAGTTCCGGTCGCCTGGCGACGAGAAGTGACCCAACGCAGGATGGGGGGGACGGGTCGAGACCGCCCGCGTCGCCGGGGGTCGGGGGGAATCCGGAGCGGGGGGCGCGGTAGAGTGGCGCCAGGCCGGCCTGGTACTCCGGCCAGATATCAGGCTCCGAGGCCGACAACCCCGCGGTGGGCGACCAGGCTGTCCCCGCCGGCCGAGTTCGGAGCCCACATAGGAGGGTCCCTCCGCATGCTCCGACTTCAGTCACGGTTGCCGGACCGGTACACGACCGCGTCCCCCGACGAGCTCGACGCCTGGATCGGCGCGGCCCGAGCCTCGCTCGGCTCCCGCCTCCTGATCCTCGGCCACCACTACCAGCGCGACGAGGTCATCAAGTGGGCCGACAAGCGGGGCGACTCGTTCCTCCTGGCCCAGTACGCAGCCGAGAACGAGCAGGCCACCGACATCGTGTTCTGCGGGGTCCACTTCATGGCCGAGTCCGCCGACGTGCTGACCGGCGACCACCAGCGCGTCGTGCTCCCCGACCTCAACGCCGGCTGCTCGATGGCCGACATGGCCGACCTCGACGAGGTCGAGGAGGCGTGGGAGGCCCTCGGCGAGATCACCGACATCGATCGCGTCGTCCCGATCACCTACATGAACTCCTCGGCGGCGCTGAAGGCGTTCGTGGGGCGCGAGGGCGGCGCGGTGTGCACCTCCTCGAACGCCCGGGCCGTCCTCGAGTGGGCGTTCGAACGCGGCGACCAGGTCCTGTTCTTCCCCGACCAGCACCTGGGCCGCAACACCGGCTACGACATGGGCTACGACGAGAGCGCGATGCGGGTGTGGAACCCGCGCCGGGAGCTGGGTGGCCTCTCGGAGGCCGACGCCAAGGCGGCGACCTTCCTGCTCTGGAAGGGGCACTGCAGCGTGCACCAGCGTTTCCGCCCCGAACAGGTAGACGCCTTCCGGGAGCGCCACCCCGACGGCGTGGTGATCGTCCACCCCGAGTGCGCCCACGACGTAGTCGAGGTGGCCGATCGGGTGGGCTCGACCCAGCGCATCCTCCGGTGGGTCGAGGAGGCACCCCCGGGGACCCACATCGCGATCGGCACCGAGATCCACATGATCCAGCGCCTCGCGACCGACAACCCGTCGGTGCACGTCGAGTCGCTCGATCCCCTGGTCTGCCCGTGCTCCACCATGTTCCGCATCGACGGGCCGCACCTGGCGTGGTGCCTCGAGAACCTGGCCGAGGGCCGGATCGTGAACCGGATCGTGGTCGACCCGGAGACGGCCGAGTGGGCGAGGGTCGCGCTCCGGCGGATGCTCGACATCACCTGAGCCCGGAGAGCAAGCCCGGCGTTGGGGCAGTTCTCGTCGCGTGGCGTCGGTTTGTGACCCAACGCTCGGGTGGGGTGGGGGGCGGGGCGGGGTGGGGAGGCGAGGCGCGGTGATCCGCGCGGGGTGGTCAGAGGGGGCGGGCGACGAGGGCCAGGAGGCGGGGGATGGTGGCAGCCTCTCGGTATTCCGGGGCCCGGGCCAGGAACCCGGGCGGCGGCGCCGGCTCCTCCATCCCCACCACGGCCAGGCCATGGCGAACCAGGACCTCGACGTAGCGGTGCAGCGGGCGGTGCACGAACGGCAGCACGACCCCGGGGGCCACCTCCTCGTCGGTGACCCCCTCCACGAGGTACGGGCCGATCCGCCAGTACTGCTCGTCGAGGATGTGGTCGTCGATCCAGCCGCTGCCGGGCGCCTGGAGCAGCGGGTGATTCAGCAGCACGAGGAACGTGCCGCCGGGCGCCAGGATCCGCGCCACCTCGGCGACCGGGGGGTCGAGGTCGGCGAGGTGCTCCATGACCAGGCAGGCGACCACGCCGTCGGCGACGCCTTCGCGGAGGGGAAGATGCTCGGCGGTGCCCCGGGCGTAGAGCGGGCCGCCGGCCCGGCGACGGGCCTCGGCCGACTGCGCCACCGACGGCTCGATGCCCACCACCACGGGCACGCCGGCGGTCGAGAGGGCCCGGGCGACCTGCCCCTCACCGGCGCCCACCTCGACGACGAGCCGGCAGCCACCGAGGTGGCGCCGGACCATCGGGAGGATCTGCTCCTCGTACTCGGGATCGGCCCCCTCGGTGAAATGCTCCTGCCACCAGGCGGCGTGCTCCTCCCAGGGATCGGTGGGGCGGTCCGGGCCCGCGGGATCGCCGCGCGCGGCCTCGGGAGCACCGGCGGCCCGGTCGGGAGTCCCGGTGGGATCGGCGCGCCAATCGGCGGGAGCGGCGGCGGCCGGGTCGGGAGCCCCGTCGGGATCGACGGGGCTCCCGGGGGGAACGGGGGCGGGCGGGTCGGCGGTCACGCGACGGGCGGCAGGCCCAGGAGCGGGGCCAGGTAGCGGCCCGTCCAGCTCCCGGGCGTCTTCGCCACCTGCTCCGGCGTGCCCTCGGCGACGATACGTCCGCCGCCGTCGCCGCCCTCGGGCCCCAGGTCGACGATCCAGTCGGCCGACTTGACGACGTCGAGGTTGTGCTCGATCACCAGCACGGTGTTGCCGGCGTCGACGAGGCGCTGTAGCACCCCGAGCAGCCGGCGGACGTCGTCGAAGTGGAGGCCGGTGGTGGGCTCGTCGAGGATGTAGATGGTCCGGCCGGTGGAGCGCTTGCCCAGCTCGGTGGAGAGCTTCACCCTCTGGGCCTCGCCGCCGGAGAGCGTGGTCGCGGGCTGGCCGAGGCGCACGTAGCCGAGGCCCACGTCGACGAGCGTCTGGAGGTGTCGGGCGATCGAGGGCTGGTGGGCGAAGAGCTCGACCGCCTCCTCGCAGGAGAGGGCGAGGACCTCGGCGATGTTGAGGCCCTTCCACGTGATGTCGAGGGTGTCGCGGTTGTAGCGGGCGCCCTTGCACACCTCGCACGGCACGTAGACGTCGGGGAGGAAGTGCATCTCGATACGGATCGTCCCGTCGCCCGAGCACGCCTCGCAGCGGCCGCCCTTCACGTTGAAGGAGAATCGCCCGGGCAGGTACCCGCGCACCTTCGCCTCGGGGGTGGCCGCGAACAGGGCCCGGATCTTGTCGAAGACGCCCGTGTAGGTGGCGGGGTTGGAGCGCGGCGTCCGGCCGATCGGCGACTGGTCGATGTTGATCACCTTGTCGAGGGCCTCGGCGCCCTTGACCGCCTTGTGGCGCCCGGGGACGGCACGCGACCGGTACACCCTCTGCATGAGGGCCCGGTAGAGGATGTCGTTGACGAGGGTGCTCTTGCCGCTGCCGCTCACGCCGGTGACCGCCACGAAGCAGCCCAGCGGGAAGGTGACGTCGATGCCGTCGAGGTTGTGCTCGCGCGCACCGGTAACGGTGAGCACGGCGTCGCCGGGTGGGCGGCGGCGCTCCGGGACGGGGATGACCTCGTCGCCGGACAGGTAGCGGCCGGTCAGCGAGCGCGGTTCGGCCATCACGTCGGCGACGGACCCGGCCGCGACGATCTCGCCGCCGTGCTCCCCCGCGCCCGGGCCGATGTCGACGACGTGGTCGGCGACGCGGATCGTCTCCTCGTCGTGCTCGACGACGAGGATCGTGTTCCCCAGGTCGCGCAGGCGGACCATGGTGTCGATGAGCCGGTGGTTGTCGCGCTGGTGGAGGCCGATCGACGGCTCGTCGAGGACGTAGAGCACGCCCACCAGGCCGCTGCCGATCTGGCTGGCCAGCCGGATCCGCTGTGCCTCCCCGCCGGCCAGGGTCCCCGCGGCCCGGTTCAGGCTCAGGTAGTCGAGGCCGACGTCGAGGAGGAAGCGCAGGCGCTCGTTGATCTCCTTGAGGACCCGCTCGGCGATGATGCGCTCCCGCGCGTTGAGCTCGAGGCCGCCGAGGAGCTCCGCCGCCTTGCGGATCGACAGGGCGCCCACCTCGGCGATGCTGTGCCCGCCGATCGTGACCGCGAGTGACGCCGGGCGCAGCCGGGCGCCGCCGCACGCCGGGCACGGCACCTCGCGCATGTAGCCCTCGATCTGCTCGCGGGACCGGTCGGAGTCGGCCTCGGAGTGGCGACGCTCCAGCCACGGGATGACGCCCTCGTAGCGGGTGTCGTACTCGCGGCGCCGGCCGTAGCGGTTGCGGTAGCGCACCCGGACCTTCTTCTTGCCCGAGCCGTAGAGGACGACCTTGCGGTCGGCCTTGCGCAGCCGCTTCCAGGGCACCTCGAGCGAGAAGCCCGCGTCGGCGGCGACCGCCTCGAGGACGTGGTTGAAGTACTGCCCCCGGAAGCCGGACCACGGCGCGATCGCCCCCTCGGCGAGCGACAGGTCGTCGTCGGCGACGACCAGCTCCGGGTCGACCTCGAAGCGGGTGCCGAGGCCGTCGCAGCGGGGGCACGCGCCGTAGGGCGAGTTGAACGAGAAGTTGCGCGGCGCCAGCTCGTCGAAGCTGAGGCCGCAGTGGGTGCAGGCGAGGTGCTCGGAGAACGTGAGGGTCTGCGCCTCGGCCTCACCGTCGTCGCCGTCGTCGCCGTTCCCGGCTTCGACTCCGTCGCGCGGGACGACCTCGACCTCGGCCACACCCTCGGCCAGGCGCAGGGCCGTCTCCAGCGAGTCGGTGAGGCGCCGCTCGATGCCGGGGCGCCGCACCAGCCGGTCGACGACGACCTCGATGCTGTGCTGCTCGTAGCGGGCCAGGCGCTCGGCCGACTCGCGGTCGGAGAGGTCGACGACCCGGCCGTCGACGCGGGCCCGGCTGAAGCCCTGGCCCGCCAGGTCGGCGAGGAGCCCCTCGTACTCTCCCTTGCGGCCCCGGACCACGGGGGCGAGCACCTGGAAGCGGGTGTCCTCGGGCAGCTCGAGGACCCGGTCGACGATCTGCTGCGGCGTCTGGCGGGTGATCACCCGGCCGCACTCGGGGCAGTGCGGGACCCCTATGCGGGCGTAGAGGAGCCGGAGGTAGTCGTGGATCTCGGTGATCGTGCCCACCGTGGAGCGCGGGTTCCGGCCGGCCGACTTCTGGTCGATCGAGATCGCCGGGGAGAGCCCCTCGATGAAGTCGACGTCGGGCTTGTCCATCTGGCCGAGGAACTGGCGGGCGTAGCTGGAGAGCGACTCGACGTAGCGGCGCTGGCCCTCGGCGTAGACGGTGTCGAAGGCGAGCGACGACTTGCCGGAGCCCGACAGGCCGGTGATGACGACGAGCTCGTCGCGCGGCAGGTCGAGGTCGACGTTCTTGAGGTTGTGCTCCCGCGCCCCGCGGATGGAGATGACCGGCGGTTCCGCCACGGCCCCCATGGTACCGGTTCCCGAAGGCTCCCGAACTGATGTTCGCTGCCCGGCGCCCCTCGCCGGCCGGATACCTGATCAGACCCGGGATCAGATCCGGGGTCGGGTCCCGCTCAGGACAGCTTCGAGACCCCGAAGGTGCCGCCCGGGATGGAGCACACGATGCCGCGCCGCAGGCACGACCGGACCTCGCGGGCCAGAGCCGCGGGCTCCCAGGCGTTGAGGAAGTCGGCGTGACCGCCCAGGAGCGAGCCCGGGGCGAGGTCGAGGTCCGCGGGGGGCGGCCCGGAGACCGGGAAGTGCGCCACGAGGGTCAGCTGCGGCATCGCCACGGGGTGACTCGCCGGGCAGCCCGACCGGCCGCTGTACGCCACGTGGCTCACGTGGTCGGCGCTGTCGAGGTGCTCGCCGTCCCAGCAGTCGGGGAACGTGACCCGCAGGTCGAGAGGCGCCCCGCGCGGGCAGGTGGGCGGCGCCGCCGACACGTCGGGCCGCCGGCCGCAACCCCAGGCGACCACCGAGCGGGGCTGGGGCGAGGTCGCCATGGCGTCGCCGGCCAGCATCTTGAGCCCGTACGGGTACGGGCGGACGGAGCGGGCGTCGACACCGGCGGCCACGCGGTAGTAGGCGTCGGCCGCGGTCGGGTCGACGGGCCGGCCGCCGCGCAGGAGGGCGGGCACCCAGTACGCGGCGCGGTCCTGGACCTTGCCGCACGTGGTGCCGGCCCGGGCCAGGGTGCGGGCCGTCGAGCTCGCGTCGGTGGAGACGTTCCCGAAGAAGTCATGGAGGTGGGATCGGCCGGGGTGACCCGGGTGGACGATCGGATCGTCGGGGGCACGGTGGCTGAAGCGGCACGAGATCGCGAACTGACCGCCCCGGGCGACGAGGTCGGCGTTGGCCGACCCGTCGCCCGGCCGGGTCGAGGCGGCGGCGGCGTGCGCCCCCGCGTGCTCCCCACCGGGCCGGGTCGGCCCCCCGGCGGGGGGGCCGGACGTCGTAGCGCCGCCGCTGCACCCCACCACCGACGCCGCCGCCGCCGCCACCACCAGCGCGAGGGCCAGGGCCCCCGGTATGCGCCGCCGGGCCGGGGGCCGGCTCGACAGCCCGGCCGCGGGTCCGGCCGCGACCCGGCGCGACAGCCCGGCCGCGGGTCCGGTCACGTGCCGGCCGGGCGGGCGGGCAACCTCACGGACCCGACGTCGACCCGAGGCGGCATCCCCGTGGCGGGGCGCGCCGGGCTCCCCTTCGGATCGGGCCTGTTCGGCTGCTCGGGGACGTCGGGCAGCACGACGCGGCGGTAGTCGGCCGACGGCGGCTTCGGCCGGGCGATGAGCACCGTGAGGTCGAGGGCGCCCTCGGCGAAGTCGCCCGACGACGGGCGGCCGCACGGCGCCTTCTCCTCGAGCTTCGTCGGGGCCGTCGTGGTGAAGGTGTTGCCGGAGAAGCAGTTGCCGAGCGCCGCGGTCTCGGCCGGGTCGATCATCCCCTCGGCCACGTCGGCGACGCGGGAGTCGGAGACGTGGTTGTCCCGGACCTCGTTGCTCTTGGGCGGCCAGAGGAGGAGCTCGGGGAGGGAGTCCTTCGGGGGCTTGGGGGCGTCGCGGGTGGCGGCGCACGGCCCCGGGTTCTCGGGGATGACGTCGCTGGGGTTCTCCTCGGGGAACGGCGCCAGGCCGATCCCGGTGATGTCGTGGTCCCAGACGCGATTCCGTTCGATCACGTTGCCCACCCCGCCGGCCACGAGGATGCCGTTGCCCATGCCCAGCAGCGCGTTGTCGATGGCCGCGGTCTTCCCGTTGTTGTTGGAGTAGACGAGGTTGCCGACGATGTCGTTCTCACGCTGCGGGAAGCAGAGCTCGTAGCTGCCCGTGTTGGGCACGATCCCGGCCCGGTTCATCCGGAACGTGGAGCCCGTGATCACGAGGTTGCCGCCGGAGTTGGTGCCCGAGTAGCCGAGGCCGTTCCACTCCGACACGACGTCGCGGATGACGGCGTTGCAGGGGTAGCACTGGCCGATGTAGAAGCCGGAGTCGGGGCTGCCCGCCGCGTACGAGTGCTCGATCAACCCGTTGACGGAGTCGAAGGCGTAGACGCCGTAGTCGCCGTTGCGGACCGCGGTGAGGTACGAGGCCCGGTACCCGTCGGCGCCGGTCCAGAAGAAGCCGTTGGCCGTGAAGTTCCGGGCGGTGATGTTCTCGACCGCCACCTGCTTCGCCCCGACGACGCGGATGCCGTTCTCGAGCTTGAACCTCCCGTCGAGGATCGTGGTGTTGCGCTCCTCGCCGCGGATCACGATCCGGTCGGTCTCGACGTCGACGGCCTCGCGGTATACGCCGGGCGCGACCAGCACCAGGTCGCCGGGGCGGGCGGCGTCGACGGCGTCCTGGATCGTCTCGTGCTGCGACGGCACCCGGAGGGTCCGCCCCGCGGCCGGGCCCGACCCGCCGGACCCGCCGTCGCCCGACGACCCGTCGCCGGAATCACTGCACCCCGCGACCAGGGCGACCGCCACCACCGCAGCCAGGACCGCCGACAGGGCGCGAGCCAACCCGCTACCGGACCGGGACGTTCGCGTCACAGCTCGTTCCCCCCTGTTCCGTGCCCGTCCCCGTCAGGGCACGACGATGACGGCGCCGATCATGCCACGACGCATGGTGCCGTGGATCGAGCAGTAGTAGCGGTAGGTGCCCGGCCGGTCGAGGGTCACCTCGTACACGTCACCGGGCTTGAAGCGCGCCGCCTCGACGCGGAACGGCTTGGCGCCCTCGGGGAGCCGGGCCGGGAGCACGTTGTGGTCGTTGCGGCCGTCGTTGGAGAAGGTGAGCTTCGTGCCGGCCCGCACCTTCACCACCTCCGGCCGGAACAGGTTGTCGATCGCCGAGACGGAGACGGCCGCGCCCGGCGTGAGGGGCGCGTCGACGGGCGCGAACGTCGCCGTGGTCGACGACGCGTCGGCGCTCGGGGTCGCCGACCCATCCGACGACCCGCCGCACCCGCCGCCCACCACCATCAGGGCTCCGAGCACGCCCAGGGCGCCCAACGCCCGGACCGCCCCGCGCCTCGCACCCGTCGCGGTCCTCGTGGTCGTCGTCCTCGCCACCGCTCCCCCGTCGCTCCGCCGCGACCTCGTCGCCCTCCGTGGCCCGCCGCGGTACGCGGCCCCACGCAGGGAGCCGCAGCCGCAGGCCCCACTCGGCGGCGGGAGCATACCTATGCGGCGGGGCACGCCCACGCCTAGGCAGCCCACTCTCCCCCGCCTCGCCCGGCGCTCCCCGCACGGGGCCTCGGTCCCGCCCGGAGGGAGGCTCAGACCGCGGCGCGCAGCTCGCGCTTCAGCTCGGAGATCTCGTCGCGCAGGCGGGCCGCCTCCTCGAAGCGGAGGTCCTTGGCCGCCTCGTGCATCTCCTCCTCGAGGGTCTGCACCAGCCGGCCGAGCTCCTCGGGCGGGAGGCCGGCGAGCTCGAAGACGGCCGACCGCCGGTCGCGGCGACCGCCGCCCCGCCCCCCTCGGCCGCGACCCCGCGCCGCCGGCATCTCGTCGTCGCCGCCGCGGAGCATCTCGAGGATGTCGGTGACCTGCTTGCGGATCGTCTGCGGGTCGATGCCGTGCTCGGCGTTGTACTCGAGCTGGCGGCGACGGCGACGCATGGTCTCGTTGATGGCGTGGCGCATCGAGTCGGTGACGAGGTCGGCGTACATGATCACCTGGCCGTCGACGTTGCGCGCCGCCCGGCCGATCGTCTGCACCAGGCTGGTCTCGGAGCGGAGGAATCCCTCCTTGTCGGCGTCGAGGATCGCCACCAGCGACACCTCGGGGAGGTCGAGGCCCTCCCGCAGCAGGTTGATCCCGACCAGGACGTCGAACTCGCCCAGGCGCAGGGCCCGCAGGATCTCGACCCGCTCCAGGGTGTCGATCTCGCTGTGCAGGTAGCGGACGCGGATGCCGAGCTCGAGGAGGTAGTCGGTCAGGTCCTCGGACATCTTCTTGGTGAGCGTGGTGACCAGGACCCGCTGGTCACGCTCCTCCCGCAGGCGGATCTCGGCCACCAGGTCGTCGATCTGGCCGCGGGTCGGTCGCACCACGACCTCGGGGTCGACGAGGCCGGTGGGGCGCACGATCTGCTCGACGACCTGGCTGGACACCTCGAGCTCGTACGCACCCGGCGTGGCCGACATGAACACGACCTGGTTGACCTTGCCGTCGAACTCCTCGAAGCGCAGCGGCCGGTTGTCGAGCGCGGACGGGAGCCGGAACCCGTGCTCCACCAGCGTGTCCTTGCGGGACCGGTCGCCCTCGTACTGGCCGTGGAGCTGCGGGACGCCCACGTGCGACTCGTCGAGGACGCAGAGGAAGTCGGGGGGGAAGTAGTCGAGCAGGGTGTAGGGCGCCTCGCCGGGCGACCGGCCGTCGAGGTGGCGCGAGTAGGTCTCGATGCCGTTGCAGACCCCGACCTCGCGCAGCATCTCGAGGTCGTAGGTGGTGCGCATCCGGAGGCGTTGCGCCTCGAGCAGCTTGCCCCGGTCCTCGAGCCAGGTGAGGCGCTCGGCCAGCTCCTCCTCGATGCCCGTGATCGCCCGCCGGAGGTGGTCCTCGGGGGTCACGTAGTGGGAGGCCGGGAACAGGACGAGCGTCCCGAGCTCCTCCACCACCTCGCCGGTCAGCGGGTCTACGGAGGAGATCCGCTCGATCTCGTCGCCGAAGAGCTCGAGGCGGACGGCCCGCTCCTCGTAGGCCGGGAACACCTCGATGGTGTCGCCCCGCACGCGGAAGCGGTTGCGCACGAACCCCATGTCGTTGCGCTCGTACTGCATCTCGACGAGGCGCCGCAGGATGGCGCGCTGGTCGTGCTCCTCGCCCACCGAGACGGTGAGGAGCTGGTGGGCGTAGGTGTCGGGCGATCCGAGGCCGTAGATGGCCGAGACGCTGGCGACGATCACCACGTCGCGGCGTGCCAGCAGGGCGCTGGTGGCCGAGTGGCGCAGCCGGTCGATCTCGTCGTTGATCGAGGAGTCCTTCTCGATGTAGGTGTCGGACGACGGGACGTAGGCCTCGGGCTGGTAGTAGTCGTAGTACGAGACGAAGTACTCGACCCGGTTGCGGGGGAAGAAGCCGCGGAACTCGCTCGCGAGCTGGGCGGCCAAGCTCTTGTTGGGGGCGAGGATGAGGGTGGGGCGCTGCACCCGCTCGATGAGGCCGGCGATGGTGAACGACTTCCCGGACCCGGTGATGCCGAGGAGGGTCTGGTAGCGGTCGCCCCGTTCCACCCCCGCCGCGAGGGCGTGGATGGCGGCGGGCTGGTCGCCGGCGGGTGGGAACGGGGAGACGAGCTCGAAGCCGGGCATCGCCGTCCAGTGTAAAGAGCCCCTCCGACACCGCTCCCCCGCCCGGCATGTTGCGTCGCGCCGGGCTATGCGTGGGTCGATCGCAACATGCTGGGGAGGGGGGGTGGTCAGGATTTGGTCAGGGTGGTCCAGAGCTCGTCGACGCGGCGGGCGAGGGCGCGCTCGTCACCGGAGTTGTCGACGACGTGGGTGGCGATCGCCCGCCGCTCGGCGTCGCCGGCCTGGGCGGCCATGCGGGCCGCCGCGTCGTCGCGGGCCAGGCCGCGGCCCTCCAGCCGCTCGAGGCGGACCTCGGTGGGCGCCTCGACGACGACGATCGCCTGGTAGCCGCGCTCGGACGCCCGCCCCGACTCCGCGAGCAGCGGGATGTCGAACACCACGACCGCGTCGGGGGGAGCCGACGCCATCCGCGCCGCCATCTCCTCCCCGATCGCGGGGTGGGTGATGGCCTCGAGGTCGCGGCGGGCGGCGGGGTCGGAGAAGACGAGCCGGCCCAGGGCGGCGCGGTCGAGGCGCCCGGCGGCGTCGAGCACCCCGTCCCCGAACCGCTCCACGATCCGGGCCAGGGCGGGACGGCCGGGCTCCACCACCTCCCGGGCGATGGCGTCGGCGTCGAGGATCAGGGCGCCGCGCTCGGCCAGCATCCGGGCCACCGTCGACTTGCCCGATCCGATCCCCCCGGTGAGGGCCACGAGGAGCACGGATCGGGATCCTACGGGCCGAAACCCCTCAACCGGCGGCCACGGGCGCCGATATCGGGACCGTCCGACCTGCGCCACGGGGCTCCGGACGGAGCCGGGCCCGGGATCCGCCGGACGCCGCCGCGTCATAGCGGGTGGCGGCGTGCGTCCCATCGTGGGCGGCTGGTCGGGGAGCGGCAATGGAGAACACGGGCAACGGCGCCGTGGAGGCGACCGGCGAGGGCGGTGCACCGGCGGGCGCCGGTGCACCGGAGCGCGCGCTCCTACGCCCCCCAGGCGGCTACCGCGGTCCCGACCGGAGACCGCCGCCGCCGACCCTGGCCCCCGGGCGGGCGCTCGCACTCGCGGCCGCGCTGCTCGCGGCGGTCTCGGCCCTCGCGGTCACCCAGGCGCTCACGGGGTCGGGGATCGCGCCCGGCCGCGACGCCGGGGCGCTGATCGTCTGGACCCTCACGGCCACCTTCGCGACGGCGGCCGGTACCACCGCGATCGTCAACTGGCGGGTGACGGGCTGGGCCCGCAACGTCCCCTACGGGGTGGCGTTCCTGGTCCTCGGCGTGGCCGGCTTCGCGCTGGGCGGGATGGTGCCCGTCCTCCGGCCCGAACCCGACGCCGGGCTCATCCTCCATCTCCTGACCGGCGCCGAGCTGAGCGCGGTCGTGCTCCTGGCCGTGGCGCCCCACCTGCCCGAGATCGACACGCGCCTGCGACCCGTCCCCCTCCTGGCCGCCGCCGCGATCCTGGCGACGGTCCTCGCGGCCGCCGCCGCGGCCCTGCCCGGCCGGGTCGTCACCGCGGGCGTGGACCCGGCGCTCGCCCTGATGTGGATCGCCGTCGGGCTCGACCACGTCCGCCTGGGTCGCCGCCAACGCCGCTGGCTGGACACCTGGATCGGGCTGGCGGCGCTCGGCATGGGGGCAGCCGGGGCGACCGCGCTGCTCGCCCACGCGACCGGGCGGGCCCCCGACGGCCCCTACCTGACCGTGGCCGTCCTGGCCACCCTCTACGCCGTGGTCGCGGTCCAGCAGGAGCTGAGCCTCGCCCTGGCCCGGGCCCGCGAGCAGGCCGAGCGGATGGCCGACGCCGTGAAGGCCGTGGAGGAGATCCACCGCCGGGAACGGAGCGCCCGCGAGGAACGCGACCACGACCTGCGGTCCGCGCTCTTCGCCATCGAGGCCGCCGCCGGGGCGCTCGGCCACAACCGGCGGGCCTCCGACGCGGTGGACGACGGGCTGGCGGCCGCGATCGCCAGCGAGCTCGGTCGGGTGAAGGCCATGGTCGCGTCGGCCGACCAGGGGTCGCAGGCCTTCAGGGTCTCCGACGCCGTCCTGCCGATCATCTCGCTCGAGCTGGCCCGAGGCGTGGACCTCCGGGCCGAGCTCCCCCAGGACCTCGAGGCGTTCGGTTCGGTGTCGGCCACGGCGGAGATAGTGCGCAACCTCCTCGACAACGCCCACCGCTACGCGCCCGGCCGGCCGGTGAGGGTGACGGGCGAGCACGCCGGCACCCGGATCCTGGTGCGCGTCACCGACCGCGGCCCGGGGATCCCCGCCGAGCACCACCACCGCCTCTTCGAGAGGGGCTGGCGGGCCACGCCGGAGGGCGGCCCGGCGGGCACCGGGCTGGGCCTGTACGTGTCGACCCGTCTCGCCGCGGAGCAGGGCGGCGAGCTCACCCTCGACCCGTCGGTCGACGATGGCGCGAGCTTCGTGCTGTCGCTCCCCGCCCCGCCCGCGTCGGCCCCGCCGACCCCGACCCCGGGCGACCCCACGGCACGCGCCTCGTCCGATGCCCGGCCGGTGGTGACGGGGCCCGGTCGACGGCCGGTCGCGAGGGCCCGGTCATGACCGCGCTACCGGCCGATGCCGCCCGCACGCTCCGAGCCGACGCCCCTGGCCGGGTGATGCTCGTCGACGACCACGGGCTCCTGGCCGCCAGCCTGGCGGCGCTCCTCCGCGGTGACGGCTTCGACGTGGCGGTCGAGGAGCCCGACGCACCCGAGGCCCTCCTCGAGCGGGCCCGCGGTCACCTACCCGACGTGGTGCTCCTGGACCTCGATCTCGGACGCGAGGACCTGGCCGCGGTCGACCTGATCCCCGGACTGCGCGAGCAGGGCGCGCGGGTGGTGATGCTGAGCGGTAGCACGGACCGAGTGGCCCTGGCCGAGTGCCTGGAGGCCGGGGCCGAGGGGATCCTCTCCAAGGCCACTCCCTTCGCCGACGTGGTGGAGGCCATCGGGCGGGCCGTCGCCGGCCGGACCGTCACGCCGCCCGCCGAACGGGACCGGATGCTGGACCTCCTGAGGGCGGAGCGCCGGGCCCGGCGGGACGCGCTGGCCCCGTTCGATTCGCTGACGCCGAAAGAGGCCGAGGTGCTCGCCTCGCTGGCCGGCGGCCTGGGTGCCGAGGCCATCGCCGAGGAGGGGTTCGTGTCGATCACGACCGTCCGGTCGCAGATCAGGGGGATCCTCACCAAGCTCGGCGTGTCGTCGCAGCTCGCGGCGGTGGCCCTGGCGGCGCGGGCCGGATGGACCCCGCCGCCGGCTCCCCGCTCCTGATCCGCCCGACGCCCGCGCTCCAGCCCAGGACCGGCGCGAGCACCCGCGGCGAGGGCCGGCGGGGGCAGGCAAATCCTCAATCCTGAGGATGTGACGGGACGGGATCGCGCCGATATTGGTCTCGCACCTCCCGGCCCCAAGGCCCGAGCCCGACACACAAGGAGACACCCCGATGACCAACCTCGCCACCTTCATCCAGAACTGGCTGGCCAGCCGCCACGACGACGAGCGTGGGGCGACCGCGGTGGAGTACGGCCTGATGGTGGCCCTGATCGCGGTGGCGATCATCGCCGCCGTGACCGCCCTCGGCGGCGGCCTCAGCGGCCTCTTCGACACCGTCACCGGCTCCCTTCCGTAGGGATCCGCCTCCTCTGGTCGGGAGCCCCCGGGTGGACGCCCGGGGGCTCCTGCCTTGAGCGGAACCCCTCGTGGGCCGGCCGAGGGCCGGCCCGGAAAGGAAGCGTCATGCGCCCCGAGCCCTCGCCCCCGAGAGCGGCCGTCGGCGAGACCGGCGAGACCGGCGCCACGGCCGTCGAGTACGCCCTGATGATCGCCTTGATCGCCCTGACGATCGTCGGAGCGGTGAGTGCCTTCGGCCTCCGGGTCGGTGAGCTCTTCCCGCCCACGATCATCAACGCCCTCGGCGGCTGACGTGGACACCCGGCGCGGCGCCGACCGTCGCGACCCGTCGGAGCGGGGCGCGGCCGCGGTGGAGTTCGCCCTGGTGCTGCCGATCCTCGTGATGCTCGTGTTCGGCATCGTCTACTTCGGGCTCGGCTACAACGCCAAGCTCGGCGTCACGGCCGCAGTGCGCGAAGGCGCCCGGGAGGCCGCCCTCGGCCACACCACCTCGGAGGCCACGCAGGCCGTCTACGACGCGGCCCCCAACCTCAGCTTCAGCTCCGTCACCGTCGACCGCTCCTGCCCGAGCGACGGCTCGGGAACCAGCGCCAAGGTCACCGCCACCGCCCAGGTCCCGTACACCCTGCTGTTCGTCACGTCGGGCACCTGGAACATCACCGTCTCGGGGGTCATGCGATGCGGACTCTGAACCGGACCCGTCCCCGATCGTCCCGGCCGAGGACCCCTCGCTCGCCCCGCCGGCTGGCCCGCCTCTCGAGGCGCCACCGCACCGAGCGAGGGGCCGTGGCCGTGATGGTGGCCGTGATGATGGTGTCGCTGCTCGGCTTCGGCGCCATCGTCATCGACGTCGGCGCCCTGTACCAGGAACGGCGCGAGCTCCAGAACGGGGCCGACGCCTCGGCCCTCGCGGTGGCCAAGGACTGCGCTGGCGGCGACTGCGGGGCGTTCACGACCACGGCGGGGAGCTACGCCAGCGCCAACGCCGACGACGGGCAGTCGGGCGTCGACGAGGTCTGCGGGACCGGCGCCGGACTCCCGGCCTGCGCCGATCCCCCCGACGTGCCCGACGGCGCGAGCGGGTACGTGGCCGTGCGCACCCGGACCTCCGACGCCGGTGGCGCCGAGGTCCCCTTCAGCCTGGCCCGCATCTTCGGCGCCACCGGCAAGACGGTCCACGCGCGCGCCGTGGCCGCCTGGGGCGGGATCGGTGGCGCCACCACGATCCCGCTCACCTTCGGCGTCTGCGAGTACGAGCAGGCGGTGGCCCACCAGGGCGGGATCCAGAGCGGGCCGCCGTTCACCGGCGACGCCCAGTACGTGTACTTCCACAACACCGTCTACGCGCAGGCGCCCTGCCCGGCCGACGCGGCCGGCAAGGACCACCCGGGCGGCTTCGGGAAGCTCGCCGCCGACGACAAGAAGGTGCCCTGCGAGGTGACCATCACCGTCGGGGGCTGGGCCGGCACCGAGCCCGGCAACAACTTCAAGTCCATCGACGAGTGCGTGGCCCCCTACCAGAACAAGTTCATCCTGATCCCGATCTTCGACGAGGTGATCGGCAACGGCGCCAACGGCCAATACCACATCGTCGGCTTCGCGTCCGTCTACCTGACCGGTTACAAGTGGAACGGCAGCACCAAGTGGCCGTCGAACTTCTCGTGCCCCCAGGGGAACGGCAACAGCACCGTGTGCATCCGCGGCCACTTCGGCAAGGTCGTGACCAACGTCTCCGGCACCTTCGGACCCGACATGGGAACGACCATGGTCCGCATGGTCGGTTGAGCGGCGACCCCGTTCCCGCCGGAACGGGGCCCGGCGGGAATCGGTGCTAAAGCCGGCCGCCGGATCTTCCGAAGTTGGCCGGGGAGCTACGTCCCGACCGCGGTACCCGATACCGATCCCGACCGAGGACCGAGGAAGATCATGAAGAACCGGAGGTTCGCCGGCCTGGCCGCCGCCCTGCTGATGGCAGCGGTCGGGACCTTCGCCCTGATGGCGTACGTGCAGTCGGCGAAGGACAAGGCCGTCGCCGGCGAGCGCATGGTCACCGTGCTCGTGGCCAAGGAGAAGATCGCCCAGGGCACCCCGGTGAGCAAGCTCGGGGCGGCCGTGAAGCGGACCGAGGTGCCGGCCAAGGTCCGGGCCGAGGGGGCCGTCACCTCGCTCGACTCCCTCAAGGGCCGGGTGGCCGCCACCGACCTCCTGGCGGGCGAGCAGATCGTGGCGGCCCGGTTCGTCACCCCCGACCAGGCCCGCTCCGGCTCCGTCGACGTGCCGTCGAAGCTGCTCCAGGTCAGCGTGGCGCTCTCGGCCGAGCGGATGGTCGGCGGGACCGTCGCACCCGGCGACACCGTGGCCGTCTTCGCCTCGTTCGCTCCCGACGTGTCGCCCTACATGACCCACCTCACCCTCCACAAGGTGCTGGTCACGGCGGTCGCGTACGGCAAGGCGCCCGAGGGCGGCGACGACAAGAAGGACGACGAGAAGAAGGGCTCCACCGACGACACGCCGTCGGTGGCGCCGGAGGGCAACCTCATCGTGACCTTCGCCCTCGACGCCCCCTCGGCCGAGAAGCTGGTGTTCGCCGCCGAGCACGGCACGGTGTGGCTGGGCGACGAGCCCAAGGACGTCCCGGCCGGAGGGACGCGGGTCGTGAAGCCGGAGAACGTGTACCAATGAGCCGCCTGGTCCTCCTCACGCCGAGCGAGGAGTTCGCGGCCCGGGCGGCCGCGGCCGGGGGCCTCCCGGTGGGCACCGACCTGCGGGCCTGGGACGAGGAGTACGCCCGCATCGACCCGTCGAAGGTCGTCGCCGAGGTGGCCCGCGGCGACGTGGGCGTGGTCCTCGTGGGTCCGGAGATCCCGCTGGAGGCGGCGCTGGCCCTGGCCGGGGTGTTCGACCTCGAGCACCCCGAGATCTGCGTGGTCATCGTCGCCGAGCGCAGCGCCGACCTCCTGGAGCGCGCGCTGGAGGTGGGCGCCCGCGACGTGGTGGGCCCCGACGCGACGGTCGAGGAGCTGGGCCGGGTCATCCGGCGCATGCTCGAGATGGCCGAACGGCGCCGGTCGAAGCTGCGCGGCGAGGCGGCGGAGGCGGAACCCAACCGGGTGATCACCGTCCTCGCCCCCAAGGGCGGCTCGGGCAAGACGGCCCTGGCCACGAACGTGGCCGTCGGCCTCTCCCACTCCCGCCCCGGCCAGGTGGCCCTCGTCGACCTCGACGTGCAGTTCGGCGACGTGGCCTCCGCGCTCCAGATCGTCCCGGAGCAGACCATCGCCGACGTCGCCCGCTCGCCCCGGGCCCTCGACGCCACCGCGATCAAGATCTACCTCAGCGCCCACCCGTCGAGCCTGTACACGCTGTGCGCGCCGGAGTCGCCGGTCGACGGCGACGACGTGACGGCCGCGGTGGCCGGCCACGCAGTGGGGTTGCTGGCCACCGACTTCCGCTTCGTGGTGGTCGACACCCCCGCCGGCCTCGAGGAGCCGACGGTGGCCGCGGTGGAGCGCGCGACCGATCTCCTCTTCGTGTGCACCACCGACGTGGCGAGCGTACGCAGCCTCCGCAAGGAGGTGGACCTGCTCGACCAGCTCGGCTTCACCTCGCAGCGCCGCCACTACGTGCTCAACCGCTCCGACGCCCGGGTGGGTCTCGACACCAGCGACATCGAGGCGGTGATCGGCGCCCGCTTCCACGCCCAGATCCCCAGCGCCAAGAGCGTGCCGCAGTCGATGAACGAAGGCGTACCGCTCCTCGAGAGCGACCCCAAGTCGCCGGTCGGGCGGATCCTCACCGACATCGTGGAGCGCTTCGCGCCTCCGGTCCCGACGGCCGAACCGGCCGCGGCCGAAGGCCGGGGCCGGCGCTGGAGGAGGGACGGACGATGAGGCTCAGCGACCGCCTACGCCAGCAGCAGGAGCGGGACGGCGACGGGACCTGGCCCGACGCGGCGCCCGAGGCCGCCGACCCGACCGGACCGCCCGCGCCCGCCGAACCGGCCCACCGCCCCGAACCGGCCGCTCCCCCCCCCCCGGACACCACCGGACCCGGGGACGTCACCGACCCCCCCGCCCCCCCGCGGCCCGCTCCGGCCGCCACCCCGGCGGCGTCCGAGGGCACCGCCGAGGATCACCCTGCCCCCGCGGCCGCACCGGCAGCATCCGCCGCACCCGCCGCACCGGGCGCTCCCAGTGCGGACCCGGCCCCCGCGGCCGAGGCGCCCACCCCCGGGCGGCACCTCGGGCCGAGCTCGGGGTTCCTCCCCCGCGGCCCCGCCGGCCCGGTGGGCGGCGCGGGGTCCGGGCCGCCGCCCGGCGCCCGCGTGAACGTTCGTCCTCCGGCGTCGACGCCCACCGGCCCTGGAGACGCGCCGGCCTCCTCCGGGACCCCCCCGCGCGCCGAGGGCTCGCGCCCCGGCGACGGCTCGTCCGCGGCGACGGCCCCGCGGCCTCCCACGTCCGGCCCGGCCGCTCCGACCCCGCCGGCCCCCGCTACACCTACGCCCCCCACCGCATCTACGCCCCCCACCCCACCTACGCCCCCCACCACACCTACGGGACCCGCCGCTCCGGTATCCCCCACAGCTCCCGCGACCCCCGCAGCTCCCGCGGCGCCCGCGACCCCCGCGGCGCCCGCGACTCCGGCGGCCCCGGTGGCGGAACGGGGTACGTCGCTCTCGGCCCGGGCCGCGGGCGGCCCGACGCTGCGCGTGGTCCCGGAGGGCGGGGCGGCCGGGCGCGCCGCCGACCCCTTCACCGACCTGAAGAGCCGGGCCCACGACGCCCTCTTCGCCCGCCTGGGGTCGCGCCTGTTCGACTCGTCGCTGTCGGAGTCGCAGCTCCGCTCCCACGTGGTCCAGGAGATCGGCTGGATCATGGAGGGCGAGAAGGCGCCCCTCTCGGCGGCCGAGCGCCAGCGGATCGTGGAGGAGATCAGCGACGACGTGCTCGGCCACGGGCCGATCGAGAAGCTGATCGCCGACGCCACCGTCACCGAGATCATGGTCAACTCGACGGACCCGATCTACGTCGAGCGCCTCGGGAAGCTGGAGCGCACCGACGTGCGCTTCGTGTCCCAGGAGCACCTCCGCCGGGTGATCGAGCGGATCGTCTCGAAGATCGGGCGCCGGATCGACGAGTCGTCGCCGATGGTCGACGCCCGCCTCGCCGACGGCTCACGCGTCAACGCGGTGATCCCGCCGCTCTCCGTCGACGGGCCGAGCCTCACCATCCGGAAGTTCTCGAAGGACCCGTACCAGGTCGCCGACCTCATCGGCTTCGGGACCATGACCGAGGGCATGGCGGAGCTCCTCACCGCCTGCGTGAACGGCAAGCTGAACGTCCTGGTGACGGGCGGTACCGGCACCGGGAAGACGACGCTGCTCAACGTGCTCTCCGGCTTCATCCCCTCGGAGGAGCGGATCGTCACCATCGAGGACGCCGTGGAGCTCCAGCTCCACCAGGACCACGTGGTCCGCCTCGAGAGCCGACCCGCCAACATCGAGGGCAAGGGCGCGGTCACGATCCGCGACCTGGTCCGCAACTCCCTGCGCATGCGGCCCGACCGGATCGTGGTCGGCGAGGTCCGGGGCGGGGAGGCGCTCGACATGCTCCAGGCCATGAACACCGGCCACGACGGGTCGCTCTCCACGGTGCACGCCAACACCCCCCGCGACGCCCTGGCCCGGCTCGAGACGATGGTCCTGATGGCCGGCCTCGAGCTGCCGGCCCGGGCCATCCGCGAGCAGATCGCGTCGGCCATCGACCTCATCGTGCAGCTCACCCGGCTCCGCGACGGCACCCGGCGCATCACGCACGTGACCGAGGTCGAGGGCATGGAGAACGACACGATCACGCTCTCCGACGTGTTCATGTTCGACTACTCCGCCGGCATCGGCCCCGACGGCAAGTTCCTCGGGTCGGCCCGGCCGACGGGGATCCGGCCCAAGTTCAGCGAGCGCCTGAACGACCTCGGCATCCAGCTCCCGGCCGAGATCTTCGGCGACGTCGACATCCTCGCCCACACCCGCGCCGGGCGGTTCCGGTGACGGGCCGCTCCCACGGCCACGGTCGCGGCGGCGCCTCCGGTCGCGCCGCTGGAAGCGGCCCCCGGCGCCGCCCGGCCCGGCGCGCCGTCGGCGTCATCGCCACGGCGATCGTCGCGTTGGCGGCGGTCGCGGCCCCGGCGGGGGCCGCGCCCGACCCGGGGCTCAAGGTGGTGAGCCTCGACAGCGCCCGGTATCCGGAGGTGTCGGTCATCGTCCGGGCACCCGGCGAGGCCGGGAGGCTCAAGCCCGACGACATCCGGCTCCGGGAGGACGGCGA
>JADLDD010000099.1 GCA_020846855.1 Acidimicrobiia bacterium | reverse complement strand
TCGACCGGGTCGCCGACACCATCTCCGACTGGGGCACCGCCGACGGCTACTTCGTCGACGCCGCCGAGGCCGAGGCGTTCCGGGCCGAGCTCAAGTACCTGCTCCTGCACCAGCGGGCCGCGTTCAACTCCCCGGTGTGGTTCAACATCGGCGTGCCCGGCGTGCCCCGCCAGGCCAGCGCGTGCTTCATCCTCGCCGTCGACGACACCATGGACGGGATCCTCAACTGGTACCGGGAGGAGGGCGTCATCTTCAAGGGCGGTTCGGGCGCCGGCATAAACCTCTCGGGGATCCGGTCGTCCTACGAGCCCCTCAAGGGCGGTGGTACCGCCAGCGGCCCGGTGAGCTTCATGCGCGGCGCCGACGCCTCGGCGGGCACGATCAAGAGCGGGGGCAAGACCCGCCGGGCCGCCAAGATGGTCATCCTCGACGCCGACCACCCCGACGTCGAGGAGTTCATCTGGTGCAAGGCCCGGGAGGAGCGCAAGGCCCGGGCGCTGCGCGACGCCGGCTTCGACATGGACCTCGACGGCGCCGACAGCCACTCCATCCAGTACCAGAACGCCAACAACTCGGTTCGGGTCACCGACGAGTTCATGCAGGCCGTGATCGACGGCTCCGACTGGGACCTCACCGCCGTCACCACCGGCGAGACGGTCCGCACCGTCAAGGCCCGCGACCTCATGCGCCAGATCTCCGAGGCGGCGTGGGAGTGCGCCGACCCGGGCATGCAGTTCGACACCACGATCAACCGCTGGCACACCGCCAAGAACACCGGCCGCATCAACGCCAGCAACCCCTGTAGCGAGTACATGCACGTCGACAACTCGGCGTGCAACCTGGCCAGCATCAACCTGCTCGAGTACCTCACCGACGACGGCACCTTCGACGTCGATGCCTTCCGCCACACCGTCGAGGTGGTCTTCACCGCCCAGGAGATCCTGGTCGGCAACGCCGACTACCCGACCGAGAAGATCGCCGAGAACACCCGCCGGTTCCGCCAGCTCGGCCTCGGCTACGCCAACCTCGGGGCCCTGCTGATGGCCGAGGGCCTGCCCTACGACTCCCCGGAAGGCCGGGCCTGGGCCGCGGCGATCACGGCCCTGATGACAGGCCACGCGTACGCCACCAGCGCCCGCATCGCGGCCCGGATGGGCCCGTTCGCCGGCTACGCCGAGAACGCCGAGCCGATGCTCGACGTCCTGCACATGCACCGCGCGGAGGCGTCCCAGATCGACGAGGAGCTGGTGCCCCCCGACCTCCTCTCGTCCGCGCAGCAGGCGTGGGACGACGCCGTCGAGCTCGGTGAGGCATATGGGGTAAGAAATGCCCAATCGTCCGTTTTGGCACCTACGGGTACTATTGGGTTGATGATGGACTGCGACACCACGGGCATCGAGCCCGACCTGGCGCTCACCAAGGCCAAGAAGCTGGTGGGCGGCGGGACGATGTTCATCGTCAACCAGACCATCCCGCGGGCGCTGCGCCGCCTCGGCTACTCCGACGCCGAGTCGGCGGCGATCGTCTCCTACATCGACGAGCACAAGAGCATCGTCGGGGCACCGGCCCTCAAGGAGGAGCACCTGCCGGTGTTCGCCTGCTCGATGGGCGACAACACCATCCACTACATGGGCCACGTCACGATGATGGGCGCCGTCCAGCCCTTCCTCTCAGGGGCGATCTCGAAGTGCGTGACGGGCGAGACCCTGCTCGCCACCGCCGACGGGTTGGTCCGGATCGGCGACCTCCACCGCGGCGAGGCGGCCGATTCGTTCCGCCCCGAGATCCTGGAGGTGGCGTCGCTCGACGGCACCCAGAAGACCGACGCCTTCTACTACGGCGGAGTGCGACCGGTGCGCGAGGTCGTGCTGCGCTCCGGGCACCGGATCACCGGCACCCCCAACCACCGGCTGCTGGTGGCCGGTGAGGGCGGCCTCGACTGGCGCCGGCTCGACGAGATCGGCCCCGGCGACCACGTGGCGGTCCAGTACGGCGACGACCTCTGGTCGCCCCTGCCGGCCCGCCTCGACGACTTCGAGCCGTCGGCTCTCTACGGCTCGCAGAAGACGGTTGCCCTACCGGCCGAGATGACCGAGGAGCTCGCCTTCCTGCTCGGTGCCTACGCATCCGAGGGCCACACCAACCGGCGCACCTGGACCGTGGTCATCACCAACCAGGTCGACGAGGTGCTCGAGCGGGTCGCCGCCGCCTGGCGCGACCTCTTCGGCGTCGAGGCCCGCATCGAGCGGCGTCCGGATCGGTGCCCGCAGGTGATCGTCTCCTCGAAGACGATCGTCGAGCTCCTCGACCACCTCGGCTGCGGTACGCGGGCCTCCGACAAGCGGATCCCCGGCGCCGTGCTGCGCTCCCCCCGGTCGATGGTGCTGGCCTTCCTCCAGGGCCTCGCCCTCGACGCCTACGTCACCACCACGGGCATGCTCAAGTGGGCGCTCTGCGTCGACTCGCCCGGGCTGCTCGACGACCTGCAGGCGGTGTTGACCAACCTCGGCGTCGTGCACAGCCGGATCGGCAAGTACAACCGCGACTACGACAAGACCTACGACGAGGTCTACGCCACCGGTTCCCACGCTCAGCGCCTGGTCGGCCTCGTGCCGTTCATGGAGCCGGAGAAGGCCTTCGAGGCGACCGTGCTGGGGGCCCGGCGCGTCGACAGCCGCCACGGCACCGCCGACGTCGTGCCCGGGATCGAGCCGCGTGCGCTCTACGACCTGATCCCCAAGGGCCGGCCCGGTCGTAGCGGAGCGGGGAGCGGCAACAGCACCGAGTTCGCCTTCCTCTGCGACAAGCGGACCCGCCACATCACCCGTCACACCTTGGAGCGGGTGGCGGCGGTCCCCGGCGTGGCCCTTCCCGCCTGGCTGCGCACGGTCCTCGACGACGACCTGCACTTCAGTCCCGTCGAGTCGGTGGTCGACGCGGGTGAGAGGGAGGTCTTCGACGTGTCGGTGCCCACCACGCACGCCTTCGTGGGCAACGGCATCGTGAACCACAACACCGTGAACATGCCCGAGGAGGCCACGGTCGAAGACGTCGAGGCGCTCCACATCGAGGCGTGGCGGCTCGGGCTCAAGGCCGTCGCCCTGTACCGCGACAACTGCAAGGTCGGCCAGCCGCTCTCCACCCAGAAGAAGGCGGGCGCGGAGGCCGGCGCCGGGCCGGCCCAGGCGGTCGAGCGCATCGTCGAGCACGTGATCATCCAGGAGCCGGTGCGCCAGAAGCTGCCTCGGGTGCGCCGCTCGAAGACGTTCTCGTTCCGGGTCGCCGACTGCCACGGCTACGCGACCGTCGGCGAGTTCGAGGACGGCCGCCCCGGCGAGGTGTTCCTCAAGGTCGCCAAGCAGGGCTCCACCCTGGCCGGGATCATGGACGCCTTCGCCATCTCGCTCAGCCTGGGCCTCCAGTACGGCGTGCCGCTGCGGGCGTTCGTGGAGAAGTTCACGAACATGCGCTTCGAGCCCGCCGGCATGACCGACGACCCCGACATCCGCTTCGCCACCAGCCTGGCCGACTACATCTTCCGGCGCCTGGCGGTGGAGTACATGAGCGTCGAGGAGCGCACGGAGCTGGGCATCCTCACGGTGGGGGAGCGGACCCAGCCCACGCTGCCGGGGGTGGAGGAGGCGGCCACCGCCAACGAGCCGTCGATCGACCTCACCTCGCCCGACGACCGGGCCCCGTCGTCCAACCCCGGGGCCTCGGTGCCGGTCGCCCCGCCGGTGCCGGTCTCCGACCGCGAGCTCGACGTGGTGATCTGCAACGTCTGCGGCGACATCATGCAGCGGGCCGGCTCCTGCCACGCCTGCCCCACCTGCGGCGCCACCAGCGGCTGCTCGTGAT
>JADLDD010000098.1 GCA_020846855.1 Acidimicrobiia bacterium | reverse complement strand
GGATCCGGGCCCGCAGTGACCGGGCGATCTCGGGGCCGGGGCCGAGGCGGCGGAGGGAACCGGTCACGTCGAGGAACGCCTCGTCGAGGGACAGCGGCTCCACCAGCGGCGTGACGTCGTGCAGGATCGCCATGACCGCGCGGCTGGCCTCCTCGTAGGCGGCGAAGCGGGGGGCGAGGAACACGGCGTCGGGGCAGGCGCGGCGGGCCCGGGCCATCGGCATCGCCGATCGGATGCCGAAGCGGCGGGCTTCGTAGCTGGCGGCGGCGACCACCCCCCGCGGTCCGAGCCCCCCGACCACCACGGGCCGGCCCCGCAAGGCGGCGTCGTCACGGACCTCCACCGACGCGTAGAAGGCGTCGAGGTCGACGTGGAGGACGACCCTCCCGGGAGCGGCTTGGTCGTCGGGCCCGATCACCCCGCCGCGGTCCGCAGGACCTCGAAGTCGTGCCACTCCCGACCGCGGAGCTCGTAGCGGTAGGCGCGGCGGGCGGCACCCTCCCAGCGTTCCGCGAGCCACTCGGCCAGGGGCTCACGGACCCAGACCAGGCTCTCGGTCAGGCGCCGAGCCGCGTCCGCGGCCGAGAGGAACACCGCCTCCTCCACTATGCCGTCGGGATCGTCGACCCGGATGGTGCCCTCGAACGACACCGCCCGGTAGACCTCGCAACGCATCGTCCAACCCATGTCGGTGGCCACGGCCACGACGTCGTAGAGCGGCCCCTCCCATTCCAGGACCCGCAGGCCGGTCTCCTCCTCGACCTCACGGGTGAGGCCGGCGCGTGGCGACGCGTCGGCGGCGTCGATCACGCCCCCCGGAGTGGACCAGTCGACGAACCCGCCCCGGCGCCGATTGCGGACCAGGAGCAGGCGGCCGTCGTGCTCGACCACGGCCCCGGCGACGAGGAACTCCTTCACGCGGTTCCCCCCGTCAACCCGTCTCCCCCACGGACGCCTCCGGCCCGACGACGCCGTCCAGGCTACCGGAGCCGGCCCGGCCCCCGGATACCATCCGCTCGTGCCCGGCGCCGGACCGACCACGAGCGGCGAAATGCGTCCCGGCGTACCCTCACGCCTCACGGCGGCCCTCCTCTTCGCCGCCACGGTCCTGGGCGGCGTACTCGGCGCCGGCATCGGGTGGGGCCTCGTCGACGTCGGCTGCCGCGGCGACTGCACGCTGGCCCTCGCCGCCGGGACGGTCATCGGTGGTGCGGCCGGGGCCGCCGGCGTGGGTGTGGTCGCGGTGCTGGTCCTCCGGGCCATGAACGAGTGGCGCCTGCCCCACGCCGCGGCGCGTGGCCGCCCGGAGGCGTTCCCGCTCCTCGAGCGATCCCCCGGCACCTTCGAATCCCCGGGCCCGAACCCCGCGCCGCCACCCGACCCGCGCCGGACCGGGGAGCCACCGCCGGCCTGAACACCCGGCCACGACCCACCGCGCGCCCCCGCTCTCACCGTGAGGTGCAGGTTGACGTCGAAGTTGACGGTCGCGGAACGTCGCCGCCTGGACCACACTGCGCGTTCGATGCCGTCACCACGCTGAGCGGTCGGCCTCAGCGGTCGAACGAGAGCCGCCGGAACGCCTCGGCGTGGGCCAGTCCGGCGGCACGGCCGGTCTCGGCGGCCTGGTCCCGCAGGGCCTGCCGGAACCACTCCCCCGTCTCGGCGAGTTGGCTCGCGTGGCAGAAGATCGCGTCGATCTTCGTCTCGACGTGGTCCGACACGTCGATGAAGCAGTTCGGTTCGAGGGTCCCCGACAGGTAGACGGCCCCGACGCGGTGCACCTCGAGACCGGCTTCGAGCTGGTCGGGGAAGTAGTGCGGGTTCCCGGCGGCCGAGGCCACGGCGTCGAGGGTCGCCCAGCCCGTCACCCGGTGGTCGCGATGGTTGAAGTAGCGGTCGCCGAAGAACACCGCGGTCGGATCGGGGCACAACACGGTGTCGGGCCGGAGCTCCCGCACGTGCCGCACGATCGCCTCGCGCAGCACCGCGTCGTCGGGCACCTCGCCGTCGGGGTAGCCCAGCTCGTGGTGGCCGGCGGTTCCGAGCACCGCCGCCGCGGCTTCGGCCTCCTCACGGCGACGGCGGACCAGATCTTCGGGCGACACGCCGGGGTCGGTGGTCCCCTTGTCGCCCCGGGTCGTGACGAGGGTCCACACCCGCGCCCCCTCGGCCGCCCAGCGGGCGAGGGTCCCGCCCGCGGAGACCTCGGGGTCGTCGGGGTGGGCGTAGACCGCGAGGACCCGGGACGGCGTGGGGATCCCGGGATGGTCCGGACGCCCGGAGGCCGGAGCGCCGGCGGAGGGCGGGTCGGCGGCGTCGGGCATCCCGGTACGGTACCGAGGATGACCTCGGGGCGCCGACGCGTGGGCGCGCACGTGTCGGTGGCCGGAGGGATCGGGCGGGCCCTAGCCCACTGCGAGGACCGGGGCGGCGACGCGCTGCAGGTCTTCGCGTCGAACCCGCGCTCCTGGCCCCGATCCGAACCCGACGCGGCCGCCGACGAGGCGTTCGCGACCGCGGTGGGCGAACGGGGGTACCCGCTCTTCCTGCACGCTCCGTACCTCGTCAACCTGGCCTCGCCCGACCGGACCGTGCGCCACCGCTCGATCGACGCCACGCGCGCGGCGCTCCGGCGCGGGGTACGGCTGGGGGCCGCCGCCGTGGTGGTGCACACCGGCAGCGGGCGGGGCGCCGAACGGGCCGCGGCGGTGGCCCGCACCGCGGCCTCCGTGCGCCGGCTCCTCGACGCCGTGCCCGGCATCGACCTGGCCGTCGAGCTCACGGCCGGCAGCGGGTGGATGGTGGCCGGGACGCTCGAGGAGCTCCACGAGCTGCTCGAAGCCTGCGGCGAGGACCCGCGCGTCCGGGTGTGCCTCGACACCTGCCACCTCTACGCCGCCGGGCACGACCTGCGGAGCACCGCCGGCATGCGGCGGGTCCGCCGCGGCATCCGCGACCTCGGAGCGGGGCGGATCGCGGTCGTGCACGTGAACGACTCCCGCGACCCGCTGGGTTCGCGGCGGGACCGGCACGCCCGGCCGGGGCGGGGGACGATCGGCGTCGACGCGCTCGGGCGGTTCCTCCGGGGCGCCGATCTGCGCGGGGTGCCCCTGATCCTCGAGACCCCCGGCGACGTCGCCGAGCAGCGCCACGACATAGCCCTGGTCCGCTCCCTCGCGTCCCGCCGCCGCTGACCGCGCCCGCGCGACCGGGAGGCCGCGCCTCGCGGCTCAGTGGGCGGCGCGGGAGGGATCGACGGGCCGGAGCAGGCCCTCCTGCATCACCGTCACCGCCAGCCGGCCGTCGCGGGTGAAGATCGACCCCTCGGCCAGACCCCGGGCCCCGTGGGCGATCGGGCTGTGCTGGTGGTACAGGAGCCAGTCGTCGGCCCGGAAGGGCTGATGGAACCACATAGCGTGGTCGAGGCTCGCCATCATCAGCCGGTTGTCGTAGAAGTTGAACCCGTGGGGCAGGGTCGCGGTGTCGAGGATCGTGAAGTCGGAGGCGTAGACCACCACGCAGGCGTGGAGCATCGGGTCGTCGGGGAGCACGCCGTCGGCGCGGATCCACACGTCCTGGCACGGCTCGCGCGGCGTGGGGTCGAACCACGACAGCTCCCCCACCGTACGCATGTCGATGGGGCGCGGCCGGTCGATCCAGCGCCCGAAGGCCTCGCCGTAGCGCTCGCGGTAGGGCTCGAGACGGCCGCGGAGGGTCGGCAACGACTCGGCGGACGGAACGTCGGGCGCGGCCACCTGGTGGTCGAGGCCCGGCTCGGCGACGTGGAACGACGCCTGCAGGTTGAAGATGGCGCGGCCGTGCTGGATGGCGACGACCCGGCGCGTGCAGAAGCTGCGGCCGTCGCGGATCCGGTCGACCTCGTACACGATCGGGACGGTCGGGTCACCGGGCCGCAGGAAGTAGGCGTGGAGCGAGTGGACGGGGCGGTCGTCGGGGACCGTGCGCCCCGCGGCCACCAGCGCCTGCCCGGCGACCTGGCCGCCGAAGACCCGCTGGCGGTCCTCGTCGGGGCTGACGCCGCGGAACAGGTTCACCTCGAGGGCCTCGAGGTCGAGCAGGGCGATGAGGTCGTCGAGGGCGCTTCCCACGGCGACGGATCGTAACGGCGGCGGGGTCCGCCTACCCGAACACCGCTGCGATGTCGAGGAGCCCGGGGTCGACGGTCTTCAGCTGCCCCACGCCCTCGGCCAGCGGCACCCGCACGATGCGGCTCCCCTCCTGGGCCACCATCACGTCGGTGTCGCCGTCGTGCACGGCGTCGACGGCCTCGATGCCGAACCGGGTGGCGAGGACCCGGTCGTAGGCGCTCGGGGTTCCGCCGCGCAGCACGTGACCCAGCACGGTGACCCGCGCCTCGAACCCGGTGCGCGCCTCGATCTCGCGCTGCACGAGCGACGACACGCCGCCGAGGCGGACGTGGCCGAACTCGTCGGTCTCGCCGGTCTGGAGGGTGAGGGTTCCCTCCTTGGGCACCGCGCCCTCCGCGACCACCACGATCGAGAACGCGGATCCGCGTCGGTGACGGTTGCGGAGGCGCTCGCAGACCTCGTCGATGTCGAACGGCACCTCCGGCACGAGGATCACGTCGGCACCGCCGGCCAGGCCGCTGTAGGCGGCGATCCAGCCCGCGTGGCGCCCCATCACCTCACAGACGATCACCCGGTCGTGGGACTCGGCGGTGGTGTGGAGCCGGTCGATGGCGTCGGTGGCCGTCTGCACCGCGGTCATGAACCCGAAGGTGAAGTCGGTCGCCGAGAGATCGTTGTCGATCGTCTTGGGGACCCCGACCACCTTCACGCCCAGGCCGGCGAGCTGGTGCGCCACGCCGAGGGTGTCCTCGCCGCCGATCGCGATGAGCGCGTCGACGTTCTCCCGCTCCATCGTGCGGCGCACCTGCTCGAGGCCGTCGTCGCTCTTGAGCGGGTTGGTGCGCGAGGTTCCGAGGATGGTGCCACCGCGCTGGAGCAGGCCGCGGGTGTTGTCGAAGGTGAGGTCGATGAGCTCGCCCTGCATGGCGCCGCGCCAGCCGTGGCGGAAGCCGACGAACCGGTGACCGTGGACGCCCTCGCCCTTGCGGACCACGGCCCGGATCACGGCGTTGAGCCCGGGGCAGTCGCCACCACCCGTCAACAGAGCGATCCTCATGGCTTCTCCTTTTGCCCCCGATCCGCGCGCACCGTAGCCATCCGACCCTACCGGCCGCGGCCGTGGGTAGCCTCGCGCCCGGTGAAGCGCGCCAAGGTGAGACGCCAACTCGTCGCCGCCCTCGCCACGATGCTCCCGGCCGACGAGGAGGTCGTGGAGGCCGGGCGCGCGTGGATGGCCGACCGCCGGCCCGGCGTTCCGCTCGCGTTCACGGGCCGCGCCCCGTACCTGGCGGCAGTGACCAACCGGCGGCTGGTGGTGTTCGACCGCCCGCGCCGCGGCCGTCCGGTGCTCGAAGCCGACCTTCGCTTCGCCCGGCGCTTCGAGGTGCTCGAGCTCGGCTCGGTCCGCCGCTGGACACCCCTGATGCAGGTCCGGGTCACGCTGCCCGACGACGACCGCGAGGTCGTGATCGAGCTCCGGTACCGCGACCGCCCGCTGGGCCGTGCGCTGGTCTCGGCATTCGGCGCGGCCGTGGCCCCGGCACCCGGGGCGGTGCCGTCGGAGACGCCCGGCCGGGAGGCCGAGGTGAGGC
>JADLDD010000097.1 GCA_020846855.1 Acidimicrobiia bacterium | reverse complement strand
GGCGTGCGGATCGATCGAGAAGCCCGGCCACGGCTCCACGTTCTCCGCGCCACCCCCCAACTCCGGGCGCGCCTCCAACAGGCACACCGAGAACCCCCACTTCGCCAGGTACGCGGCCGCCGTCAGGCCGTTCGGCCCCCCACCCACCACCACGAAATCGAACGTGCTCCGCCGCGCCAACGGCTCCCCGTCGACCGCCGAGACCACCCTCGACACCCCCGTGTCAACCACGTGCTCCATCCCCCTTCTCTCGGAGCCGGGGCCCCGGCTCCGCGGTCGGTACGTCGATCGTCAGGTATGTCCTCGCGCCATGAGCCCACTCGCCCGCCGCCGCGGCGCGGAGCCGTCGCCATCGGGTCGAGGCACCGGGCGCGGCACCTCGTCCCGTATCCCTCGCCAGGGAAGCGAGGTTTCGGCGCGCACTCGGCCGGCCGGGGACGGGGACCGGGGCGTCACGTCAGGCCCGGGAGCAGGAAGCCGAGCAGGAAGGCGCGCAGCTCGGCGGGGTCCTCGCGGTCGAAGGTGACCGACGGGGTGGAGATGAGCGACAGCTCCACCCGCACTATCCACTCGGCCGCCTGGGCGGGATCGAGGTCGGCGCGCAGCTCGCCGCGCTCCATCGCCTCCTGCACCATGGGCGTGACCGCGTCGACGGCCAGCTCCAGGAGCTCCCGGCCGTTGGTGCTGATCGCGGCGGCGAAGGCCTCGGGGTCGGTCGCGGCCATGGCCGCGTTCATCGGGTTCTCGCGCAGGAACCCGACCGCGGCGAGGAGCACCCGGATGATCTTCTCCCCGAAGGGCTCGGGTCCCGCGGTGCGCGCGGCCACCTCCTCGAGGAAGAGCCGGGTCTCGCGCTCGTTCACGGCCCGGTACAGCCCCTCCTTGTCGGGGAAGTACCGGTAGAGGGTCCCGCGCGACAGGCCGGCCTCGCGGGCGATGTCCTCCATGGCCGTCTTCCGGAGGCCGAAGCGCGAGAAGCAGTCGCGCGCGGCGTCGAGGATCCGCTGCTCGGTCTGTGCCGTGGTGCTGGTCTCGGTCTCTCCGCCAACCGCCACCTGTGACACCTCCCCCTCGCTCGTGGCCAGGGCGCATCGCCCCGGCCGTGACTCCGGCCCGCCGGACCCCCACCGGTTGCCGGTACGGGTGGCGCACCCGCCTCCCGTGTGTGACACTGTGACAACTATCGTCGAATATTATATTGTTCCACGAGAGAGCACCAGCACCACGAGCACCAGCACCACACCGACCGGGCCGGGCGGGACGGCGACGTCGGACCCACCGGAGGAGGGGAACCAGCCATGAAGCTCAAGTCCAGAGGCCTCGGCCGCAAGGAGCTCACCATGGACTTCCGGGAGTACGTGGTGAGACGCGAGGGCAAGGAGATCGTGATCCAGGGCACGATCCGCGAGCCCGTCCACTGGGACTTCTCGATCCGCATGTGCGAGGACGACCTCGCCGGGGTCACGCGGGTCGCGCTCCAGCGCTCCACCATCGGCCTCCTCCTGCGCGCGATGTTCAAGCGCAACAAGGACGCCCACTGGAGCGTGGACCGCAAGACGCAGATCGAGCAGGCCAACGAGGCCCGCAAGGAACAGGTCGTCAAGGCGGCGGAGGAGGCGGCGAAGGCGAAGGAGGCCGCCGACAAGGCCAAGGACGCCGGCGACGGCGGCTCCGACGCGGCCGAGCTCACGCCGCGCGAGAAGCGCCGCCTGGCTCGCGAAGCCCGCGAGAAGGCCGACCAGGACGCCGAGGGCTCCGACGGCGAGAGCGCCGAGGACTCCGGCGCCGCCGGCCCCGAGGTCACGGAGCTCTCGCCGCGCGAGAAGCGCCGCCAGGCGATCGAGAAGGCCAAGGCCGCCAAGGAGGCCAAGGCCTCCGACGACCCCGCCACCGGCGGCGTGGCCGAGGCCCGCGGCGTCGCGGACGCCCGTTCCACCGCCTGACGGCCGGGGCCGGGTACCACTCCGCGCCGGCGGCACCGGCGGGAGACGATCAGACCGACGACCGCCCGGCGACGCGCCGGGCGGCGGACCGGACCAGAGGGGGTCGGGGATGAGCGATCAGGCCGATCGGTACGACGTCATCGTCGTGGGAGCGGGGTACGGAGGGGTCACGACCGCGGCCCTCTGCGCCAAGGCCGGCAAGCGGGTGCTCCTGCTCGACAAGGCCACCCAGGCAGGGGGCAAGGCCCAGACCATCCGCAAGGGCGACTACGCGTACGAGATGTGGCCGGTGCTGAGCCTTCCCGCCGACGGCTCGCAGTTCCACGAGCTCGTGGCCGAGCTCGACCTCGACCCGTCTCTCCTGCTCGTGCCCGAGGGTGACCACGCCATCGAGCTGAAGTACCTCCGCTCCGACGGCACCTGGAGCAGCTACATCGGGCCGTCGAAGCAGGCCGAGGACCCCCTCGCCGTCGACCGGCTCGAGGAGACATTCGGGGTCACCCCCGACGACGTCGAGAAGATGGTGGCCATGGTCACCCAGATCTTCGTGATGTCCGACGAGGAGATCGACGCCCTCGACGACACCGGGACGCTCCCTTGGATGCGGAGCTTCGGGGTGCCCGACCCGGTCATCGCGTACATGTCGGCGATGCTGAACCTGGTCTTCGTGGCCCCGGTCGACCGGATCCCCGCCTCCGAGGGGGTGCGCACGATGCGCCAGCTCTTCCTGGGCGGCGGTGGCCGCTACCACGCCGGCGGCTACGGCCGGATCGCCGAGCTGTGCGCCGAGTACGTGGAGGCCCACGGCGGCACGTTCCTGACCCGGACCCGGGTCGAGCGGATCCTCGTGGAGGACGGGCGGGCGGTGGGCGTCGCCACGGCCGACGCCGAGTACCGGGCACCGGTGGTGGTCTCCAACTCCGGCCTCCAGCCCACGATCTTGAAGCTCCTCGGCGAGGGCGACGTCCCCGAGACCTACGCCAAGGAGGTCGAGGCCCTCGAGCCGGGACTCGGGATGGTCGGGGTCCGGTACTTCCTCGACGAGCGGGTGCTCGAGACGGGCATGATCGTCGCCTTCTCCGACCAGAGCTGGTGGGACACCGAGCGCTACGAGTCGTTCCTCCAGGACGAGTGGCCCGACGTGCCCCTGGTCTTCGCCGCCGTCATCACCGAGTACGACCCGTCCCTGGCCCCCGACGGGCACCAGATCATCCTGCTCGGCTTCCTGGGCTCCGCCGACCCGAAGTCGGAGCGCAACGAGGAGGCCATCGCCCGGGGCGAGGCCGCGGTGGCGGCGATGTGGCCCGGCATCCCCGAGCACATCGTCAAGCGCGAGGTCTACACCGCGGCGAGCGTCTCGAACCTGACCCGCGACGCCGTGGTCCCGGGTCAGGGCGGGGAGTGCATCGGCCTGTCGCAGGTGATCGGCCAGTGCGGTCGCTCCAAGCCCGACGCCCGCACCCCCCTGCCGGGCCTCTACATCGTCGGCACCGACGCCGGCGGCTGGGGTTGCGGTACCCACCAGGCCGTCGAGTCGGGCATGAACGTCGCGAGGATGGTGCTGGCCGAGCTGGACGCGACCGCGACGGTCTGAGCGCACCGGGCGCGTGGGCGCCCGGAAATCGACCTGATGGGCCGGCCCCCACGGAGCCGGCGACACGAGGGGGTTGGGCGATGCACGAGGGGATCGGCCGATGAAGGACTACGACGTCATAGTCATCGGCGGGGGGATCAACGGGCTGACGGCGGCGGCCTACCTCGCCAAGGCGGGGCTGTCGGTGGGCGTGTTCGAGGCCCGGGGCCAGTGCGGCGCCCACTGCGACACGGTGGAGCTCGGAACCCCCGGGTTCCTCCACAACCTCCACGCCACCTGGCTGGCCACCTCCTACTCCCCCGCCATGGAGGACCTCGACCTGCCCGGGCTCGGCTTCGAGCTGCGCGGCACGGAGACCACCTACGCCAAGCCCTTCCTCTCGGGACGCAACCTCCAGCACTCGATGGACCTGGCCAAGACGGCCGCCAACTGGGCCCGGATCTCCGAGCACGACGCCGGGGTCCAGGCCAAGGCCCTGGAGTTCAACGCCCTGAACCTCGACGAGATGCTCGAGGCCAACCGGCGCTTCTGGTACGGGCCCCCGACCGAGGACACCCTCGGCCGCATGTACAAGCTCCTCGACGGGTTCCTCGCCCACCAGGGCTTCTCGATCTCCGGCTCCGAGTTGCTGACGATGACCGGCTTCGAGACGCTCGACCTGCTCTTCGAGTCCGACGAGGTGAAGACCACCACCGCGTCGCTGGGCTGGATCAGCGGCATGCCGCCCATCCACCGCTTCATCGGGGCCCTGGCCGCGATCTTCATGGCCGGCATCGGCGGGCCCATGGCGGTCCACAACTCGCGCGGCGGCTCCCACGCGCTCACCCACGCGCTGGTGAAGGCCACCGCGCAGGCCGGCGGCGAGATCTGGACCACCTGCCCGGTCGAGAAGATCCTCGTCGAGGACGGGCGAGCCGTCGGCATCCGTCTCGCCGAGAGCGCCCTGATGCCCGGCGAGGAGATCCGGGCCCGCACGGTGGTGTCCAACGTGTCGGCCCGGCCGACGTTCCTGCACATGCTCGGCGACGACGTCGTCGGCCCCGACATCGCCAACCGCGTCAGGGCGTTCCACTACGACGAGCAGGTCCTCTTCGGCGTCTACTACAGCCTGAGCGGCGACGTGGAGTTCGAGAGCGCGGCCTGGGACCCCGGCATCCAGCGGGCGATGATGGGCTACCTGGGCGGCGAGACCATCGACGACATGCGCCGCCACAACGTGAACCTGGTGTCGGGCGTGATCGACGACGACATCATGGGCAACTGGTTCATCCCCACGCGGGCCGACCCCACGCAGGCGCCCGAGGGGTGCCACACCGCCTTCATCTGGGTCGACGTCCCACCGCACCCCCGACGCTGGCAGGGGCAGAAGATCACGGGCGGCATCGACGCCTGGCCCGACCTCACCGAGGCCCTCGCCGACGCCGCCACCGACCGGATCGAGGAGTACGCCCCCGGGTTCAAGGACCTGATCGTCGAGCGCTTCGCGATGAACCCGCTCGACCAGGTGCGCAACAACCCGTCGTCGGTGGTGGGCAGCATCCTCGGAGGGGCCGTCACGCCCGACCAGTTCTACCTGAACCGCCCGGTGCCCGGGATCATCACCCGCGGGGCGTCGCGCACGTTCCTGCCCGGCCTGTACCTCTCCAACTCGATCCACCCGATGGGCGCGAGCTGGCTGGCCACGGGCTACCTGGCCGCCTGCGAGGTGGCCGAGGACCACGGCTGCCGCGACCAGGCGTGGTGGACGCACCGGCCGTGGGACTGGTTCATGGAGCACATGATGGACGTCCCGATGGATCTCGGCGTGAGCCCCAAGTGGCTGGCCGACGACGCGAGCGGAGGCAACTGATGGTCGCGACCCCGGCGAAGGTCACGTCCACCGACTCCTACGACGCCGTGGTGCTCGGGGGAGGGCCCAACGGGCTCATCTGCGGGTCGTACCTCGCCCGGGCGGGGGCCCGGGTGCTCCTCGTCGAGCGCCGCCACGAGACCGGAGGCGGCCTCAACACCGACGAGTACTACGGCTTCCGGCTCAACCTGCACGCCATCTACCACATGATGAGCGACGTGATGCCGGCGTACCACGACCTCGCGCTCGCCGACTACGGACTGCGCTACGTGTACCCCCACGTGGCGTGCGCGTTCCCGTTCGACGACGGCAAGGCGCTGTGCTTCACCAAGGACCCCGAGGAGACCATCGCCTCCATCGCCACGGTCAGCGAGCACGACGCCGAGGTGTTCCGGCGCATGTGGGCCGAGTTCCAGCCGATGCTCGAGCAGTACATCATCCCGCTCACCTATCGCCTGCCCATGCCGGTGGTCGACCAGGTGGTCGAGATCGGCGAGACCGAGATCGGCACCCGGCTCAACGAGATCTCCGACCTGAGTCCCGTCGAGATCCTCGACGACTACGGCTTCACCGACCCGCGGGTGCGCATGGCCCTGCTGTCGTTCCCGGCCATGTGGGGCTTCCACCTCGACGACCCGCTCGGCTACCTCTACCCCGTCTACCTGTGCCGGATGATCGCCGCGGGCCTGGTGAAGGGCGGCTCGCACCGCCTGTCGTCGGCCCTGTACCGCGTGTTCGTGAGCCACGGCGGCGAGATCCTCGACGGGTCCGAGGTCACGAACATCGAGCTCGACGGCGACGGAGCCGCGGTGGCGGTCGAGGTGGCCGACGGTCACCGCTTCGAGGCCCGGGCCGTCGCCTCGACGCTCAACCCCGAGCAGACGTTCATGCAGCTCGTCGGCGCCGACAACCTCCCGTCCGACCTGCGCCACGCGGTCGAGCCGTGGGAGTGGGAGGAGCGGACGCTCTTCGGCCTGCACCTCGGCGTGGAGGGCGGCGCGACCTACCGCCACCCCGAGGCCCGGGTCGGCGAGGCGATGATCGCGTTCCTGGGTCTCGAGACCGAGGACGACCTCCACGAGCACCTCGAGCGCGTCGACTCCGGCGAGGCCGGCGGTGGAGAGTGGGTGCACGTGACGATCCCCAGCCACCACGACCGCACCATGGCCCCGGAGGGCCACGAGATCGTGCGGGCCGAGCAGGTGGTCCTCTACGACGACGACTGGTCGCCCGAGGGGAGATCGCGCTTCGGCGACGAGTGCCTGGAGCTGGTGGAGCGCCACCTCGACCTGGGCCGGATCGTGCTGCGACGCGAGTACCCGCCCACCCACATCGAGTCGAAGCTCCGCACCATGAAGCGGGGCTCGATCAAGCACGGCTCGTACACCAACCTCCAGATGGGCTTCAACCGCCCCAACGACCAGTGCTCCCGGGTGGAGACCCCCATACCGGGCCTGTTCACCTGCGGGGCGTCGAACTACGCGGGCGGGATGATCATCGGCGGTCCCGGGTACCTGGGCGCCAAGGTCGTGGGCGAGGCGCTGGGCCTCGACCTCACGGGAGGGAGCACGCGATGACCGACGAGCGCTACGACGTGATCATCATCGGCGGAGGTCCGGGCGGCCTGTCCTGCGGGGCGATGCTCGCCCACCGGGGGGCGCGGGTGCTCCTGCTCGAGCGCAACGACCGCACCGGCGGCAAGGCCGTGACCGCCGAGCGCGACGGGTTCCGGTACGAGCTGGGGCCCAAGCTCCAGGTGCCGATGCAGAACCCTGGCTTCAAGCAGCTCTTCGCGGCGCTCGGCATGTCGGACAAGCTGGGCCAGATCCTCCTGGACCGGGCGTCGGTCTCGCACAAGCAGCCCGACGGCAGCTACCGCACCGTGATCACCCCCCAGACCTCGGGGATGGACCCCACGCCCTTCTTCGACCTCTGGGGCCTCGACGACACGGACCGCGAGAAGGCCCTGGCCGTCCTCACCGAGATGGTGTCGCTGACCCCCGAGCAGCTCGACGAGCTCGACGACACGTCGATGCACGACTACCTCGCGACGCGCGACGTGCCGTGGGGTCTCTACAGCTACCTGGCCATGCACGCCAACGCCTCGCTGGCCGAGCCGATCGACCTGGTCGCGGCGTCGGAGCAGATCAAGATCATGCAGGAGATCGCCGTCCAGGGCGGCGGTGGCTACTACTACGGCGGGTTCGGCCGGGTCCTCGACGACATCGCCGACGCGATCCGCGAGCGCGGCGGCACGATCCTCACCGGCACCGAGGTGCAGCGCATCGACGTCGACGGCGGCCGCGTCACCGGCGTCACCACCTCGGCGGGAAGCTTCGAAGCGCCGATCGTGGTCAGCGACGCCGGCATCCAGCCCACCATCCTGAAGCTCGCCGGCCGCGACCACTTCGACGACGACTACGTGAAGTGGGTCGAGAACCTCGTGCCGGGCTGGGGCTGGGCGACGATCCGCTACCAGCTCGACGCCCCGGTCCTCACGGAGGGCTGCTACATCGTCTACGGCGACGACACCTGGTGGAACCTCGAGCGCTACGAGGCCTTCCTCCAGGGCGAGATCCCCGACGACGTCGTCGTGTTCATCAGCGTCCCGTCGTTCTTCGACCCGTCGATGGCCCCCGAGGGCAAGCAGGTGATCATCACCGGGTCCCCCGCTCCGGCCGACCCGACCGAGCCTCACATCGACGCGCTCTACGAGCGGGTCGAGAGCACCCTCCGGAAGGTCTTCCCCGACATCTTCGAGCACATCGAGCGACGCTCCCACGACGGCCCCGGCGACGTCGCCGCCCACTCCCGCGACTCCGTGCTTCCCGGCCAGGGCGGGGAGTGCGTCGGCGTGGGCCAGATCGTCGGCCAGTGCGGCACGAGGAAGCCCAAGCCCGCCACCCCCCTGCCCGGGCTCTTCCTGACCGGCTGCGACGCCGGCGCGCCGGGGATGGGCACCCACCAGGCCACCCTGTCGGGCATGACCGTCGCCGGGCTCGTCCTCGACGAGCTCGAGGGAGCGGGCCTGGCCACGGGGCCGGGACGATGAGCGGCGCCCGGCGAGCCTGGCTCGCCACCGCCGACGGCGTCCTGCTGGTCGCCCTCGACGGGGCCGGCGCCCCGCTCGAGCACCACTTCGCCGGCCGTCAGGCCAACTCGGTCGCCGCGGCCGGCGACGCAGTGGTGGCCGCCGTCGACGGCCTCGGCGTGCAGCGCCGGGCGGGCGACGGGTGGGAGGGCCTCGGCCTCGAGACCGACGACATCTGGACCGTGGCGATCGGGGAGCGGGGGGAGGTGTACGCCGGGACCGAGCCTCCGGTCCTGTGGCGCCTCGGCGACGGCGATCCCGTCGAGATCGACCTGTCCAAGGTCCCGAACCGGGGGTTCTGGCACTCACCGTGGGGCCCGGCCAACGTCAACTGCGTCGTCACCTCCGGGGAGCACATGCTCATCGGCGTCGAGGTGGGCGGGGTCGCGGCGTCGCCGGACCGGGGCGTCACCTGGGACGCCCGCAACGACGGCCTCTACGAAGACGTCCACCACGTGGTCGCCGACGGCGACCGGCTCTACGCCACGACCGGCATGGGCTTCCACCGCAGCGTCGACGGCGGGGCCACCTGGACCTGGGAGAACGACGGCGTCGACCGCGGCTACACCCAGGGCCTCGCGCTGGCCGGGACCACCCTGGTGATGTCGTCGTCGTCGGGGCCCCCGCCTCTGTGGGAGGACGGCGGTCCCGACGCCGCCATCTTCTCCGCCCCCGCCGCCGACCGGCCCGTCCACTGGCGGGTCGCCCTCGACGGCTTCAGCGGCAACGTCGAGCGCCAGAGCCTCCAGGCCGACGGGCCGCTGGTGGTGGCCGCCACGACGGCCGGCGAGCTGATCGTCAGCACCGACGGCGGGGCCACGTTCCGGGTGGTGCGCGACGACCTGCCCGAGGTCCGGGCCGTGGCGATCGACCCCTCGACCGCGGGCTGATCGCCCGTCGAAGGCGTCCCCGGCCATGACCGACTTCGACGCCGTCGTGGTGGGTGGGGGCATCAACGGCCTGACCACCGCCGCGTACCTGGCCCGGGCCGGGCTGTCGGTAGGGGTCTTCGAGTCCCGGGGCCAGTGCGGCGCGCACTGCGACACCGTCGAGCTGGGGCTCCCGGGGTTCCTGCACAACCCGCACGCGGTGTGGCTGGTACCGGCCATGAGCCCGGCCATGGCCGACCTCGACCTGGCCGGCTTCGGGCTGGAGCTGCGGGGCACCGACGTCCTGTTCGCCAAGACCTTCCCCGGCGGCGGAAGCGTGGTCCAGGCCCTCGATCCGACCGTGACCGACGCGAGCCTGCGGGGGGTGTCGGAGCACGACGCCGAGGCGGCGGCGACCATCGGCGCCTACCTCGGCGAGCACCTCGACGACACGCTGGAGCTGACGCGGCGGGGCCTCTACGGCGCTCCGAGCGCCGCGCTCCTCGACCGGACCGCGTCGTTCCACGGCGGGCTCCTCGAACGCCTGGGCCTCCCCGTGTCGGGCGACGACCTGCTCCGCATGACGGGCCTCGAGCTGCTCGGGCTGCTCTTCGAGTCGGAGGAGGCGCGCACGACCCCGGCCGCGCTGGGCGAGTTCACGGGCCAGTGGCCCAGCCACCGCCGCCTCGGCCCGCTGGCGCTCAGCCTCGCCGGGTTCCAGCTCATGGCCGTCCACACGGCCCGCGGCGGCTCGCACGCCCTCACCCACGCGCTGGTCCGGTGCCTGCTGGCCCACGGCGGCGAGATCCACGGCACGAGCCCCGTCGAGCGGATCCTCACCGACGGCGACGGTCGGGCGAGCGGCGTGCGTCTCGGACCGCACGCCGCCTCGCCCGGAGCCGAGGTCACCGCCCGGGTGGTGGTCTCGAACCTGACCCTGGCCCCCACGTTCCTCGACCTGCTCGGCGAGGAGCGGATCGGCGCGGCCCGGGCGCGGGCCGTGAAGGCGTTCAACTACGACGATCCCCAGCTCCTGGCGGTGATGTACGCCCTCGCCGGCGACCCGCAGTTCGCGGCCGCGAAGCGCGATCCGGCCGTCCAGCGCTCGTGGGTCGGCTACTACGGCGGCGAGACCCTCGACGTGATGCGGGCCGCCTTCTCCGACCTCGCCACGGGGATCGTGCCCCCGGAACCGATGGGCGGCTGGTTCCTGCCCACCCGGGCCGACCCGACCCAGGCCCCGGCCGGCTGCCACACCGCCTACGTGTGGACGAGCGTGCCGCCGTGCCCGAGGCGGTGGCGCGGCGAGGCGCTCGCCGGCTGGGACGCGTGGACCGATCCGGCCGACCTCGCCGAGCCGCTCGCCGACGCGGTTACCGCGCGCATGGAGGCCGAGGCCCCCGGCTTCTCCGACCTGGTCATCGAGCGGCACGTGATGACGCCCCGGCACCAGGAGATGAACAACCCGTCCGCGATACGGGGGAACATGATCGGCGGCAGCGCGATCCCGGAGCAGTACGGCGAGAACCGCCCGCTGCCGGGGATCGTGACCGGCGGGGCGTCGCGGACGTTCGTGCCCGGTCTCTACCTCTCCAACTCGATCCACCCCTACGGCGCCACGCACCTGGCCTCGGGCTACCTGGCCGCCTGCGAGGTCGCCGAGGACCTGGGTTGTCGCGACGTCGAGTGGTGGCGCTCCGAGCCGCTCGACTGGTTCCTCGCCAACCTCGGCTCGATACCGCTCAACCTCGGTGTCGGCGACGCGGGCCCCCCGGGCCCACCCGCCGCCGGCGCGTAGGGACGACGTGGCACCGACGATCCCGGGCGGGAGGGTGGGTGCGGCCCCTACCATCACGGATCCGGCCGCCGTCGGAGGCCGGGCGACGGCACCGGTCGGGAGGCCAGCCACCGTGGACGAAGCGCGCTGGGTAGACGACTTCGCCGACGCGTGGGCCCGCGAGCACGCCGGTTCCGCCAACACGTCGGGCCTGATCCTGATCATCCTCCTGGCGCGCCTCAGCGTCCTGATCGAGGCCTTCCAGTCGGCGGTGCTCAAGCCCTTCGACCTGAACCCCAGCGACTACGCCGTCCTGTCGGCTCTGCGACGCTCGGGCCCGCCCTACGAACTGGCCCCCCACGAGCTGTACACGGCCCTCGACATCTCCTCGGGCGGGATGACGAAGATGCTCAAGCGCCTCGAGAACCTCGGCCTGGTGAGCCGGGTCGACGACCCCGGCGACCGGCGGAGCAAGCTCGTGAGCCTGACCTCCGGCGGCAAGCGCGTCGAGGAGGAGGCGTTCGACGCCTTCCTGGCCAGCACCCACGAGCTGCTCCGCACGTCGTCGGCCGACGACCTGGAGTCGATCGACGAGGCGCTGCGCCGCCTGGTGACCATCATCGAGACCAACTTCACCCGCTGAGGATTCGCGCGCGGCCGCCGGCCGTCCGTGGCAGGATGTTCCAGTGGCGGGCACGACGTCGCCGTGAGCGCAGAGAAGCCGGACCGCCGGGCCGGTGAGCGCCGGAAGGGAGACCGCCGTTCGGGCGGCGGGTACCCACCGCCGCACCGGCCTGTCGCGCCGCACCATCGGCCCCGGACGGCCGAGGTGCTCGCCGTCGACGGCGCCCGGGTGGCGATCGTGGAGGCCGCGGGCGGCGCCGGCAAGTCGACCCTCCTCGCCGAGATCCGGCGCCATTCCGCCCGGCACGTGGTGACCGTGGCCTGCCAGCCCGGCGATGCCGATCCCGACGTGTTCGCGGCCACCCTCGCGTCGGCCGCCGTCGCCTCGGGGCTGCCTCTCGGGACCGAGGTCCTGCGCGGATCGCCCCCTGAGGTGGTCGCCGGCGTGGCCGGCACCCTGGGACGGGTGGAGGGCGGCTACCTCGTCGCGGTCGACGACGCCCAGTTCCTTTCCGGGGACTCCGCCGGATTGGTCGTCCCCCTAGCCTCGGGCCGGACCGGCGGGTCGACGCTGGTCGTGGCCGCCCGCCACCTCCCGGGGGCCCTCGCCGGTCTGCGCCGATCGGCCGACGTGACGCTCACCGACCGGGACCTCGCCTTCACGGCGTCCGACGTCCAGGACCTCTGCCTGCTCGAAGGGGTCGACCTGGACGCCGACGCCACCGAGAGGCTCGTGGCCGCGACGGGAGGGTCGGCCGCGGCGCTGGTCCTGGCGATCGCGCGGATCGCGGTCAGTGCCGACCCGGCCGCGGAGGTGGCCCACATGGCCGCGGGCGGGGAGCTATTCCGCCCCCTGGTGGAGTCGGCGCTCGGGCGGCTCGACCCCTCCGCCCGTGACGCCGCGCGGCAGTTCGCCCGGCTGCCCTTCGGATGCCACGAGGTGGCGGCCGCGCTCGGCCGGCCGGGGCTGATCGACGAGCTCCGGGCCGCCGGCCTTCCCGTCACCGCCGTACCCGGCGGCTGGTACGCCCTGGCCGCTCCCGTCGCCGAACTGGTCGCCGGCGGGGGCGGGCCCGACCCGGAAGCGACCCGCGCCGCCGCCGCCGCCTTCGCCCGCCTGGGCGAACCCCTGGTCGCGGCGTCGGTGCTGATCGACGCCGACCTGGCCGGCGACGCCGCTGCCCTCATCGCCGGCCTGCCTCCTCGGGCTTTCGGGGTCGTGGACCACGCCGAGCTCGACGCGCAGGTGATCGCGCTGCCGCCCACGGTCGTTCGTGAACACCCGGGGGTCCTGCTGCAGGTGGCCCGCACGGCTCACCTCGCCGGCCGGTTCCACCGCCGGGTGGAGGCCCTCGAACGGGCCCGCGCCCTCCTCGCCGACGGGCAGGACCCGCCGCTGGCGCGAGCCGTCGACGCCGAGCTGACCCGGGAGCAGGTCCGCGAGGGCGACAACGAGGCCGGCCGGTCGCGGGCCCTCACCCTCCTGGTCGAGTGCGAACCCGACGAGCTCACGACGCGCGCCGCCTGCCTTCACGCCGCGGGAGCGGCCACGGCCCGCCTGGGCGACCCGCGGGGCGCCGAGCGGCACCTCCTGGAGAGCATCGAGCTCTACCGCGCCCTGGGCGACGACACGGGCCTGGCCGACGCCCTCATCGGCCTGGGCTACAGCGTCTACTGCCACTCGGGGGAGTACGTCTCGGCGGTGGACCGCCTCCGCGAGGCGCTGCGCATCCCCGACCTGCCGGGGAGCCTTCGGGCCGCGACCCTCTCCCTTCTCGGCGAGGCCCACGAGTGCGCGGGCGACCTCGACGACGCCGAGCGGGTCACCACGAGGGCCGCCGCGCTGGCCGAACGGCTCCACGACCAACGACTGGTCGCCTTCGCGCAGTGGGAACTCGCCCGGATCGCCGCCTGCCGGGGCGACGCCGAAGCGCTGGGGGTCGCGCTGCGGGAGGTCGAGGCCCATCGGGACGACTGGTTCGACCAGCGCATGGGAGCCCAGTTCCTGGCCGACGCCGCCGAGCTCTGGACCCGGGTCGGCGCCGACACGCGGGCCCGTGACTACCTCCGCCGGGCGGCTGGCCACCCGCACGCATCGAGCAGCCTGTGCGCCGTGGCCGAGGCCGCGATCGAGGCACGCCGAGGCGACCCGTGCCGCGCCGTCGAACTGCTCGACCGGGCCGAGGCCGAGGGCGCCGGCAGCCGGAGAGTGGGGTTGCTCGGCGAGATGCTGCGCGCCCACGCGTACCTCCGGGCCGGCGACGGCCGAGCGCCGGCCACGGCCGCGGCCCTGTTCGAGCACGCCGACGGCCTCGGCAACCCGGCGCTGCCGTACACCATCGACCTCGCCATGGCCCGGACGCTGGCCGAGCTCGCGACCGGCCACGGTTCCCTGCCCGCCCGGCGCGCCACCGAACGGGGCCCGGACCTGAGGGTCGACGTGCTCGGGAGGTGCTCCGTGTCCGTCGGGGGGCGGGCCCTGAGGCTGCCCCCCGGACTCGGCCCACGCCTGATCGGCCGGATCGCGGTGGCCGGCGGCCGCTGCCCGACCGAGGTGGCGCTCGACGCGCTCTGGCCGGACGAGACACCCGACCGGGCCCGGGTCCGCCTGCGCAAGCTGCTGTGGCGCCTCAACGGGCTCGCCGGGACGCGGCTCGTCGAGCGCGACGGCGACAACCTCTGCTTCGCGCCGGGCACCCTCGTGGACGCCGCCGCGTTCGAGGACGCCGCCCGGCGGGCGCTGGCCGCCCGCGGCGACGCCGTGGACGCCCTGGCTCAGGCGCGCTCCGCGCTCAGCCGGTACCGCGGCGACCTCCTCCCCGACGAGCCGTACGCCGACTGGGCCATCGTGGCCCGCGACGGCCTCGCCGAGCGTCGGGTCGCGCTCATCGGGCTCCTGGCCGACGACGCCGAGCGCCGCGGCGACGTGGTCGCCGGGCTGGCGCTGGCCGAAGACCTGGTGGCCGCTCGCCCCGACGAGGAGGAGCACTACCTCCGGGCCGCCCGCCTGCTCCTCGCCGCCGGGCAACTCGGCCGCGCCCGGTTCTACGTGGCCCGGGCCGAGGCGGCCCTGGGACGCCTGGGTGTGGCCCCCGGCGAGGAGCACACCCGGCTCCGGAGCCTCACGACGTGAGCGCCTCTCGGCACCGCCGGCAAGGCGCGTGGGACGCCCGGGGGACGCCCGTCTCCTACCTTCGCCCCCCGGAGAGGACGGCCGCGCCCCGGTCGACGAGAAAGGAACCGAAGATGCACCTACGACTCCTCCGAACAGCACGAAGGCTTCCCGTCCTGGTCGCCCTCCTGATCACGTCGCTGGCCGCGGCGGCCGGACCGGCAGCGGCGGCCCGGGCCTCCACCGCCCCCGAGCTCCGACCGGCGGCGGTCGCGCCCGACCTATACCTGGTCGGCGGGCTCTCCATCGCCGACGAACCGCCCACCGGACCCCCCGTGCAGCAGGTCGGCATCCGGGTCCAGGACGCGTACGGCAACGACGTCGACGACCACGACACGATCACGGTCGACTGGCAGACCATCGACTGGAACGCCCACGCCCCCGGCGACTACACGCCCGCCGGCGGGACGCTCACCATCCCGGACGGCCAGGTCGAGGGGATCATCGACGTCCCGATCGCCGAGGACGACCTGTCCGAACCCACCGAGTGGGTGTTCGTGCTGCTGTCGAACCCGAGCGGGGCGCAGCTCGGCGGCATCGGCCCCGGCCTCGCGTTCTTCCAGATCAACGACGACGACCCCCGGCCCCAGGTCTCCGTGGGCGACGTCACCGCACGTTCGCTGCCCGACCGGCCGCGGATCATGAAGTTCGACGTCACCCTCGACCGGGCGCTCGAGGACTACGCCCTGGTCGATGTGGATACGGCCGACGGCACGGCCTCGGAGGGCGTCAACTACCTGCCGGTGTCGAAGACGGTGGTGTTCCCACCGATGGTCACCACCAAGCAGGTGTGGGTCTGGGTGCTGCCCGACAGCAACGGACTCGACTTCGAGCTCCAGGCGTCCAACCCCGTCAACGTGAACATCGGCGACGGGGTCGGGATCGGCTACATCGACGAGATCTTCGAGATGTGACCCGATCACCTGCCCCCGCGGAACAGCCGCGGGGACAGGTGATCCTCTCCGCAACGCCGACGCGGCCGACCGACCACCTGCCCGTCACCCGCCCCGACCCGCCGGCCGCCGGTTCCATCGGCGGAGGCGGTGCGACATCGGACGGCCCCGGCCGCCGACGGCTCCGGGAGCCGATCACGCCGGGGAGACGGGCCGGCACCCGGCGGCGGCCGAGCGGTAGGCGGCGTCGACCAGGCGGTGGGCGGCCAGGGCCGCCGGCGCGTCGGGGAAGCCCCGGGCCGCGGGACCCGACGCCGACAGCGCGTCGAGGAAGTGCTTGGCCGGCTCGGCGTACTGCGCCAGCGGCTTGGTGAGCGCCTCCCCGACGGTGAAGCGATCGACCCAGTCCGGCAGCTCGGCCTCGACGGCCTCGGCACCGTCGCCGGTCTCGATGTGGACGGGCCCGAGGTAGTCGTCGTCGGTCCAGAGCAGCGCGTCCTCGCAGAACACCTCGAGGCGCCGGGTGGAGGGCCGGGACAGGATCTGGTGCCACACGCTGGTGAGGGTCGCCCCCACGCCGTCGGGGTAGGAGAACAGCACGGTGGCGGTGTCCTCGATGCCCGGGTGGCCGGCCAGGCTGCCGGTGCGGGCGGTGACGTCGATCGGATCGCCGAGGACCCAGCGCAGCACGTCGATGTCGTGGATCGAGTGCTCGATCAGCGTCCCGCCGCCGGCGACCGACACGTCGTCGCGCCACGTCGAGCCGTAGATCCCCTGGTTGGGTAGGTACTGGTCGTCGCGCATCTGGGCGGCCATCACCCGGCCGTGGCGCCCCGACGCCACCTCGGCGGCGAGGGTCCGGAACACCGGGGCGTGGCGGAGCACGAGACCGACCTGGTGCGGCACAAGGCACAGGGCGGCCGCGAGCCGTTCGGCGGTGGCCAGGTCGGGGGCGAGCGGCTTCTCGCAGAAGATCGGCATCCCTCGGGCCGCCGCGGCCTCCACCGGCTCGAGGTGCCCCGCCGTCCACGTGCACACCCAGACCGCGTCAACCGCGTCGAGGCAGGCGTCGAGCGTCGAGGCGGCGACCGCGCCCTCGTGGTGGCCGGCCATGAACGCGGCTTTGGCGGCGTCGCGGTCGTAGGTGGCCGCGACGCGGGCGTCGACGAGGCCGCCCGCGATCAGCTGGTGCAGGGCGAACGAGTGGACCGTCCCGATGAAGCCGCAGCCCACGATCCCGATCCTGATCACGGCTCCCGATCCTCCTCCGGGTCCTGTGCGCCTCCGGCCCCGCCGGCCCCGCGACGGCGAGACCGCGTCGGGCCCGTCGGCCCGGCCCCGACCTCCGGATCCTGCTCGGAGGCCGGGCCCCAGAGACTGCCACGCCGGTCCACGACGAGGCCGCCCGGGGCCAGCAGCGCCGCGGAGCCGACCGCGGCGTCGCCGAAGCGGGAGCGGACCGCGTCGACGGCCCCGTCGAGCCGGCGGGTGTCCCGCCCCCGACGCCCGGGGCGCCGCCCGACCGCGGCGGGCCGGTCCGCCGTCCCGAAGGGGAGCTCCTCCTGGACGGCCGGTCGCCGGGCCAGGTTCTGACCCGAGACGCCGAGGAGCCTGACCCCCGGCTCCACGTCGAGGCCGGCGAGGAGCCGCCTCGCGGCCCCGGTCACGTCGGCCGTACGGTCGGTGGCCCCGGGCAGGGTCGTCGAACGGGTCAGGGTGCGGAAGTCGCCGTAGCGGAGCTTGAGCTGGACGGTCCGGGCCACCACGCCCGCGGCCCTCAACCGGGCCGCCACCCGGTCGCCCATGCGCGCCAGGTGGCGCTCCAGCTCGTCGCGGCGGTCGACGTCGGTCGGGAAGGTCTCCTCGTGCCCGATCGACTTGACCTCCCGCTCGGGGACCACGGGGCGGTCGTCGACGTTGTTGGCGAGGTCGTGGAGGTGACGCCCCACCGACGGGCCGAGCGACCGGATGACCGCGTCGACGGGCAGGTCGGCGAGATCGCCCACCGTGGAGACGCCCAGCGCGGCGAGGCGCCGCTGGGTGGCGGGCCCGACACCCCACAGCCGGCGGATCGGCAGCGGACGCAGGAACGCGTCCTCGGTGCCCGGCGCCACGACCAGCAGCCCGTCGGGCTTGGAGAGGTCGGAGGCGATCTTGGCCAGCATCTTGGTGCCGGCGATCCCCACCGAGGCCACCAGGCCCGTCTCCTCACGGATCCGGGCCCGCAGTGACCGGGCGATCTCGGGGCCGGGGCCGAGGCGGCGGAGGGAACCGGTCACGTCGAGGAACGCCTCGTCGAGGGACAGCGGCTCCACCAGCGGCGTGACGTCGTGCAGGAT
>JADLDD010000096.1 GCA_020846855.1 Acidimicrobiia bacterium | reverse complement strand
GGGGGCTGTCAGCCGGCGAGCTCCCGGTAGCGCCGGTAGCGGGCGGCCACGGCCCCGGCGACGCCGGGGTCGGGATCGGGATCGACCCGGTGCGAGACGGCCGCCCACCTCCGCGCACCGTCGGGCGACTCCTCGAGGCCGGCGGCCACCCGGGCCAGGAACGCCGCGCCGAGCGCGCCCCCCTCCGGCGAGGCGACCACGTCGACCGGGAGGCACGTGGCGTCGGCCAGGGCGCCGACCCAGCCCGGGTCCTGCGACCCCCCGCCGGTGCAGACGATCCGTCGCGCCTCGACACCGGAGAGGTCGAGGAGGTGGCGGGCCGCGAAGCCCGAGGCCTCGTAGGCGGCGCGCCGGACGGCCGCGGCGTCGAGGCCGATGTGGAGGTCGTGCAGCGATGCGCGCCGGTCGGGGTCGTGCATCGGCACCCGCTCCCCCCGGAGGTACGGCTGCCACACCGGTACCCCCTCCGGGTCGCCGACCGCGACCCCTCCGGGACCGCCCGGTCCGCCCGGTCCGCCCGGTCCGCCCGGTGCGGCGCCGGGCGGCGGGACTCCGGGCCCGTCGCCGAGCAGCCGGCGGACCCAGCCCACGAACAGGCCGCCCGCGTTCGAAGGGCCGCCGACGAGCACCTTGCCGGGCGTGGTGTGGGGCACGGTCCACAGGCCGGGGGCCTCGATCCAGTCCGGGACCACGGCCCAGACGATGAGCGTGGAACCGAGGATCACCAGGACGTCGCCGTCGGAGTCGGCGCCGGCCACGAGCTGCTCGGCGAACGCGTCGATCGTCCCCGGACCGAGCGCCGCGCCGCCGGCCGCCGGGACCGTCCCTATCGCGCCGTGTCCGGCCGACAGCTCCGGTAGCCGCGCGACGTCGGCGATGCCGTGGGCCTTCGCCACCGAGGCGTCCCAGCCCGTGTAGTCGAACAGGGGCACCATCGTCATCGCCACCACCGTGTCGATCGCTCCGGGACCGCCGAGCGCCCGGTTGGCCACGGCCTGGGCGGGCCAGAAGCCGGCGGCGTCGGGATGGGTGGCCGCCAGCCAGGCCGCGAAGCGGGTCGCCTCGCCCGACTGCGACGGGTCGAGCGACGGGTCGTCTCCCCGCCCGCGCTCGTCGCCGTACAGGAGCCCCGGGGAGAACGGCACCCCGGCGGCGTCGACCGCGCACATCGAGGGCACCATCGCGGCCACGTCGACGCCGCGCACCGCCAGGTCGGGGCGCTCGACCCCGGCCAGGGCCCGCGTCACGCCGTCGTGCCACGCCTCCCGGGCGTCGTGCGCGAGCTCCCCGGCCCGGCGGGCCAGCAACGTGTGCGGGATCCGGGCCCGGGCCCGGATCCCGCCCTCGGCGTCGACGGCCAACGCCTTCACCGAGGTGGTGCCGATGTCGATGCCCACCGTGACGTCGGTCCGGCCCGCTCCCATCGGCACATCGTCGCCGCCCCGGCCGCCGGCCACAACCACCCCGGACCCGCCGCGACCTCGACGCGCCGTGGGTAGGCTCGGCCGGCCGGCAGCCGTGCGCCAGGGGGAACGGCATGCCCCTACAGGTCGATCAGCTCCGCAACATGGCGGCCCAGCTTCCCGACGAGGTCGCGTACGTCCGCCTGCCCGACGGCGAGGCGCTGACCTTCGCGGCCTGGGACGACCTCGCCGACCGCGCCGCGAGGGGGCTGGTCGAGCGCGGCGTCGGCCGCGGCGACCGGGTGGCGATCCTCCTCGAGAACGACCACCTGCACCGCTGGATCGCCACCTACGCCGCGGTGCACCGTGCCGCGGCCGTGGCCGTACCCCTCAACACCCGCCTCGCGGCGCCGGAGCTGGCGGCCATCACCGCTCACTGCGAACCGGCGCTGGTCGTGACGTCGACGACGCTCGCCGGCCGTCTCGACCGGGCCGACCCCGGATTGCGACGGGTGACCGCCGACGACGAGACCGGGTGGGCGGCCCTGACCGCCGCCGGCTCGGGCGCCCTCCCCGACCCTCCCGGCGACGACGACCTCGCCGACATCGTCTACACGTCGGGTACCACCGGCCGGCCCAAGGGGATCGCGGTGCGGCACCGCAACACCCACATGGTCCCCAACGGGGAGCCGCACTGGACGGGCGAGGCCTGGCTCCACGCGTCGCCGCTGTTCAGCTTCGCCGGGACGACCTTCACCTACAACCCGATGAAGCTGGGCATGACGGGCCTGTACATCCCCCGCTTCGACGCCGCCACGTGGATCGACGCCGTAGAGGCATACCGGCCCACCTGCACGTTCATCGTCCCGGCGATGGTCGAGCTGCTACTCGCCTCCGACCGCTTCGAGACCGCCGACCTCTCGAGCCTCCAACTCGTGGCGATCGGGTCGGCTCCCCTGCCGCCCAGCCGGCACCGCGCCGTCGCCGAGCGCCTCCCGGGGGCCAGCGTGAGCAACAGCTACTCGATGACCGAGGCGGGCATGGCCTACACGTTCCTGCCCCCCGGCGAGATCGCGAACCGCCCGGGGTCGGTCGGCATGCCCGTCGCCCCCACCGAGATCCGCATCGCCGATCCCCTCGGCGACCCGCTGCCCCCCGGCGAGGTGGGCGAGGTGCTGATCAAGGTCGGCGAGCACCCCCGCGAGTACTACAACGACCCCGACGCGACCGCCGCGACCTGGGCCGACGGCTGGCTGCACTCGGGCGACCTCGGGCGCCTCGACGCCGACGGCTACCTCTACATCGTCGGCCGGGCCAAGGACGTGATAATCCGCGGCGGCTACAACATCGCCGCCACCGAGGTCGAGGCGGTCCTGTACGAGCACCCCGCCGTGCACGAGGCGGCGGTGGTGGGCGTGGACCACGCCGTGCTCGGCCAGGCCGTGGGGGCCTTCGTGGCGCTCCGCCCGGGCGCGGCGGCCGAGGCCTGCGAGCTGCGCGACTTCTGCGCGGAGAGGCTGGCCGACTACAAGGTCCCCCAGGGCATCTGGTTCGTGGACGCGCTCCCCCGCAACGC
>JADLDD010000095.1 GCA_020846855.1 Acidimicrobiia bacterium | reverse complement strand
TCGAGCTCGCCGACGGCCTCGGGCAGGCGCATGGTGCGCAGCGGTCGGTGGGCGAGCGGCTCGAGGGCATCGAGGTCCCAGGGTGCTCCCGAGAAGCACGGGACGGTGACGACGGGCGTGGTGTCGGAGAAGAACGTCGCGGTCGCGGCGGTCTTCGTGCTGCTCGAGCAGAGGCTGTCCGATCTCACGGCCTCAGGGGTCGAGGACGAGGAGGCCGTCCGCCTCTACTACGACCTGCTCGCGTACACGCTCGGCTTCGTCGCCTGGGAGCTCCCGCGCGCCCGCGCCCTGACGCGTCGCGAGTACAGCCGGCGCTGGCGGTCCGCCGTCGAGGTTCTCGACGCAGGCGAGTACCCGACCGTCCGTCGCCTCGTCGGCGTGCTCACGACCGTGGCTTCGGACCAGCAGTTCGAGGACGGGCTGCGCAGGATCATCGGCTCGTCAGCGTGACCCCGGGCGCCGCCGGCCCCGCTCGCCGTCGGCGCCGTCAGCCGAGGGCGCCGGACTCCCGCAGCGCCGCGATGCGGGCGTCGTCGTAGCCGAGCACCTCTCGCAGCACGGCCTCGGTGTGCTCGCCCACCTCCGGGGCCCGGGTGGGCACCGGGAGCTCCTCACCTTCGATCCGGAGCGGGAACGGGAGCTGCTCGGCCCCCAGGCGCTCGGTGGGGATCCACGTGAACCGGTCGCGGAACTGCGGGTCGTCGGGGAGGGTCCGGGGCGTGTTGACCGGCGCGAGGGGGAAGTCGGCCTCGATGCCCAGGTCGACCCACTCGGCGGTGGAGCGCGCCCGGAAGACGGCGGCCAGCTCGCCCTGGAGCTCGCGGTTGCCCCGGGCGTGGTCGCCGTACTGCGAGCCCGGCCACCGCTCGAAGAGCTCGATCCTCCCCACCGCGGCGCAGAAGTTCTTCCAGAAGGCCTGCTCCGACGCCATGAAGAGCACGTAGCCGTCGGCCGACTCGTAGATCTGGTACCGGACGCCGCCGCGCATCCCGGCGATCGCCGGTTCGCGGCGCGCGTAGTCGTCGGCGGCGTTGCCGGTGACCTCGCTCTCGGGCCGTTCGTAGGCGCGGTACGTCTCGCTGCGGTACCAGTCGAACGCGGCCGCGGCGTCGGACTGGGCCAGCTCCATCTGGCAGCCCTCGCCCGTCGCCCGGGCCCTGATCACGGCAGCGAGGATGGCGAGCGCCGCATAGAGCGGGGCGGCGTTGATCCCGATCGAGACGTGGTCGGGGATCGCGGGGTAGCCGGCGTCGTCGGTCTCGGGCGAGAAGATCCCGGCCCACGCGTCGTACGCGATGCCGTGGCTGGCCAGGTTCCGGTAGGGGCCGGTGCTGCCGTACCCCGACACCGTGCACTGCACGATCGACGGGTTGACGGACCGCAGCCGGTCGAAGCCGAGGCCCCGGCGCTCGAGACCGCCCGGACGCATCGCCTCGAGCACGACGTCGGCGCGCCGCACCAGGTCGAGGAACACCTCCACGCCCTCGTCGGTGCGGAGGTCGAGGACCACGCTCTTCTTGCCCCGGCTTATGTGGAGGTGCATCAGCGACACGCCCTCGACGATCGGCCAGGTCATCCGGCGCACGTAGTCGCCCTGGGGCGACTCGACCTTCACCACCTCGGCACCCAGGTCGGCGAGCGGGGTGGACACGGCCCCCGGGCCGAGCATCGAGCACTCCACCACCCGGACTCCCGCGAGGAGCCCCGGCGCGGTGCTTTCGGGACGGATGGGCGACGTGGCCATGGGAGCGCACTGTACCTGACGGTCCGTCAGATACGGCCGGCCGGACGCGCCCGTACACTCGCGGAGGAGGGCCGGGACGGGCGTAGAGGGGGTTCACGTGGAGTACCGCCGGCTGGGCCGCTCGGGCCTGAAGGTGAGCGTGCTGTCGTTCGGGTCGTGGGTCACGTTCGGGGGTCAGGTCGGCGAGGCCCTCGCGGTCGAGTGCCTCGGCGCGGCCCACGACGCCGGCGTCAACTTCTTCGACAACGCCGAGGCGTACGCCGGCGGCGAGTCGGAACGGATCATGGGTCGGGCCATCGCCGAGCTGGGGTGGGAACGGCGCTCCTACGTGATCTCCACCAAGCTCTTCTGGGGCATCCACGAGGGCGTCAACACCAAGAACACCCTCAACCGCAAGTACCTGCTCGACGCGATCGACGGGTCGCTCGAACGCCTGGGTCTCGACTTCGTCGACATCCTCTACTGCCATCGGCACGACCCCGACACGCCGGTGGAGGAGACCACGTGGGCCATGTCCGACATCGTGGCGTCGGGGCGGGCCCTCTACTGGGGGACCTCCGAGTGGCGGGCCGACGAGATCCGCGCCGCCTGGGAGGTCGCCGAGCGCCACCACCTCCACAAGCCGGTCGTCGAGCAGCCGGAGTACAACCTCCTGCGTCGTCGCAAGGTCGAGCACGACTACGCCCGCCTCTACGACGACATCGGCCTCGGCCTCACCACGTGGAGCCCGCTCGCCTCGGGCCTCCTCACCGGCAAGTACCGGGACGGCGCTCCCGAGGGCAGCCGGGCCGACCTCCCGGGCTACGAGTGGTTGCGCGACTTCCTCGTCGACCCCGCCGCCAACGCCAAGGTCGACCGGCTCGCCGCCGTCGCCCGCGACCTCGACTGCTCTCCGGCGCAGCTCGCGATCGCGTGGTGCGCCCGCAACCCGCACGTCTCGTCGGTCATCACCGGGGCCAGCCGGGTCGAGCAGCTCCGCGACAACCTGGGTGCCCTCGACGTGATCGGGCGCCTCGACGACGACGTGCTCCGCCGGATCGAGGAGGCACTCGCCTAGCGCCGGACCCGGCAGGCCCCCGGCCTATCCGGCCCGCAGCGCGTCGCGGAGCCGGGAGGGCAGCGGGTTCGTGGGCGGGAGCCGGCCGCCGGCCGCGTCGATCAGCTCGGCCGCGCTGAGCGCCACCCGCAGGTCGTCGACCTCGGCGACCCAGCCGTCGCCGGCCGGCACGACCGTGACCTCGGGGCTGTGCTCGGCGAGGGCGAAGCACGCCACCCTGGCCCGCCACGCGGCCCGTCCGGCGTGCTCCCACCCGGTCTCGGGAACGCCCACGTCGTCGGCGTGGGTGGCCAGCTCGGCGGCGATGTGGAAGGCCTGGAGCCGGACGGGATACGACGGCCACATGGTGGTCATCGTCCCTCCGCCGCGGGCCCGGAGGCGGTGGCGGGTCTCGCAGTCGGCCGGCCACCACTCGGCGAAGATCTCGCCGGGCGTCACTCCGGCGTAGTGGTCGACACCCCAGGCGTTGAAGGAGTCGAGGTCGGACGCGCCGGCGCGGGCGGCCTCCACGAGGAGCACGTCGAGCGCATCGTCGAGGCAGGCGTGGTGGTAGCGCTCGGTCCACGCCAGGTGGGCGAGCACGTCGCGAACGGTCCACCCCGCGCAACGCGAGGGGCGCTCCCACTCGTCGTCTCTTCGCGACGAGAAGAACGCCCCCAGGCGCACCGCTTCACGGTCGAGCAGTGGGAAGGGGTCGAGCCCCTCGACGCTCCTCTCCGCACGTCCCGCCCGGGAGTCCCTAGCTGAGATCGTCGATCACCTCCAGGTCGAGGAAGGTCGGCGCGCCGCCCGCGAGCTTCTGCATCTCGCCGGCCATCGCCTGCGTGGAGGGCAGGGCCGAGTTCTCCATCGCCGACTCGTAGGAGTCGAAGAACACGACGTTGACGAGGTGGCTCGGATCGGCGCGGTCCTGGCACAGGAGCGCCCGCCGCGCGGTCCGCTGTCCCTTTGTCTCCGCGTCCCAGCGTTCCTCCAGGGCCCGGATCGAATCGAGGTCGGCGGCGTGGAAGTCGACTATCTGTACGAAGCCCATGGTCACCCCCCATGGTGGTTCTGCTGCGGTGCTTCGAGCGTACGACTCCCCGGCGCCGGTTGGAAGGGCTCCCGGGCCTTGTCGACCGTCTACCGCGGGGGCATGATCGGTTCTGTGGAGCTGGGCTCACGTCCCGAGTCACCCCGGTTCTCCGAGGTGGTGGAGCGCGCCGCCGTGCTCGCCTCGGGCCCGGCGGCCCTCGACACCAACGTCGCCGACACCGCGGCCGTACCCGAGCGGGTCGCCGCGGTCCGCGAGTTGGTCGACCTGGCCGGCGACGACCGGGGGCTGCTCGAGCGGGCCCAGCGCCCGTACCTCGACCGCATCCAGCGCGACTCGGGCGACCTCCCGGCCACGGGCGCGCTCGCCCTCCTCGTCGCCGCGACCGCGCACTCCGACTGGCGCATGGACCGCGGGGGCCGCCGCGACTTCGGTTGGTCCCGCAGCCGGGCGTGAACCCTTGCCCGGCCCGCCTCGAGCCGTGATAGCATCGTGCCGATGTCTCCACGTGCACACACCGGACTTCTCGTAGCCACCTAGCGCACGGCGCCCCGACGCGCCCTGCGCTCCCGACCCCTCGCCCCAGGCGAGGGGTTTTTCATGTCCGCACACCGCCCTCCGACGCCACACCGCCCCCCGACCCCACACCGCCCCCCGACCGGAGAACAGGAGAACGGCCATGAAGCTCACCGGTGCCCAAGCCCTCATCAAGAGCCTCGAGATGCAGGGGACCGAGGTCGTCTTCGGCATCCCCGGCGGGGCGATCCTGCCGGTCTACGACCCGCTGATCGAGTCGTCGATCCGCCACGTCCTGGTGCGCCACGAGCAGGGCGCCGGGCACATGGCGGAGGGCTACGCCAACGTCACGGGCCGTCCCGGCGTGGCGATGGTCACCAGCGGGCCCGCGGCCACCAACATCGTGACGCCGCTGTGCAACGCCTACATGGACTCCACGCCGCTCGTGGTGATCACCGGCCAGGTCCCGTACCAGGCGATCGGCTCCGACGCCTTCCAGGAGGCCGACACCGTCGGCATCACGATGCCGGTCACCAAGCACAACTGGCTCGTCACCGACGCCGCCGACCTGCCCCGGATCATCCGGGAGGCGTTCCACGTGGCCACCACGGGCCGCCCGGGCCCCGTTCTCGTCGACGTCCCCAAGAACGTCTCGAACCAGGTCATGGACTGGTACTGGCCCGACTCCCTCGACCTGCCCGGCTACAAGCCGACCACCAAGGGCCACGCCAAGCAGGTGAAGGAGGCCGTCAAGCTGATGGCGGGGGCCGAGCGGCCCGTGATCTACGCGGGCGGAGGCATCCTCAAGGCCCGGGCCGCGGAGGCCCTGCGGGCGCTGGCCGAGCTCATCGGCGCGCCGGTCGTCACGACGCTCATGGCCCGGGGCGCGTTCCCCGACCGCCACGAGCAGGCGCTCGGCATGCCCGGCATGCACGGCAACTACACCGCCATCACGGCCATGCAGCGCGCCGACCTGCTGATCGCCCTCGGGGCCCGCTTCGACGACCGGGTCACCGGCAAGGTCGACGGCTTCGCGCCGGAGGCCCGGGTGATCCACGTCGATGTCGACCCGGCCGAGCTGGGCAAGGTCCGTCGGCCCGACGTGCCGATCGTGGGCGACTGCCGCCTGGTGATCGAGGAGATGGTGAAGGCCACCCGGGCCGACCGGGCCAAGCGCGACTGGCCCGATCTGTCGCCCTGGTGGCAGCAGGTCCGCGGCTGGCAGGAGCGCTTCCCGCTCCGGTACGAGCAGCACGACGACGGGCCGCTGAAGGCCCAGTACTGCGTGGAGGCGCTGCGCGACAACACACCCGACGACACGATCGTGGTGGCGGGCGTCGGCCAGCACCAGATGTTCGCCAGCCAGTACTGGCACTTCGACCATCCCTACACCTTCGTGAACTCTGGCGGCCTCGGGACCATGGGCTTCGCGGTGCCCGCCGCGGTCGGCGCCAAGGTGGGCCGGCCCGAGTCCATGGTGTGGGCGATCGACGGCGACGGGTGCTTCCAGATGACGGCCCAGGAGCTCGTGACCGCGAGCGCCGAGCGCATCCCCGTCAAGGTGGCGATCCTCAACAACGCCTATCTGGGGATGGTGCGCCAGTGGCAGGAGCTCTTCTACGAGGAGCGCTACAGCGAGGTCTACCTGTCCCCGGACCTGCCCGACTACGTGAAGTGGTCCGAGGCGATGGGATGCGTGGCGTTCCGCGTCGAGGACCCGTCCGACGTGGTGCCCACGATCGAGAAGGCCAACGAGGTCGACGACCGTCCGGTGGTGGTCGACTTCCGGGTCGACTACCGGGAGAAGGTGTACCCGATGGTCCCGGCCGGCGCGACCAACGACGACGTGATCGTCGGGCCCGAGGTCGGAGAGGGAGGTCGTTGACATGGGAGGCGAGTTGGGCTCCACCCACCACATCCTGAGCGTCCTGGTCGAGAACCGCTTCGGCGTTCTCTCCAGGGTCGCGGGGCTGTTCTCCCGCCGGGGGTACAACATCTACTCCCTGGCGGTGAGCCCCACCGAGGACGAGCGGTTCAGCCGGATGACGATCGTCGTCGACACCGAGTCGGCACCCATCGAGCAGATCACCAAGCAGCTCAACAAGCTCGTGCCGGTGGTGAAGATCCTCGAGCTGGCCGAGGCCGACGCCGTGGAGCGCGAGATGCTCCTCGCCACGGTGAAGGCGTCGGCCGAGCTCCGGTCGCACGTGACCGAGCTGGTCTCGATCTTCGAGGCCAAGATCCTCGACGTCGGTCACGAGGCGATGACGATCATGGCCTCCGGTACGCCCGGCAAGCTCGACGCGTTCTCGGAGCTGCTGGCGCCGTTCGGGATAGTCGAGCTCCAGCGGACCGGCCGCATCGCGCTGCCGAAGCTGGCCCGCCGGCCCAAGGCGCGCCGCCTGCGGGCGGTGTCCGGCGGCTCCTGAGCCGTAAGCTGCCGCGCCGCGCGCCGTCTCCCAGGAGGACCCAATGCCCGCGACCGTCTACTACGACAACGACGCCGACCTCGGCCTGCTGCACGACCGCAAGGTGGCCGTCCTGGGCTACGGCTCGCAGGGCCACGCCCACGCTCTGAACCTGCGTGACTCCGGTGTCGACGTCAGGATCGGGCTGCGCGAGGGATCGGCGTCGAAGGCGAAGGCCGAGGAGGCGGGCCTGCGCGTGCTGCCCACCGCGGCGGCCGTCGCCGAGGCCGACGTGGTGATGGTGCTGCTCCCCGACACGGAGCAGAAGAAGGTGTGGGAGGCCGACATCGCCCCCAATCTGCGCGAGGGCGGCTCGCTGGCGTTCGCCCACGGCTTCAACATCCACTTCCACCAGATCGAGCCGCCGCCGGGCATCGACGTGTGGATGATCGCCCCCAAGGGCCCCGGTCACCTCGTCCGCCGGACCTACGAGGAGGGCGGAGGGGTACCGGCCCTCGTGGCCGTGGCGCAGGACGCGACCGGCTCGGCCCGGCAGATCGCGCTCGCGTACGCCAAGGGCATCGGGGCCACCCGGGCCGGGGTGCTCGACACCACGTTCGAGGAGGAGACCGAGACCGACCTCTTCGGCGAGCAGGTCGTGCTGTGCGGAGGCCTGGTGGAGCTGATCAAGGCCGGCTTCGACACCCTGGTGGAGGCCGGCTACCAGCCCGAGTCCGCGTACTTCGAGACGCTGCACGAGGTGAAGCTCATCGTCGACCTGATCTACGAGGGCGGCATCTCCAACATGCACTACTCGATCTCCGACACCGCCGAGTACGGCGACATGACCCGGGGCCCGCGCGTCATCACCGACGACACCCGGGCCGAATTGCGGCGCATCCTCGGCGAGATCCGCAGCGGCGAGTTCGCGCACGAGTGGATCGCCGAGAACGAGGCCGGCCGTCCGGAGTTCAACCGGCTGCGCGAGAAGTCGATGAGCCACCCGATCGAGAAGGTGGGGGCCGAGCTGCGGGCGATGATGCCTTGGATCGCCGCGGGCAAGGTGCGCCCCCAGGACGCCTCGGGCGGCTGACGCCGGCCGGCCGGACCGGCCGGCGCCTCAGACCCGGGTCGCGGAGAGGCCCACCGCCAGCGCGCCGGCCGCTTCCAGCATGGCGTCGCGGCCTGTACGGCCGACGCCGGTCGCGTTCGCGAAGGCGTGGACCAGGCCCCGGTGCCGCCGCAGCGCCACCGGTACCCCCGCCGCCCGCAGGCGACCGGCGTAGGCCTCGCCCTCGTCGCGGAGGGGGTCGAAGCCCGCCGTCGCGACGTACGCGGGCGGTAGCCCGGACAGGTCGCCGGCGAGCAGGGGGGAGGCGCGGGGATCGAGGGCGGCCTCGGCGTCGGGGAGGTAGTGGTCGCGGTACCAGTCCATGGTCGCCTCGGACAGGTAGAAGCCCTCGCGGAACAGCTCGTAGGACCGGCTCTTGGCCGACAGGTCGGTGACCGGCACGAACAGGAGCTGGAAGGCCGGCCGGGCCCCGCCGTCGTGGGACGCGAGCTGCGAAACGACCGCGGCGAGGTTGCCGCCCGCGCTGTCGCCGCCGACGGCGACGGCCTCGGGGGTGACGCCGAGATCGGAGGCGTTCGCGACCGCCCAGCGGAAGGCCGCGAGGGCGTCGTCGACCGCGGCGGGGAACTTGTCCTCGGGCGCCCGCCGGTAGTCGACCGACAGGACCGCGACGCCGGAGTGACGGCAGAGGAAGCGGCAGGTGTTGTCGTGGCTGTCGATGCTGCCCAGCACCCAACCGCCGCCGTGGTAGTACACGAGCAGCGGGGGCGCCGTGTCACCGCCCGTGGCCGGGGCGGCCCCCGCCGGGGCGGCCCCCG
>JADLDD010000094.1 GCA_020846855.1 Acidimicrobiia bacterium | reverse complement strand
TCGACGGTCCGAGGTCCTCGATGGCGGATCGGAGCAACTCGTGCTGGCAGTCGGCGGCGTTCATCTGGACGGTGCCGCCGTCCGCGGTGGGACAGGGGGTGGGATCGGCCCCGCAGGGGTTCTTGTCGGCCAGGGACCACACCTGCATGATGGGTACGGTCAACCGGCCACTGCTCACCAGGAGGTGGGGTTGGTTGTTGGGATCCGCCACCTCGGGATCCCAACGGTCGATGATGAGCATGCCCTCCTCCTCACCCCGGGCGCACGAGCTGCCGATCTGCTGCTGAACCTGCTCGAAGGCGAAGTTGAGGACCCCGGAGTCGGCGACGATCCCTGCCGGAGCGAGCCCCTGGCGCTGGAGAGCCCAGGCGTTGTGGAAGGTTCCTCCGGATCCGGCACTGCCCCCGTGGAGGAAGAAGTCGTTGGTCGAATAGTTCGAGGTGGCGTATCGAATGGCGGCATTGGTGGCGAGCACCCCATTTGTGGGGCGGGTCGGATCCGGGTTGTTGACATCCGGGGTGTTGGTGCCGGCATAGAGGTCATGGCTACAGTACGAAACCGCCAGCTTTCGGTAGGGAACGCCAGGCTCGTCGGCCAGCCGGCCGATCAGTCCGCTGTCGAGCTTGCTCATCAGCTGGCGGCGGGTCTCCTGGTCCATGAAGCTCGGCCGTTGCGGGTTGCCGTCCGCGTCGAAATGACCGACGCCGCCACCGTGCATGAACACCCACAGCGGTGCGGTCGCGTTGTCATCAGAACCGTGCTTGGTGCCCAGGACGAACGTCTGGTACCCCGAGATCGAGCACGGATAGGCGCGGTTCTCGAAGTATTGGTAGTGCCAGCCGTTGGCGTCGGTCTCACTCACCAAGACGACTTGCGAGGTATCACCCGGGATGTTGAGGCAACCGGTCAACGTCAGCAGGGAGGCCAGGGTCAGCGAGAGAATCATCGCCCGAGGGCGAGTGGGCCGCGTGCGCATGCTCGGTCTCCTCTTGGCAGTTGAAGCAAAGCAATTGTACGTGGGTCATTGTTGTGGAGACATCAGGGTTCTAGATGTTCTTCGTGGCTCTTCGCGTCGGGGTGGGGTTGAGGTAGCTGAGGGTCCACCGCGCCGGCCAGGGGTCCCGCGATCGTTACGGCCGTCTGAAGGTAGCGACGACGAGGAGACCCCTGACGATGGGCGACGGTCTCGGCCTGGCCGAGGTGCTGTCGGGAATGGATGGCGTCCGCGTGCTCGCGGTGGATGAGACGACGGACGAGTTGGTGGTCACGGTGGAGTCGACCACGACGGTCGCGGCGTGCGCGCGGAGGCGCAGGACCGGAGGCCGGCCGCGGTGCGGGATCTGAGGTGTCTCGGGCGGCCGGCGCGGCTGGGGTGGCGCAAGCCGCGGTGGCGTTGCCGCGTACCGAGTTGCTGGTCGATCTCGAACGGCTCGTGCTCATCGAGATGACCACGGGCACCAGCCCTGCTGACCTGCGCCGATGGACCGGCAACGCCGACCCGACCTGGCTCGGGGGCATCCGGGTCGTCGCCACCGATCTCACCGAGAGCGGGTTCCGCGTCACAGTCGCGGACCTTCCCGGCCGGCGGGAACCGGGTGGCGAATAGGGCATCCTCCCGATGCCGCGGCGTGGGCCTTAGCCCCATCGTGGACGGCAGCGGACGGGAGGTCGCCACGATGAGCACGATCTGGTTCAGTGCCGAGCAGTCACGCCTGAGGCTGGCCGACCTGCGGGGGGCCGGGACCGCGGACCACCGGGCCGGACGCGCCCGCCGCCGGCGGGGTCCCTGGGTGATCCGGCGGGCCGGCGGCCGTCCGGCCGTTCCCGGAGCGCGGGGTGTCGCGGGCTGCGATGATCGGGGGCGGTGCCTGCCCGTATGACCAGCCCTACCTTCGTCGGGCGCGACCAGGAGCTGGCCGCCCTGTCGGAGGTGGTCGCCGCCGCGGCCCGGGGGGAGCCCTCGGCCGTCCTGGTGGGAGGGGAGTCGGGTGTCGGGAAGAGCCGCCTCGTCGCCGAGGTGTCGGCCCGCGCCGCGGCGGAGGGCACCACCGTGCTGACCGGGGCCTGCGTACGGGTGGTCGACCGGGCGCTGCCCTACCTACCCGTCGCCGAGGCGCTGCGCGGCCTCGTGGGCGCCCTGCGCCCCCACGAGCTCGAGGCGCTCGTCGGCGGCGGAGGCGACGAGCTCGGGCGCCTGCTGCCCGACCTCGACGCCGCGGGCGGGGCCTCGCCCGGCGCCCCCGAGGCCGCGCCGGGGAGCGCCTCCGAGGACACCGGAGGCCAGGCCCGGCTCTTCGAGCACCTCCTCGGGTTCCTGACCCGCCTGGGCGATCGCCGCCCCGTCCTGCTCGTGGTGGAGGACCTCCACTGGTCGGACCGGTCCACCCGCGACCTCCTCGCCTTCCTGTTGCGGAACCTGGGCCGGGCCCGGGTGGGGATCGTGGGCACGTTCCGCTCCGACGAGCTTCCGCGACGGCACCCGCTGCGGGCCTTCCTCGCCGAGGTGGAGAGGTCCGGGGCGGGCCGCCGGGTGGAGCTCGACCGCTTCGACCGCGCCACGACCGCCGAGCTGATGGCCGGGCTGCTCGGACGCGAGCCCGGTGCCGCGCTCGTCGACCGCGTCTTCGAGCGGTCGGAGGGGAACGCCTTCCTGTCCGAGGAGCTCGTGGCGGCGTCGCAGGGGATGTCGGAGGGTCCGCTGCCCGAGACGCTCCGCGACCTCCTCCTCGTACGCGTCGCGCCGCTCGCCCCGGAGGTCCAGCGGGTGCTCGGGGTGCTCTCGGTGATCGGCCGCCGGGCCGAGCACCGGCTCCTCGCGGCGTCGGCCGGACTCGCAGAGGGCGCCCTGCTCGACGCGCTGCGCGGGGCGGTCGACGCCCAGGTGCTGAGCGTCGACGACGGCTCGTACCGGTTCCGCCACGCCATGCTCTGCGAGGCCGTGTACGAGGACCTGCTCCCGGGTGAGCGGGTCGCCATGCACGCCGCGGTGGCCGAGGCCCTCTCGCGGGACCCGGAGCTCATCGGGGGCGGCCCGGCGGCCGTGGCCGCCGAGCTCGCCTGTCACTGGGCGGCCGCCCACGATCCCGCTCGCGGTCTGGCGGCGTCGGCCGAGGCCGGGCGCCGGGCCGAGGAGGTCCGCGCGCCGGGCGACGCCCTGGCGCACTACGAGCGGGCCCTCGGCCTCTGGGAGCGCGTTCCCGATCCGGCCCGCCACGCCGGCTGCGACCGGCCCCACCTCCTCGCCCGGGCGGCCGAGGCGGCCTCGCAGTCGGGTGGATACGAGCGTGCCGTGCGTCTCGCCTCGGAGGCGGTCGCCGGCGTCGACGAGGCGGCGGCGCCGGTGCGGTCGGGGATCCTGCGGGCCCGCCTCGGGCGGTATCTCTTCCACATCGGGCGGACCGAGGACTCCCTCGCCGAGTACCGGCGCGCGGTGGACCTGGTGCCCGCGAGCCCGCCGTCGTCCGAGCGGGCGTGGGTCATGTCCACGCTGGGGCAGTCCCTGATGCTGGCGCACCGCCTCACGGAGGCGGTGCCGTGGCTCGCGTCGGCGATCGCCATGGCCCGGACCGCGGGTGACCGCACGGTCGAGGGGCACGCGAGCAACACGCTGGGCGTGGTCCACGGGTTCCTCGGGCGGCGGGAGGAGGCCGAGGCGCTGCTCCGCGAGGCCGGCCGGATCGCGGCCGAGATCGGCAGTCCGGAGGATCTCTGCCGCTACTACACCAACATCATCGGCGTGCTCGAGATCGACGGGCGCAACGACGAGGTGCTGGCCCTCGCCGCGGAGGGCGCGGAGGTGGCCCGGCGCAACGGCCTCGAGCGCAGTCACGGCCTCTGGCTCCGGCTCGACACGCTCTTCACCCGGGCCCGGCTCTCCGACTGGGCCGCCGTGGAGACGGAGCTGGCGGCGATCGAGCGGTACGAGCTCGTGGGGCTCTCCCGCCTCCAGCACCTGACCGCCCGGGGCCTGCTGGCCCTGGCCCGGGGTGACCTCGACGGCGCCGCGGCCGACATCGGCGAGGCGGCGGAACAGGGTCGGGAGGTGGGCACCCCCGACTTCATCGCGCCCACCGCGGTGGCCGAGGCCGAGCTGGCCCTCGCCCGCGGCGATCCCGCGCTTGCCGCCCGCCTGGCGCTCGTCGCCGCCGAGCGGCTCGACGAGCTCGACGACCGGGTCCTGCTCTGGCCGCTGCTGGCCCTCGGCATTCGGGCCGCGGCCGACCACGTGGAGGCGGCCCGGGCCGCGGGCGACGCGGCGGGGGAGGCGGAGGCCCGGGCCGGCGCTGAGCGCCTCGAAGCCCTGGTCGCCCGGGTCGGGTCCGAGCCCGGACGCCACGGGCGGGCGGCCGAGCCGGAACGGCTCCAGATCGCCGCCGAGCGCGCCCGCCTGGAGAGCCGGGCCGACCCCGCGGCGTGGACGGCCGTGGCGGCGGCCCGGGCGGCACTCGGCCAGCGCGGCGGTGAGGGGTACGCGCGCCTACGGGAGGCCGGCGCCTATCTGGAGGGCGCGGCCCCCGATCGGGAGGAGGCCCGCGCGGCGCTGGAGCGCGCCGCCGACCTCGCGGCCTCGACGGGGGAGGTGCGCCTAGCGAAGGAGGTGGCGAGCCTCGCCCGGCGTCACCGCCTGAAGGTCGCGTTCGCGGCTGCTGCGGCCGGCACCGGCCCGGCCGACGGCCGCGACGACGGCCGCGCGCACGGCCTGTCGCGCCGGGAGATGGAGGTCCTGGCCCTGGTGAGCGAGGGCCGGACGAACCGCCAGATCGCCGAGGAGCTGTTCATCAGCCCCAAGACGGCGAGCGTCCACGTGTCGAACATCCTCACCAAGCTGGGGGTGTCGAATCGGGGCGAGGCCGCGGCCCTCGCGCGGCGCGAGGAGCTGGGCGCCGACCCCACCGGTGCGGATCCCGCCGCGCCGGCCCCTCGTCCCTGAGCCGCTCCCGCGGGGTCGCGGCTCAGCCGAGGCGCTGCTCGAGGGCGTCGAGCTCGGCGCGCAGGGTGTCGGGGAGCTTGGCGCCGAAGCGGTTGAAGTGCTCCTTCGTCTTCTCGCACTCCGTTCGCCACTGCTCCGGGTCGACGTACAACGCCTGGGCGATCCGCTCGGGGTCGACGTCGAGGCCGTCGAGGTTCAGGTCGGCGGGGGAGGGCACCGCGCCGATCGGGGTGTCGGTGGCTCCCGCCTCGCCGTCGAGGCGCCGGCAGATCCACTCGAGGACCCGGGAGTTCTCGCCGTAGCCGGGCCAGATGAACTTGCCGTCGGCGTCCTTGCGGAACCAGTTGACTCCGTAGATGCGGGGCAGGTTCGACTCGTCGGTCCGGTCGCGCATCGACAGCCAGTGCGCCCAGTAGTCGGCCATGTCGTACCCGCAGAACGGCAGCATCGCCATGGGGTCGTGGCGGAGCTGGCCCAGGCCGCCGGCCGCGGCGGCGGTCTTCTCCGAGCCCATCGTGGCCCCCACGAACACGCCGTGGGCCCAGTCGCGGGCCTCGTAGACCAGCGGGACGGTGTCGGCGCGCCGTCCGCCGAAGAGCATCGCCGAGATCGGGACGCCCTTGGGGTCCTCCCACTCGGGGGCGATCACGGGGCACTGGCCGGCCGGCGCGCAGAAGCGGGCGTTCGGGTGGGCGGCGGGCTCGCCCGAGTCGGGGGTCCAGTCGGTGCGCTTCCAGCTCGTGGCGTGCTCGGGCGGCTCCGGGGTCATCCCCTCCCACCACACGTCGCCGTCGTCGGTGAGCGCGGTGTTGGTGAAGATGGTGTTGGCGTCGAGGCCCAGCATGGCGTTGGGGTTGGTCTCCATGTTGGTGCCCGGGGCCACGCCGAAGAACCCGAACTCCGGGTTGATCGCGTATAGGCGGCCGTCGGCACCGAACTTCATCCAGGCGATGTCGTCGCCGATCGTCTCGGCCTTCCAGCCCGGGACGGTGGGTATGAGCATGGCCAGGTTGGTCTTGCCGCACGCCGACGGGAACGCGCCCGTGACGTAGTGCACCTTCCCTTCGGGCGAGGTCAGCTTGAGGATCAGCATGTGCTCGGCGAGCCACCCCTCGTCGCGGGCGATGACCGAGGCGATGCGCAGCGCGAAGCACTTCTTGCCGAGCAGGGCGTTGCCTCCGTATCCGGAGCCGTACGACCAGATCTCGCGCGTCTCGGGGAAGTGGGTGATCCACTTCTCCTCGGCGTTGCACGGCCACGGCACGTCGGCCTGGCCCGGCTCGAGCGGCATGCCCACCGAGTGCATGCACGGCACGAATTCGCCGTCGTCGCCGAGGACGTCGAGGACGGCGCGCCCGGCGCGGGTCATGATCCTCATGCTCAGGGCCACGTAGGCGGAGTCGGTTATCTCGACCCCCACGTAGGACAGCGGTGAGCCGAGCGGCCCCATGCTGAACGGGATCACGTACATCGTGCGGCCGCGCATCGAACCGTCGAAGAGGCCCTGGAGGATCCCCTTCATCTCGCCCGGGGCCTTCCAGTTGTTCGTGGGGCCGGCGTCGTCGGGGCTCTCGGAGCAGATGAACGTGCGCTCCTCCACCCGGGCCACGTCGGCGGGGTCGGACGCGGCCCAGTACGAGTCGGGCCGGCGGGCACCGTCGAGCGGGACGAGCGTCCCGGCGTCGACGAGCTGCTTGGCGAGCAGCTCGGCCTCCTCGTCGGAGCCGTCGAACCAGTGCACCGAGTCCGGCCGGCAGAGGGCCGCCATGTCGTCGACCCAGGCGATGAGGCGTTGGTGGCGGGTGGGAGGCGTGGTGGTCATCTTCGCGTCGGGCTCCTTTGCCGTGCCTGGAACCAGGCTACCGACGGCCCCGATTGGCGACCCAACCGCGCTCGGTGGGGCTTCGGCGCGGGCCGGTCGGGGGTTAGCCTCACGACCGTGAGCTGGCTGAGCTGGGTGGTGGTCGGGCTCGTCGCCGGGGTGGTGGCCCGGGCCGTCACCGGGGTGAGGGGAGCCGGTTGCCTCGGCACGATCGTCATCGGCATCCTGGGCGGACTGCTCGGCGGGATCTTCTTCAAGGCCGCCGGCGGTGAGGGGATCAACGAGTTCAGCCTCTACAGCGTCCTGGTGGCGGTGGTCGGCGCGAGCGTGCTCCTGTTCGTGTACGGCGCTGTCGCGGGGCGCGGCCGCGGCGATCGCCCGCCGCCCTGAGGTCGCGAGCCCAGCATGTTGCGATCGACCCACGTATGGCCCGGCCGATCGCAACACGCTCGGGGTGACCGACGAGCCGTCGCCCCGGTCCTCGGAGCCGGTCGACGACGGCGCCGGACCGGTGGACGGCGGCGCGGGAATCAGTCGACGACGATGCTTCCGATGATCTCCGCGACGGGAGGGGGAACGGTCTGGTCGTAGGTGAAGAACGTGATCCCGTAGGTGCCGGCCTCGCTCGAGAACGCGTAGCCGGCGATACGGATGATCCGGCCGTTCGGGGCGTACCGGTCGGCCCGCAGGAACAGGGCGGGGCGACCGGCGACCGTGGTCGACCCGCTGGTCACGTTCTGGACGCCGAGCTTCTCCAGCCGGGCCCGGGCCGCGTCGCGCTCGGCCTCCGCGTCGTACCCCTGGGGCGGGGCCTTGGTGATGTTGACCTCCGAGGTGAGGTTCGGGGCGACGCCCACCAGCACCAGCTCGACGTCGTCCGGCGCTCCGTCGGGCAGGACGTCGTCGGGGAGCGCCCTCCACTGGGCCTCGAAGAAGGCCGCCTCCTGGGGGGTCGGCCCGGCGGCCCGCCACGACGACGGGACGGTCACCGAGATCCCGCCCTCGGCGACCCGGCGGAAGCCCGGGGTGACGGTGGCGAGGCGGGTCGGGACCTCGACGGCGTCCCAGCGCAGGGTCGGTGCCGGGACGTCGGGCGCACGCCCGACGCGGAGGTCGAGCCGCGGTCGCACCAGGAACGCCCCGCCGACGAGCACCGCTACCACGAGGAGCACGATGAGGCCGATCGGCGACCGGTACCAGGCGACCCGGCGGTCTACGGGCGGCATGGCCGCCGGGGTGGGGAAGCGGGAGGCCAGGCCGTAGTCGGGGACGCCCGCACCCGCGGGCTGCATCCCCCCGCCCGCGAACGCCCCCGGCGCGGCCCGGCGGGGCGCCGAGTCCCAGCCCCCGGCCACCAACCCGTGGCTCGACGGGGATTCGGACATGTCGCCCCTCCGGCGTTGCTCTGCTCGGGCCCGTCCCGTTGGCAGGCGGCACGGACGGAACGGCGATTGTGGCACCATCCGGACGGTGCGGCAACGCGGTCACGGCGCCTCGTGCTCGGCGCGGGCCGGGTGCCGCCGGAGGACCACCGGTCCGGGCCGCTCGAGGGGGCAGATTTCGCCGCCGCCCCGCCCCGGTGGGGTACACATCGGAGGGTGAAGAGATCCCTCGTGCTGCTCCTCTCGGCGCTGCTCCTGGCCGCCTGCGCGGGCGCCGCGGGCGACGGCGACGGTACGTCCACCACGTCCGGGCGGGACGGCAGCTCGTCGGACCTGCCCCCCGGTGTTCGCATCGAGCACCCGTACGAGGTCGGTGCCCTCAGCCTGCCCGACGTCTCGACCGATCCGCCCGAGGAGCTGCCGTTCCGGGCCCGGCCGGGCGGCCTGCTCGTCGTGTACTTCGGCTACACCAACTGTCCCGACATCTGCCCGACGACGCTCGGCGAGCTGAGCGCCGCGCTCGACGTCCTGACCCCGGCCGAGCGGTCCCGGGTGCAGGTGGCCTTCGTCACCGGCGATCCGGAGCGCGACACCGCCGAGGTGATGGTGAAGTACCTGGGGCACTTCTTCGAGGCCGCGCATCCCCTGCGCACCGACGACGAGGCCCGGATGGCGGAGGTGACCAAGGCCTTCGACGTGGTCATCGAGAAGGAGCCGCCCGACGCGCAGGGGAACTACGCCGTCGGGCACACCTCGGCGCTGTTCGCGGTCGACCCGTCGGGCCGGGTGCCGGTGATGTGGCCGACGGGTATGGAGCCCGAGGACCTGGCCCGGGGGCTGCGGGCCATGTTGCGGCGGGCCGAGCGGTCGGCGTCGACCGGGGGGGACGCCACCGAGGCCACGGCCCCGTGAGGCGCCGGGCGGCCGCGGCGGTCGGTGTGGTCGCCGCCGTCGCCGTGTTCGCGCTGACCACCGCGTGCGGGAGCGGCGGCACCGATCCCCGCTCCGGCCGTGACGGCTCCGGGTCGTCCACCTCCCGGCCGCTGCCGAACATGGTCCCCGACCCGCCGATCGTCGTCGGCGCCCTCGGCCTCCCCGACGTGAGCGCGGAGCCTCCCGCCGACCTCGGGTTCCACGCCGAACCCGGCCGGCTCCTCGTCGTGTACTTCGGCTACACCAACTGCCCCGACGTCTGCCCGACCGCCCTCGCCGACCTGAGTGCCGCCACGGCGCTGCTGAAGCCGGCCGAGAGGGCCAGGGTGCAGGTCGCGCTGGTGACGGTCGACCCCCGGCGCGACACCCCGGACGTCCTGCGCCGCTACGTGGGCCACTTCTTCGACGGCGCGCACGCACTGCGCACCGACGACGAGCAGCTCCAGGAGGCGGTGCAGGCCGCCTTCGGCGTGCAGGTGACGCGCAAGCCCCCCGACCGCAACGGCGACTACGCCGTCGACCACACGTCGGCTCTGTTCCCCGTCGACGCGGGTGGGCGCGTCCAGGTCATGTGGCTGACGGGCATGGAACCGTCGGAGATCGCGGAGGCGATCCGGGCCCTCCTGCGCCGGGTGGCCGATCCGGCCGGTGTGACGGGGATCGTCGTGCGCGACGCGTCGCTGTCACCTCCCCCTTCCGGGTCGCGGACCGCCACCGCGTCGATGATCCTGCACAACGCCGGGACCCGCGCCGACGAGCTCACCGGCGCCCGCGTCGCGGTCGGCGTCGCCGAGCGTGCCGAGCTGGCCGGCCCGGTGGCGTTGCCCCCTCGCGCCGACGCCGCGGTGGGGCCCGGCGGGGTGGGCCTCGTGCTCACGGGGGTGGAGGGCACCCTCGTTCCCGGTTCCCGGGTTCCGGTCCGGCTCACGTTCCGGCGCTCCCCGCCCCAGACGGTGATGATGCCGGTGGCCGGTGGCGGGACGGAGCCGGTCGCCGAGGTGACGGGGTGACCAGGGTCACCCGCCTCGCGCCCGTCCCGCTTGGAGTACCCGAGCGCGGCGGCGCTACACATGGCGGCATGATGAACACGATACGAATCGGCGCGGTCTCCTTGGCGGTGGCGGTGCTCGCCGCGTGCGGTGGGGGTTCGGGCGGCAACGCCCGGGGCGTCGAGGTCGACGGGGCGTGGATCCGGGCCTCGATCCCCGGCAAGGACATGACGGCGGGGTACATGTCGCTGCGCAACACGGGCGAGGCGGCCGACGAGCTCGTCGGCGCGAGCCTGCCGGCCGGGGTGGCCGAGCGGACCGAGATCCACGAGAGCGTCGCCGTAGGGGACGGATCGCCGGCGACCATGGGGCACGGCGACCACATGAGCGGCACGAACGGCGGGTCGACCCCACCCGTCATGGAGATGCGCCGGGTCTCCCGGATCGAGCTCCCCGAGGGGAAGACGGTGCGCCTCGAACCCGGCGGGTACCACCTCATGATCTTCGGGGTGAAGGAGCCGCTCGAGGCGGGCCGGAAGGTCGAGGTCGAGCTGCGCTTCCGTCACGCCGGCACCGTCACCGTCACGGCCGAGGTCCGCACCGGCTGACCGGGCGCGCCGGCCCGGTCCTGGCGTCTCCCGTCGCGTCCTGCGTACCCCGGGGCCGGGGGCGTCCACGGGCCCAAGAGATCCGCCACGGGGCTCCTGCCCCGCGGGTCGGTGACGTTCGTCCCTGGAACCTCCGGCCGCCGTGGTCGACGCTGGCCAGGGTGCCCGAACACGATATGAGTGCCGTTCTCGACACGATACGTGTGAGGCGCGCCCCGAGAGGCGGTGTTTCGGTGACGCACGGAGGGGCGCCCGCCGGACGGCAGTAGAGCACGGAGGTGACCATGGCGACACGGACCCGGGTCCTCGCGGGCGCCTTCGTCGTCGCGCTGGCGGGCGCGTGCGGCGGGGGCTTCTCGGCCGGGAGGTCGAGCACGGGCATCGAGGTGAGCGGCGCGTGGGTCCGGGCGTCGATCCCGGGAACCGACACCACGAGCGCGTACCTGGAGCTCCGCAACACCGGTGCCGCCGCCGACGAGCTCGTCGGGGTGAGCGTGCCGGCCGAGGTGGCCGAACGGGCCGAGATCCACGAGACCGTCGTCGCGGCGGTGGGTGGGCCGGGAAACGCCCGGGGTCGCGGCCACGAGCCGGAGCCGGGCCATGACGACCACACCCCGCCCACGACGCACCACGACCCGCCGCCCACCACGCACCACGTCCGCACGCCGGCGACCACGCACCACGTCGAGTCCCCGCCGTCCACCCACCACGTGCGGACCCCGGCGACGACCCATCACGTCGAGTCGCCGCCGCCCACGCGTGCCCACCGCCCGCCCGTCCCCACGACCAGAGGGCCGGCGCCGGCGGCGAGGATGCACCATGTGAGGGCGGTCGCCGTGCCCCGGCACGGGACGCTGCACCTCAGGCCCGGCGGGCTCCACGTGATGATCCTCGGGCTGAGGAAGCCGCTACGGCCCGGCCAGGCGGTCGAGCT
>JADLDD010000093.1 GCA_020846855.1 Acidimicrobiia bacterium | reverse complement strand
GAGCTCGTCGGGGTCGCCGAGCGTGCGCACGTGGGGGAAGATGCCGTCCTCCATCCCGAGCATGAACACCACCGGGAACTCGAGGCCCTTGGCCGCGTGGAGGGTCATGAGGGTTACGGCGCTCTCGTCGCCGTCGAGCTGGTCGAGGTCGGTGACGAGCGATACGGCCTCGAGGAACGCCTGTACCCGCTCGACCCCCTGGGGCACGGCCCCCGAACCGCCGGCCTCCGCCGCGGCTCCGGGCTCGTCGGTACCGGGGTCGGCGGCGAGCCCACCACCCGGGGCCGGGCCGGCGGGCGTGGGCCGGGGCGCCCCCTGGCCACCCACACCCACCCCGGCGATGCCGGCCAGCACCCCGAGTTGGCCGGAGTCGAGCGCCTCGTCGAACTCGCGGGCCACGCCCACCAGCTCCTGGAGGTTCTCGATCCGCCCCTGGGCCTCGATGCTGCGCTCGGCCTCGAGCTCGGCCACGTAGCCCGTCCGGTCGAGCATCCGCTCCAGGGCCGCGGCCACGCCCCCGGCCGACGCCGCCACCAGCCCGTCGACCACCCCCAGCACGTCGCGGACCCCGCCCAGCGCCTTGCCCGTGACCCCGGCCGCCGGTGCCTCCTGGAGGGCCTCGCGGAACGGGATGCCGGCGCCCTGGGCGTAGGAGGCGATCTTGTTGACCGACGTGTCGCCGACCCCCCGGCGGGGCGTGTTGACGATCCGCTTCCAGCTCACCTCGTCGTCGGGGTTGACCAGGGCCCGGAGGTAGGCGAGGGCGTCCTTGACCTCGCGCCGGTCGTAGAACTTGGTGCCGCCCACGATGCGGTACGGGATCCCGGCCCGCACCAGTGCCTCCTCCACCACCCGGCTCTGGGCGTTGGTGCGGTAGAAGGCGGCGATGTCGGCGAAGCGGTGCCCCTCGTGGTCGGTGAGACGGGTGATCTCGTGGGCCACGAAGGCGGCTTCGTCGTGCTCGTCGTCGGCCTGGTAGCCGGTTAGCAGCTCGCCGCCGACCTGCTCCGTCCAGAGGTGCTTCGCCCGCCTCGACACGTTGTTGGTGATCACGGCGTTGGCGGCGTCGAGGATGTTCTGGCTGGAGCGGTAGTTCTGCTCGAGCACGATCACGGTGGCGTCGGGGAAGGTCTCCTCGAAGCGCACCAGGTTGCGGTAGTCGGCGCCCCGGAAGCGGTAGATGGCCTGGTCGGCGTCGCCGACGACCATCACGTTGCGGTGCTCGGCGGCGAGTAGGCGGACGATCTCCCACTGCGCGGCGTTGGTGTCCTGGAACTCGTCGACGAGCACGTGCGAGAAGCGGGTGCGCCAGCGGGCCAGGGCGTCGGGGTGCTCCCGGAACAGCTTCACGACCAGCACGAGGAGGTCGTCGAAGTCGACGGCCGAGGCCTCGGCCAGGCGCTTCTGGTACTCGGCGTAGACCGACGCCAGGCGCTTCTCGGGCGGGGTGACGGCCGCGGCCGCGTACTCCTCGGCGGTCACCAGCTCGTTCTTCAGGGCCGAGATCCGGGCCTGGAGCTGGCGGGGCGGGAAGCGCTTGGGGTCGAGACCGAGGTCGCGGCGCACGTAGTCGGTGAGGCGCACGGCGTCGGACTGGTCGTAGATGCTGAACGACGGACTGTAGCCGAGGCGCGCCGCCTCCCGGCGCAGGATCCGGGCGCAGGCCGAGTGGAACGTGGAGACCCACATGCGGTGGGCCATCGGGCCCACCAGGGTGGCGACCCGGTCCTTCATCTCGGCGGCGGCCTTGTTGGTGAAGGTGATGGCCAGGATCGAGAACGGCGACACCTTCTCGGCCGAGATCAGGTGCGCGACCCGGTGGGTGAGGACCCGGGTCTTGCCGGAGCCGGCGCCCGCGATCACGAGCATCGGCCCCGGCGGAGCGACCACCGCCTCCTTCTGGACCGGATTGAGGTCGGCCAGCGGGTCGGCGAGGTGATCGTCGAGGTGGTCGGCAGGGGCGCCCGTCGTCATGCGCCCACCATCGTACCGGCGGGCCCCGTCGGCCTACGTACGCATGTTCGGTTGTGAGACGGCGCCGCGCACCGGATACAGGGGGCGCGGGCCGCGTTCGCCACGCGGGTCGCCGGGGTGCCGGCGGCCCCGGTGCGGCGTCCCCGGTGCGGCGTCGCCGGTCAGCCGAGGTCCGGCGCGGGTAAGGCTCGGGGCGGGGCGGGGATCCGGCGCGAGCCGGATCAGCGGGGCTCGTCGGCGGCGTCTGCGGCGTCGGTGGCGTCGGCGCCGTCGGTGGCGTCGGTGGCGTCGACGGCGGTGAGATGCATCTCGGCGGTGGAATCGCCGCCGGCCGCCTCCGAGACCGTCTCGAACCAGGCCTCGAGCAGGCGGGTGCCGGCCTCGTTGAGGATGACCGTGAACGAGCCGCGGTCGGAATCGACGTCGAGGCGGTGGTACGGCTCCCAGACGTGGTCGGGCACGGGCTCGAAGTCGGCTACGCCCTTCGGCACCCGCCGGAAGCGCCGGCGGTCGGTGTCGAAGTGCCAGATGCTGTGCTGGGAGACGATCCGTTCCATAGCGCTCGGCTCCGTGAGCTCTCGACGTGCTCTCGGCTGCGTTCCATCGGCCGCCGGGCCACCGCCGCACCCGGCCCGGCGCGGTGCGTCGGTGGCGTTCACCCGGCGACAGCGGCTGCCCAGGCCCCCTGCCCCTGGGAGTCACCCGGATTCACGGGATGAGGCACCCTACCCGATGCCCGCCCACCCGCCGGCCACCGGCGACAGACCGCGGTCGCCCTTCAGGTCTCGACCATCAAGGTGACGGGGCCGTCGTTGACGAGCTCCACCTCCATCCGGGCCCCGAATTCACCCTCGGCGACCGTGGCCCCCAGGGCCCGTAGCTCGTCGGCGAACGCCGTGACCAGGGTCGATGCCTGTTCGGCCGGGGCCGCCGCGCCCCACGACGGGCGCCGGCCACGGCGGGCGTCGCCGTAGAGCGTGAACTGGCTCACCACGAGGACCGAACCCCCGACCTCCCCGACAGGGATGCTCATCAGCCCGTCATGATCATCGAAGATCCGCAGGTTCCACACCCTGGCGGCCAGGCGCGCCGCGGCCGAGGCGTCGTCGTCGTGGGTCACGCCGACCAGGACGCAGAGACCCGGCCCGATCTCCCCCACCACCTCACCGTCGACCCGGACCGCCGCCCGGGAGGCCCGCTGCACCAACGCCCGCATCGCCGGCGATGCTACGACCCCACCCGCCCAGTCACCCCACGTGTCTCATGACCCCGCCCCCGCCGCCCGCGCCGCCCCCGCCCCCACCACCCACCCCAAACCACCCACCCGACCCCTCCCACCACACCCACCAGCGTTGGGGCGCGAAACACCGCTACGCGACGAGAACTGACCCAACGCTCCATGGTGGGGGCTGGGGCTGGGGCCGGGGGACCCGCGGGGGGGTTAGGCGGCCTTCTCGCGGTCGGCGCTCCAGCTACCGGTGCGGGCGAGGCCGTTCATGCGCGCCCGGTGCAGGTACGCGCCCTGGGCGGCGGCGGCGTTGGCGTCGTCGCCCTTCCAGGCCTTGAGCGCCGGCGCCTGGAGCGCCCGGCCGTAGCTGAACGAGAGCTCCCACGGGTGCGGGCCCTGGCGGTTCATGGCGTTGAGGTTGGCGGTGGCCGTCTCGTCGGTCTGGCCGCCGGAGAGGAACACGATCCCCGGCACGGCGGCCGGCACGACGTCGCGGAAGCACGAGATCGTGGCGTCGGCGACCGCGTCGTGGTCGGCCTGGGTCGGGCAGTCGGAGCCCGAGAGCACCATGTTGGGCTTCAGCAGCATCCCCTCGAAGGCCACCCGCTCGCGGTACAGCTCGGCGAAGGTGGCCTGGAGCACGTCGCGGGTCACGTCGTAGCAGCGCTCGATGGTGTGACCGCCGTCCATCAGCACCTCGGGCTCGACGATCGGCACCAGCCCCGCCTCCTGGCACAGGGCGGCGTAGCGGGCCAGGGCGTGGGCGTTGACCTCGATGGCGTAAGGGCTGGGCAGGTCGTGGGTGATGGTGTAGGTGGCGCGCCACTTGGCGAAGCGGGCGCCGAGGCCGGCGTACTCCTCGAGGCGCTCGCGCAGGCCGTCGAGGCCCTCGGTGACGGTCTCGCTCGTCGCGCCGGCGAGCGACTTGGCCCCCTTGTCGACCTTGATGCCCGGGATCACGCCGGCGTCGGTGAGGACCTGCACCAGGGTGCGGCCGTCGGAGGCGCTCTGGCGGATCGTCTCGTCGAAGAGGATCACCCCGCTCACGAACTCCTCGTGCCCCTCGGTGGTGAAGAGCATCTCCCGGTAGAAGCGGCGGCGGTCCTCGGTCGACTCCACGCCGATGGAGTCGAAGCGCTTCTTGATCGTGCCCGAGCTCTCGTCGGCGGCGAGGATGCCCTTGCGGGGCGCCACCAGCGCCCGGGCGGTCTCGGCGAGGGTCCGGAGGTCGGCAGGGGCCATTTCCATCACTCCCATTCGATGGTGCCCGGGGGCTTGGAGGTCACGTCGTAGGCGACCCGGTTGACCCCGGGGACTTCGTTGATCACACGCGATGCGATGCGTTCCAGCACATCGTAGGGAAGGCGCGCCCAGTCCGCCGTCATTGCGTCGTCGCTGGTGACGGCCCTCACCACGATCGGGTACGCGTAGGTGCGGCCGTCGCCCATCACCCCCACGGTCCGGACCGCGGGCAGGACGGCGAAGCTCTGCCAGATGTCGCGGTAGAGCCCGGCCCGCCGGATCTCCTCGAGCACCACGGCGTCGGCCCGCTGGAGGATCCCGACCCGCTCGGGGGTGACCTCACCGGTGATGCGCACCGCCAGGCCCGGGCCGGGGAAGGGCTGGCGCCACACGATCTCCTCGGGCAGCCCCAGCTCCTCGCCGATGGCGCGGACCTCGTCCTTGAACAGGTCGCGCAGCGGCTCGACCAGGTCGAACTGCATGTCGTCGGGGAGGCCGCCCACGTTGTGGTGGCTCTTGATCACCGCGTTGTCGGGCCCGCCCGACTCGACGATGTCGGGGTAGAGGGTGCCCTGCACGAGGAACCGGGCCGGGCGGCCGCCGGCGGCGAGGTCGCGGGCCGTCTCCTCGAAGACGCGGATGAACGTCTCGCCGATGATCTTGCGCTTGCGCTCCGGGTCGGTGACGCCGGCCAGCGCGGAGAGGAACCGGTCGGCGGCCTTCACGTGCACGAGGTCGACGTGGAACTGGCCGCGGAAGGTCTCCTCGACCTGCTCGCCCTCGCCGAGGCGCATCAGCCCGGTGTCGACGAACACGCAGACGAGCTGCTCGCCGACGGCCTTGTGCACCAGCGCGGCGGCCACCGCGGAGTCGACCCCGCCGGACAGGCCGCACAGGACCCGCTCACCGCCGACCTGGGCGCGCACCGAGCCGACCGCGTGCTCGATGATCGAGGTGTGGGTCCAGGTGGGGCGGCAGCCGGCGACGTCGAAGAGGAAGCGCTCGAGGATCTCGGCCCCCCGCGGGGTGTGGGCCACCTCGGGGTGGAACTGCACGCCGAAGAGGCCGCGGGAGGGGTCCTCGAGGGCGGCCACCGGCGCGGCGGGCGTGGAGGCCGTGACCGTGAAGCCGTCGGGGGCGCTCACGATGGCGTCGGCGTGGCTCATCCACACCTCCTGCTCGGAGGGGAGGTCGGCGAGGAGGGCCGACCTCACGCCCGGCTCCGCGGTCAGGGGGGTGCGCCCGTACTCCCCCGCCCCGGTGCGGCGCACCTCACCGCCGAGCGCCTGGGCCAGGAGCTGGCTCCCGTAGCAGATGCCGAGCACCGGCACCCCGGAGTCGAAGAGGGCGGGGTCGATTCCCGGCGCCCCCTCGGCGTGGACCGACGCCGGGCCTCCGGAGAGGATGATCGCCCGGGGCCGGCGGGCCAGGATCTCCTCGACGGGCGTGGTGCGGGGGACGATCTCGGAGAACACCCGGGCCTCTCGCACCCGGCGGGCGATCAGCTGCGCGTACTGGGCCCCCAAGTCGACGACGATCACATGGTCGCGCTCGCTCGGCGGGCGGGATACCCGCCCGCCGCCCTCCGGGCCGCTCGCCGCTCCCGCGAGCTCCCTGCGCTCGCTCCACTCGCTCCGGTCGCCGCGCCGAGGTCCCGTCACGTCGACACCCTCATCCGAACGAGATGGTCGCGCTCGCTCGGCGGGCGGGATACCCGCCCGCCGCCCTCCGGGCCGCTCGCCGCTCCCGCGAGCTCCCTGCGCTCGCTCCACTCGCTCCGGTCGCCGCGCCGAGGTC
>JADLDD010000092.1 GCA_020846855.1 Acidimicrobiia bacterium | reverse complement strand
CGGCGGAAGGTGCACGACTCCACCACGCCGCTGATCGGGCCGCCGGCGTCGATCCGGAGGCCCTCGGGCCGCACCGCGGCACGCCCCCCGTGGGGTCCGGCGTCGAGGATGTTGTCGAACCCGACGAAGCGGGCGGTGCGCTCGTCGACGGGGTGGTTCCAGATCTCGGACGGGGGACCGGTCTGCACCACCTCGCCCCGGTCGATGACGGCCACGCGGTCGGCGACGGTGAACGCCTCGGCGTGGTCGTGGGTGACGAACAGCGCCGTGGTGCCGAGGGCGGAGAACAGGCGCCGGAGCTCGCCCGCGAGGTCCTCGCGCAGCCGACGGTCGAGCGAACCGAGCGGCTCGTCGAGCATGAGGAGCCGGGGCGCGGGGGCCAGGGCCCGGGCCAACGCCACCCGCTGCTGCTCGCCCCCGGAGAGCGACCGCACGTCGCGGTGGTCGAAGCCGTCGAGGCCCACGAGGGCCAGCACGCCCCGGGCCCGGCGGGCGGCCTCACCCCTCCCCACGCCCTGCATGCGCAGCCCGAAGGCCACGTTGGCGAGCACGTCGCGGTGCGGGAAGAGCGCGTGGTCCTGGAACATCAGGCCGAACCGCCGCCGGTGTGGTGCCACGCCGGCCAGGTCGTGCCCGTCCCACGACACCGTCCCGGCGTCGGGGACCTCGAGGCCGGCCACGGCCCGCAGCAGGGTGCTCTTCCCGCCGCCGCTCGGACCGAGCACCGCGAGGGTCTCACCCGCGGCGACCTCGAGGTCGACGCCGTCGAGCGCGGTCGTCGATCCGAACCTGACGGTGAGGCCTCGCACCTCCAGCATCAGAACGCCCCCACCTCGCCCACGCGGATCCGCTCCACCAGGAGCATCGCCCCCGCCGTGAGCACCATGAGGATCGACGACGCCGCCATCGCCTGCCCGAACGCCTCCGGCCCGGGTTGGGACAGCAGGCGGAAGATCAGGACGGGCAGCGTCACGGTGTCGGGGCGGGCGATGAACAGGGTGGCCCCGAACTCCCCCAGCGACACCGCGAACGCGAGGCCGGCCCCCACCAGCAGGGCGCGGGCCACGATCGGCAGGTCGACCTCGCGCCACACCCTCAGCGGGGATGCGCCGAGCGTGCCCGCCGCCTCGCGCAGGTGCGGGTCGATGGACTCCAGGACGGGTACGAGCGCCCGGACGACCAGCGGTGCGGCCACCAGGGCGTGGGCCAGCGGGATCAGCGCCGGCGACGTCCGCAGGTCGAGCGGCGGGCGGTCCAGGGCGATCAGGAACCCGAAGCCCACGGTCACGGCCGAGACCCCCAGGGGGAGCATCAGGAAGGTGTCGAGGGCCGCGAGCCCGGCGCGACCCCGCCGGCGCGCCGCGGGCCCGCCGGCGGCGCCCGGGCGACGGGCGAGGACCACGGCGGCCAGGCCACCTACCGCGACCGCGACGGCGGTCGCCGCCACGGCGTTGCGCAGCGACGCCGCCAGGGCCGCCGCCGGCGACGCGAAGAGGATGCTCGACGCGCCCCGCCCGGCCAGGGCCCGGTAGTGGTCCCAGCCGAGGCCCGTCGGGGTCTGGACCGACCGGGCCACGAGGGCCACCAGGGGGGGGACGACCAGCGCCAGGACGAGGGCCGCCTGCGCGCCCGTCGCCGCCCACCCCACGATCCCGCGGGGGCGGCGGGCGGTGCGGCGGGCCGGTTGCAGCGCGAGGGTCACCTCGCGCCGGCCCCGGGCCCGCCGGCCCACGGCCAGGGCCGCGACCACCGCCACCAGCTGCACCACCGAGAGGGCCGCGGCGACGCGCAGGTTCAGGAGCTCGGCCGTCTGGCGGTAGATCTCGGTCTCGAGCGTGGAGATCCGCGGCCCGCCCAGCACCAGGACGATCCCGAACGACGTGAAGCAGAAGAGGAAGACGATCGAGGCCGCGGAGACGATCGCGGGCCGGAGCTGGGGGAGCGTCACCGAGCAGAACGTCCGGATCCTCCCGGCGCCCAGCGTGCGGGCCGCCTCCTCCTGGCGGGGGTCGAGGTGCGCCCACAGCCCGCCGACCGTGCGCACCACCACCGCGTGGTTGAAGAACACGTGGGCGGCCACGATGGCCCACACGCCCGAGCCGAGCCCCAGGGCCGCCATCGGTGCGCCGGGCCCGAACAGCGACCGGAACGCGGTGCCCACCACCATCGTGGGCAGGACGAACGGGACGACCACCAGGGCCCGCAGCACCGATCGGCCGGGAACGTCGACCCGGGCGAGCAGGTGGGCGCCCGGGAGGCCGAGCACGAGGGTCAGGGCGGTGGAGAGCGCCGCCTGCGCCACCGTGAACCAGGCGATGCCGCGGAGCCGGGGGTCGGTGACCACCCGCCCCAGGGCCGAGAGGTCCGGGTGCCCTCCGGGCACCAGGCCCCGGCCGACGATGGCCGCCACCGGGTAGGCGAAGAAGACGGCCACGAACGCGGCGGGCACGGCGGCGAGCAGGAGGGCGCGGCGCGCCGGTGTCACCCCGCCTCCCCCCGGGGCACCGGGCCGGACCGCCTCACCGCAGCATCACCCGGGTCCAGTCCTCGATCCAGGCCTCCCGGTTCGCCCCGATCCGGGCCGGCGAGACCGTGAACGGGTTCTCCGGCACCGGTGCGTAGCGCTCGAAGGATTCCGGCAGGGGTGTGCCCTCGCGCACCGGGTACACGTACATCCGGCCCGGCACGTCGGCCTGGAAGCGCTCCGACAGCAGGAAGTCGATCAGCTCCCGGGCCGCCTCCGGGTGCCGGGCGCCTTCCAGCACCCCGGCGAGCTCGATCTGGCGGAAGCAGGTCGAGAGCAGCGCGACGGTCGGGGTCTCGTCGGGGGCGGTGGAGTCGTCGGTGACCTCCGCGGTGGGGCTGGAGGCGTACGACACCACGAGGGGTCGAGGCCCGCGCCCCGAGCTCCCCGAGAACTCGCCCGAGTAGGCCTCTTCCCAGCCCGACACCACCTTCACCCCGTTGGCGCGGAGCCGTTCCCACCAGTCGAGCCAGCGATCGCCGCCGAAGCGGGCCACGGTGGCCAGCAAGAAGGCGAGGCCCGGCGACGACGTGGCCGGGTTCTCGACGACGAGCAGGTCGCGGTACGCCGGGCGGGCGAGATCGGCGAGTGACGCGGGCAGCGCGAGGTCGTGCTCCCGGAACCAGCGCCGGTCGGCGTTCACGCAGACGTCGCCGTAGTCGACCGGCGTGACCCGGTGGCGGGGGTCGAGGCGGAACCGCTCGGGGACCCGGGCCAGGGCCGGCGACCGGTACGGCTCGAAGATGCCCGCGTCGAGCGCCCGGGAGAGGAACGTGTTGTCGACGCCGAAGAGCGCGTCGGCGAGGGGCCGCTCCCGGGTGAGGACGGCCTGGTTGACCATCGAACCCGCGTCGCCGGCGCGCAGGACCTTCACCCGGATCCCGGACTTCTCGGTGAAGGACCGCAGCACCTCGGGCGAGACCGCGAACGAGTCGTGGGTGAGCAGCGTCACGGTCCGCCCCCGCGGGCCGGGGGGTCCGTCTCCCGCCTCCCCGGTCCGGCTCGACCCGCCGCCGCACGCGGCGCCGGCCACGGCCAGGGCGAGCACCGCGGCGAGGACGCCGGCGGACCTCCGGCCGACACCACGGCCGGGGCGGGCGGGCGGGCGGGGTCGGTACCGCCGCGGACGGCGGCTGCGGCCGGTGGGTTCAGGCATGGGAACCTCCGTCGGGTTGGACGGCCAGGATCACCCCGGCGTCGAGGGAGACCTCGGCCCGGTGGTCCTCCATCTCGTTGCTGACGCCGCGGGTGCTGCCGGGGGCCAGCGTCTCGCCGTGCAGCGGGAAGCGCAGGCCGCGGGTGCGCACCCCCCGGGCCGGTCCGCCTACGGCCAGCAGCGAGAGCAGCGACCCGGGTTCGCCGGCGAAGCCGCGGCGGGTGCGCACGACGGCGAGCCGGGCGTCGCCGACGAACGCCTCGATCTCGAGGCCGGCGAGGTCGGGGGAGGCCAGCAGGAGGCCACCGGCCAGGAAGTGGTCGACCCGGCCGCCCCCACCCCCCACCACGATCGCGTGCCGGGCGCCCCGGTCGAGCGCGACCAGCAGCGCCAGCTCCAGGTCGGTGCGGTCCTTGGCCTCCGGGTGGCGCTCGACCTCCGCGCCGGAGGCCACCGCGTCCTCGACGTCGGCCGGGTCGGCGGAGTCGAGGTCGCCGACCACGAGGTCGGGTGGCCGGCCGAACGCGGCCGCGTTCCGCAGACCGGAGTCGGCGGCGATGACCAGGGCGCCGGCGGGCAGATGGGCGGCCCAGCGGGTGGGTACGGGGTCACCGCCCGCGAACACGACCGCGGTGGTCGGGACCCCGTCGGTACGGTCCATGCGGTTCCCTTCGCCGGTACCGGCGCCGCCGAAGGGGCCGGCCGCGCGAGGCGGGGCCGCTGCTCCCTGCGCCGGCATGACCCGGATCAGGTTCTGACGGTCGGGGGCTGCGTGCCCCTCCTCTCAGCCCGGCGCACCGGACTCCCGTGTTGACGTGGACCACGGTACCAGCCCGCGGTCCCGCAGGAGGAGGCCGGCCGAGGTGCCGAGCGGCGCGAGGGACCCCGGCCGCGACGATGTCTCGACGGGGGGGCGCCAGGGCCGCCGGGGAGTCCCGGCCTCCGTCAGCCGGTGCCGGCGCTCAGTCGGTGCTGGCCACCGCGATGGGCGGTGTCCCCGGGGTCCGGGCCCGGGCCAGCGCCCGTTCGGCCTCCGAGACGAGCTCGTTCGCCTCCAGGGCGTGGGTCGGGTAGCTGGCGATGCCGGCGATCATCCCGTCGTCGACGGGGCCGTCCGAGGCGCGGGGGACCCGCGGGCCTCCGGGCGCGGGTGAGCCGCCGTCGGCGGCGGCGAGGCGGTTGAACTGGCGGCGGATCCGCTCGAGGGCCAGGAAGGCGCCGTGCTCCGTGGCCTCCTCGAGGATCAGTCCGAGGCGGTCGCCGTCGAGGCGGCAGAGGGTGTCGGTGCCCCTCAGGATGTCGCGTAGGAACACGGCCCGGCCGGCGATCCCGTGACCCTCGCTCTCCTCATCCGGTCCGAAGGCCAGGATCACGACCGACATGGGTTGGAGGCGCCGCTTGGCGGCCGCCACCGCGTGGCGCAACGACGCCATGAAGTACCGGGTGTCGAAGAGGCCGGTCTCCGGGTCTACGAGGCTGTCCTGCCGTTCGTGCACGCCTCGTTATTCGGCAGGTGGGGCGTCGCGGTTTAGG
>JADLDD010000091.1 GCA_020846855.1 Acidimicrobiia bacterium | reverse complement strand
GCCGGGCCCTCGACCTCGGCTCGATGGGCCTCGACCAGCTCCGCCGCGAGCTCGCCAGGATCTAGTCCATGGTCGCGGCGGCTTCTTCGGCGTAGCGCTTGGCCCAGGGGTAGTCGGGCTTGCCGCTGGGGGCCCGGACCACCTCGTCGACGAGGAACACCTGCCGGGGGACCTTGTAGCGGGCGATGTGGCCGCGGCAGTGCTCGGCCAGCTCCTCCACGGTGGGCCGGGCCCCGGGGCGGGGCTGAACCACGGCGGTGACCCGCTGGCCCCACCGTTCGTCGGGCAGGCCCACCACCAGGGCGTCGAAAACGTCGGGGTGGCCCTTGAGCACGCCCTCGACCTCCTCGGGGAAGACCTTCTCGCCGCCGGTGTTGATCATCACCGACCCGCGTCCGAGCAGCGTGATGCGGCCGTCGGACTCGTGGCGGGCCATGTCGCCGGCCACGGCGTAGCGACGACCGTCGACCTCGAAGAACGTCCGCGCCGAGCGCTCGGGATCCTTGTAGTAGCCGAGCGGCACGTTGCCGGTACGGGCCACCCAGCCGATCTCCGGCGACCCGGGAGGGAGCGGTGCGAGGTCGTCGTCGACAACGATCGTGTCGGCGGCGGCGTCGACGGTCGACACGCCTCCCGCCTCCGCCTCGCCCTCCTTGGCGATCTGCATGCCGTTCATGCCCGTCTCGGTGGCGCCGATCGAGTCGACGATGATCACGCCGGGCAGCAGGCGCAGGAACTGCTCCTTGAGCGAAGGCGAGAAGATCGCCGCGCTCGAGCTGAACGACAGGAGGCCGGAGAGGTCGAGCTCCCCATGGAGACGCTCCAGGGCGTCGGCGAGCGGCCGGGCCATGGCGTCGCCGGTGATGAACATCACGTTCACGCGCTCACGCGCCGCCGTGCGCCACGCGTCGTCGGGGTCGAACCGGGCCGACAGGACCGTGGTGTCGCCGGCGACCAGCGACCGCAGGGTGCCGATCTGCCCGGCGCCGTGCATCAGCGGAGGCAGCGGGTACATCACCAGCGGACCGGCGCCGTCGCGCACCCGTTCCGAGGGCTGCTCCGGCGACGCCACCCGCTCCTTGGTGTAGGCGTCGATCCCCCCCGCGAGGGCGAAGTAGATGTCCTCTTGGCGCCACACCACGCCCTTGGGCATCCCCGTGCTGCCGCCGGTGAAGATCATGTGGACGTCGTCGCCGGAGCGGGGGCCGAAGTCGCGCTCGGGTGATCCCGCCGCGACCGCGTGCTCGAGATCGACGTGGTCGAGGCCGTCGACCGCCGCGCCCGATCCGTCGTCGGAGAGGATCACGTGGCGGAGGGCCGGCACCGAGGAGCGCACCGAGGCGATCCGGGGGGCGAACTCCCGCTGCGCGATCAACCCGACCAGATCGGCGTTGTCGAACAGGTAGAGCAGCTCGCCCTCGACGTAGCGGTAGTTGATGTTCACGGGGACGGCCCGGATCTTGTAGAGGGCGAGCATCCCCTCGACCCACTCGAACCCGTTGTAGGCGTAGATGCCGACGTGGTCGCCGGGCCCGAAGCCCTCCCCGGCCAGGTGGTGGGCCAGGCGGTTGGCCCGTTCCTCGGTCTCGGCGTAGCTGCGCGTCACGCCGTCGGCGATCACGGCGGCCCGGGCGGGCGCGACGTCGACCAGGCGCTCGAACATGTCGGCGAAGTTGAAGGAGGTGAAGTTCAAGGAGGTCACGGGTCGAAGCAGACCACGCGACCGCTCATCCGGACAAGCGCGCCCCGGGCCCGTCGAGGAGGAGCCGCGCCGCCGACTCGAGGTCGGCGTCGACCCGCCCCGCCGGATCGACGCCGCCGACCCAACCGATGAGCGACGAGAACCAGACCTGCTGGAGCACCCGTGCCACCGCGAGGTCGCGCCCGGCTCCGTCCGGGGGTCGGCCGTCGGCGTGGATGGCGACGGTGATGATGTCGGTCATGGCGGCCTTGACCCGCTCCACCACGTCGGCCTCCTCCGGGCGGGCGCGGCCCAACGCCCGGACCATCGCGGCGGTCGCCTCCGGCCGGCGCACCAGGTGACGCGTCGACCGGCGCAGCACCTCGACCACCCGCTCCGCCGCGCCGCCACCCCGGGGCGGAGACGCCCGCAGCCGTTCGGCCAGGTCCTCGACCTGCTCCACGTGGGCCTCGATCAGGAGCCGCTCCTTCGACTCGAAGTAGCGGTACACGGTCCCGAGCGCCACCCCCGCCTCGGCGGCGACGTCGCGCATCTGCACGGCGTCGAAGCCGCCCCGGGCCGCCAGCGCCAGCGCGGCGTCGAGGACCCGCCTCCTCCGGCCCGCCTGGCTGCGGGCCAGCGCCGATGCCGGCGCCGGTGCCGTCCCTCGGTCGACCGTCGCCACGGGGGAATGGAAACAGGTTCCGATTCCGGTCGGCAAGCGCCTGGGACCCCCGCTGACCTGCGAGACTCGACCGGTGGCGTACCGGTCCCGCACCCCGGACCTCCTCGACGTGGCCGACCGGCTCTGGACCGGCGGGATCGACATCGACGGCTTCGTGCCGTCGTCGTTGTGGGTGAGCTTCGCCGAGGTCGCGCCGGGCGTCGGGTTCGCGGCGTCCTTCGCCAACGTCGCGGCGTTCGACACCCCCGAGGGCCTGGTCCTCGTCGACACCGGGTCGGCGCTCCTCGCCGGCGCCTGCCACGAGGCGCTCCGCTCGTGGAGCGACCGGCCGCTGCACACGGCCGTCTTCACCCACGGCCACATCGACCACTGCTTCGGCGTCGACATCTACGAGGCCGAAGCCGCCGCACGTGAGGCGCCGCCGCCCCGGGTCGTGGCCCACGAGGCGATCGGCGCCCGCTTCGACCGCTACGCGGCCACGGCCGGCTACAACTCGGTGATCAACCGGCGCCAGTTCCGGCTCGACCGGTTCGAGTGGCCGACCCGGTTCCGCCGCCCCGACGAGACCTACGCGACCCGGCTCGACCTCGACGTGGGTGGGATACGCCTCGAACTGCACCACGCCCGCGGCGAGACCGACGACCACACCTGGGTGTGGGCGCCGGAGTCGCGGGTCCTCTGCACCGGCGACCTGTTCATCTGGGCGTCGCCCAACTGCGGCAACCCCCAGAAGGTGCAGCGCTACCCCGCCGAGTGGGCCCGGGCCCTGCGGGAGATGGCGACGCTCGGCGCCGACGTGATGCTTCCGGGGCACGGCGTGCCCGTGATGGGCCGCGACCGGATCCGCCAGGCCCTGGCCGACACCGCGGAGCTCCTCGAGTGGCTCCATGACCGGACCGTCGCGCTCATGAACGACGGCGTCCCCCTCGACACGATCGTCCGGGAGGTCGAGGCTCCCGCCCGGCTCCTGGATCGTCCGTACCTCCGACCCTCCTACGACGAGCCGGAGTTCGTGGTGCGAAACGTCTGGCGGCTCTACGGCGGCTGGTACGACGGCAACCCGGCGCGCCTCAAGCCGGCTCCCGACCCGGCCGTCGCCGAGGAGGTCGCCGCCCTGGCGGGCGGCGCCGGGATCCTGGCCGACCGGGCCCGGGCCCGGGTCGGAGCCGGCGACCTGCGCCTCGCGTGCCATCTGGTGGAGTGGGCGTGGCTGGCGGCGCCCCACGACCCCGCCGTGGCGGCCGCCCGGGCCGAGGTGTACGGCACCCGGGCGGCGGCCGAGGCGTCGGTGATGTCGCGGGGCATCTTCGAATGGGCCGCCCGGGAGGCCCGAGAGGCGGGGGCCGCCGGCTCGGGGCCGGACTCGGAGCAGGCGCCCGGCGCGCCCGGGGGCCGGACCAGCGGCGGAACTAGAGTTGCTGGCCGCCCGGGCGTCGAGGGGAACGATGGGACATGAACCGCTGATGCGCGCCGGCCATCACGTCGACGGCCGCATCGAGAACGACGCCCCGGCCGCATCGGGGGAGCACCCGGACCCCGCCCCGGAGCGCAGCCGACCGACCCGACCCGGGTCGTCGTTCGCCGGCCTGATCCGGGCCGTGCGCCCCCGCCAGTGGACCAAGAACATCCTGGTCGCCGCGGCGCCCGCCGCGGCAGGGGTCCTCGACGAGCGCACCGCGGCCGTCAACACGGTCCTCGCCTTCGTGGCGTTCTCCCTGGCCGCCAGCGGCACCTACCTGCTCAACGACGCCGCCGACGTGGAGGCCGACCGGCTCCACCCCGTGAAGCGGAACCGGCCGATCGCGGCGGGGATCGTGGGGATCAACACCGCGCGGAGCGTGGCGGTCGTCCTGGTGGCGGCCGGGATCGGGATCGGCTTCCTGACCGGGTCGTGGCGCCTGCCGCTCGTGACGGCCATCTACGTGGCCATGACCACCTCGTACAGCACCTGGCTCAAGAACGTCGCCGTCGTCGACCTCGGCCTGGTGGCCGCCGGGTTCGTGCTGCGCACCATCGCCGGTGCGGCAGCCGCCGACGTGCCGATATCCAACTGGTTCTTCATCGTGGCCTCGTTCGGCTCCCTGTTCATCGTCGCCGGCAAGCGGCACTCCGAGTTCGTGGAGCTCGGCCCCGACCGGGCCGCGCACCGGAGCACGCTGCGCGAGTACTCCGTCGAGTACCTGGGCCACGTGCGTTCGGTCGCGTCGGGGGTCACTCTCGTGGCCTACTGCCTGTGGGCGTTCGAGAAGAGCACCGAGATCTCGGGGATCCCCTGGTACGAGCTGTCGATCGTCCCCTTCGTCCTCGGGATGCTGCGCTTCGCCCTCATCGTCGAGCGGGGCGGCGCCGGCGCGCCCGAGGAGGTCGCGTTCACGGACCGGCCGCTCCAGGCCATGGGGCTGGCCTGGGCCGTGGTGACCGCCGTCGCCCTGTACGTTTCGTGAAGATGCCCACCGACGCCGACCTCGCCTCCGTACCGCCCGAGGGGACCGACCCCGAGGTCCGCCCCTCCCCCGACGCCGCGAACGCCGGGGCCGGCACGCGCCCCACGGGGCTCGGGGCACCCCGGGCCGGCGGCGGCCAGCACCTCCCGCCGCCCGGTGGCGACGACGTCCTCCTGAACGGCTGGGGCCGGACCGCCCCGACCCGGGCCCGGCGCCACGTGCCGCTCTCTGCCGACGAGGTCGGGGCGATCGTCGACGCCGCCGACCGGCGGGGCGTGATCGCTCGCGGCCTCGGCCGCAGCTACGGCGACGCCGCGCAGAACGCCGGGGGGCTCGTCATCGACACCGACGCCCTCTCGGGGGTGCTCGACAGCGACCTCGACCCCACGCGCGGACGGGGGAGCATCAGCGTCGCCGCCGGCACCAGCCTCGACGAGCTGATGCACTGGCTCGTACCCCGCGGGTGGTTCGTGCCGGTGACGCCCGGTACGCGCTTCGTCACCGTCGGCGGGGCGATCGCGGCCGACATCCACGGCAAGAACCACCACGCCGAGGGCAGCTTCTGCGAACACGTCACGTCGATGACGCTGCGCACCGGCGACGGCGAGACCCGGATCCTCACCCCGTCCGGCTCGCCCGAAGAGTTCTGGGCCACCGCCGGCGGCCTGGGGCTGACCGGCGTGGTCCTCGACGCCACCTTCGACCTCATCCCCCTCGAGACGGCCTTCCTCACCGTCGACGCCGAGCGGGCGGCCGACCTCGACGACCTGATGGCCCGCATGGTCGACGGCGACGAGCGCTACCGCTACTCGGTGGCCTGGATCGACTGCCTCGCCACGGGGCGGTCGCTGGGCCGCGGGGTCCTCACCCGGGGCGACCACGCCAAGCTCTCGGACCTGCCCTTCCAGCGGAGACCCCAGGCGCGCTCGTTCAAGCCCGCCTCCCTCTTCAGCGTGCCGGGCACCGCGCCGCCCGGCCTCGTCAACCCGCTCACGGTCCGCGCGTTCAACGAGGTGTGGTTCCGCAAGGCGCCGCGCCGCCGGAGAGGACACATCGAGTCGATCCCGTGGTTCTTCCACCCGCTCGACGGCATCCTCGACTGGAACCGCCTCTACGGCCCCCGCGGCTTCCTCCAGTACCAGTTCGTGGTGCCCACCGCCGCCGGCGAGACCGTCCGGCACGTGATCGAGAAGCTGAGCCGGGCGGGTACGGCCTCGTTCCTCGGGGTGATCAAGCGGTTCCGCCCGGGCAACCCTGGGCCGCTCAGCTTCCCGACCGAGGGCTGGACCCTGGCGCTCGACATCCCGATCGGGCGCCCCGGCCTCGGGCCGCTGCTCGACGACCTCGACGACCTCGTGGTGGAGGCCGGCGGCCGCATCTACCTGGCCAAGGACTCGCGGCTGCGCCCCGAGCTGATGGCGGCGATGTACCCCCGCCTCGACGATTGGCGCGAGGTGCGCTCCAAGCTCGACCCGGCCGGGGTGTTCCGGTCCGACCTGTCCCGCCGGCTCGGGTTGTAGGCGCCGGCCGTACTCGAGGGGAACGCGATGAACGACGCTCTCGGATCGGTGCAGTCGGCGCTCGTGATCGGCGGCAGCTCCGACATCGGCGTGGCGACCGCCCGCGCCCTGGCCGGCCGGGGCTGCCGGCGGATCGTGCTCGCCGGGCGCGACCCCGACGCCATGCGGGCCCGCCTCCCGTCGATCCACGACGCCGGGGCCGCCGAGACCGACGTGGTGCCCTTCGACGCGCTCGACACCGACTCCCACGAGTCGTTCGTGGAAGACGTGTTCGGCCGCCACCACGACTTCGACGTGGTGCTGGTGGCCTTCGGGGTGCTCGGTGACCAGGCCAAGGCCGAGAGCGACGGCGCTGCCGCGGTCCACGTGGCGATGGTCAACTACGTGGGCGCGATGAGCGTGATGGTGGCCGCCGCCAAGGCCCTGCGCCGGCAGGGCCACGGTGTGCTGGTGGTGCTCTCCTCGGTGGCCGGGGAGCGGGCCCGGCGCTCCAACTTCGTGTACGGGTCGTCGAAGGCCGGCATCGACGCGTTCGCCCAGGGCCTCGCCGACTCCATGGTCGGCACCGGCGCCCGGGTGATGGTCGTCCGGCCCGGCTTCGTGAAGAGCAAGATGACCGAGGGGGAGGAGCCGGCGCCGCTGGCGACCACCCCCGAGGCGGTGGCCGAGGCGATCGTCGGCGGCCTCGGTTCCGGCGCCACGACCGTGTGGGTCCCGTCCAAGATGCGCTGGGTGATGTCGGCCCTCCGTCACCTCCCCCGGCCCGTCTTCCGCCGCCTCCCGATCTGACCCGTGGGAGAGCGCGTCGTCGCCGCGTTCGACGTCGACGGGACCCTGACGCGCCGCGACTCGCTCGGACCGTTCCTCGCCTACGCCTGCGGGCGCCGGGCGGTCATCGCCGCCGCGGCTCGCCTCACGCCCGAGCTGGCCCGGGGTGCGCTCCGGCGCGACGAGCGCGACCGGGCCAAGGAGCGCCTGATCGAGGCGCTCCTTCGCGACCGCGATGCCACCGAGCTGGGCGAGCGCGGGCGGAGGTACGCGGCCGGTCTCCACCGCGACGGTCGCATGCGCGACGACACCCTCCGCCGGCTGGCGTGGCACCTCGCCGAGGGACACGACGTGGTGCTGGTGTCGGCGTCGCCGGCCGTCTACCTCGATCCGCTCGGCGAGGCCCTCGGCGTGACCGCCGTCGTGTCCACCCGCCTCGAGATCGACGGTTCCGGCCGCCTGACCGGCCGCTTCGACGGGCCCAACGTGCGCGGGGCGGAGAAGGTGCGCCGGCTGCTCGCGTGGCTCGGCGCCGGGACCGTCGAGCTGTGGGCCTACGGGAACAGCACCGACGACGAGCCGATGCTCGCCCTGGCCGAGTTCCCCCACCGGATCGGCCGCCGGCCCCTCCCACCCGTGGCCTGAGCCCTCCGGGGCCGGGCGCCCACCGGCCGGGTCGGGTCGGGTCGGGCTCCCCTTCCGGACCGGGGGTCGCGGCTCAGCCCGACCCGGCCCGGAGGCCGGCCAGGGCGCCACGGAGCGCGTCGGCGACCTGCTCCTGCTGGCTCGCGGTGATGCCGGGGTAGATCGGGAGCGACAGGATCGACGCCGCGGCGGCCTCGCTGACGGGGAAGTCGCCCTCGACGTGACCGAGGTGGGCGAAGGCCCCCTGGAGGTGGACGGGGCGCGGGTAGTGGATACCGGCGCCTATGCCGGCCGCGTGGAGCGCCTCCAGGACGCGGTCACGCTCGGGGACCCGCACCACGTACAGGTGCCACACGTGCTCGTTGCCCGGCGCCTCCGAGGGGAGCTCGACGGCGTCCAGGCCCGACAGCAGCTCGCGGTAGCGGGCCGCGGCGGCCCGGCGCTCGTCGTTCCAGCGGGCGAGCCGGCGGAGCTTCGCGGAGAGGACCACGGCCTGGAGGGTGTCGAGCCGGGAGTTGAACCCCGTCTCGGGGTGCTCGTACTTGGTCTCGCTGCCGTAGTTGCGCAGCGCGCGGACCCGGGCCGCGAGGGCGTCGGAGCCGGTCAGGACCGCTCCCCCGTCGCCGTAGGCGCCGAGGTTCTTCCCCGGGTAGAAGCTGGTCGCCGCCACGGCCCCCACCCGGCCCGCGTGGCGGCCGAGCCGGCGCGCCCCCGGGCCCTGGGCGGCGTCCTCGACCACCACCAGGCCGTGCCGCTCGGCCAGGCCGGCCAGCGCCTCGACGTCGGCCATCTGGCCGTAGAGGTGGACGGGCACCACGGCTCGGGTTCGCGGCCCGATGCGGGCGGCCACCGCGTCGACGTCGATGAGGTGATGGGCGGGGTCGCAGTCGACCAGCACCGGGGTCGCGCCGGCGCGGGCCGCGGCCAGGGCGGTGGCGATGAACGTGTTCGCGGGAAGTACGACCTCGTCTCCCGGGCCCACACCCACGGCGCGCAGCGCCAGCTCCAGGGCGTCGGTCCCGTTGGCGACGCCGACGCAGTGGGCGACCTCCGCGAACTCGGCCAGCTCGCGCTCGAAGCCGGCGACCTCGTCGCCGAGCACGAAGGCCGTCCGGTCGAGCACCCGCGCCCACCCCCGCTCGACCTCGGCCGCGATCTGGTCGTGCTGGACGGCCAGGTCGACGAGGGGGACCTTCGCCCCGCTCACCTGACGCGGCCCTGCATCGTCGGTGCCGCGACGCGCCGCGGCCGGTTCGCCGGCATGGCCGGCAGGGTACCAACCGGTCCCGGTGGCACCGGCGCCCCGGCCGCTACCGTGTCGGACCCATGACAGGCCCGGCGACGCGAGAGGGCACCGACCCCACACACTCCCTCCCGGCCGACCCCGGCGACCCCGCCGAGCCCGGCGACGCCGGGGGGATCAGCCGCCGCCGGGCCGGCATCGCGGTCGCCGGCCTCGCCCTGGCGTCGGCGGTCCTGGCCGTCGTCGCGGCCCGGGTCCTCTACCCGATGTTCTCCCCGGACCTCGACGACGTCGCGTACTTCAACCAGTCCGCGCTACTCGCCCACGGCCGGCTCACGCTCCCCGCCTCCGACGCCACGTTCTTCCGGCCGTACCTGACCGGGATCTCCGGTGACCGCATCGTGTTCGTCTACACGCCGCTGTGGGCCGGGATCCTGGCCGCGTCCCGCCTCGCGTTCGGCACCCCGCTCGCGGCCCTGCCCGCCGTCGCCGCCGCCGGCGTGGCGGCGATGTACGCCTTCGGTCGGGAGCTCTTCCGCGAGAGCCGGCTCATCCCGCTCGTCGCGGCCGGGATCTTCGCCCTCTCCCCGATGGCCGCGCTCCTGAGCGCCACCTACCTCTCGTACCACGTGGGAGCGGTGATCGCGCTCGCCGCCGGCTGGCTCCTGCTCCGGGGCCTGCGGACGCGGGGGCGGTGGTCGCTCGCCGGCGCGGGCGCGGCCTTCGCCGCGGCCTTCTTCGGGCGCCCCTACGACGCCATCCTCCTCGCCCTGCCCTTCGCCGTGTACGCGATCCTGATCCACCGCAGGAGGTGGCGGGACCTCGTGGCCCCGACCGGATGGCTGGTGGCCGGCGCGCTGCCCCTGCTGGCGGTCACCTTCGTCGTCAACGCCCACCTCATGGGATCGCCGTGGTCGTTCCCGCAGAACGTGGCCGGCTCCTACAACCGGTTCGGGTTCGGGCCGCGCCGGCTCTTCGTCGAGTCGGCCGCCGACGTGAGCGGCGAGCAGGTCTTCACCCTCGGTCGCTCGGTACACGCGACGTGGATCAACCTCCTCTGGTCGCCGAGGTGGGTCTTCGGCAGCGTGATCAGCGTGGCGGCGGCCGCCTTCGCGGCCGTCCGCTGGCGGCGCGACGGCCGCGCGTGGCTCCTCGTGGCCCTGGCCACGATCTACCCGCTCGGCTACCTCTTCTGGTGGGGTTCGTACAACGCGACGGTCACGTACCGCATCACCCGGCAGCTCGGGCCCTTCTACTACCACCCCGCGCTCGCGGCGGTCGCGCTCCTCGCGGCGTGGGGCCTGGTCACCCTGCTGCAGCAGCGGCCGGCGGTGGTGGTCGGTGCCGTGGCGGCGCTGGGCACGGTCCTCGTGGCCGTGGGGGTCGTGGGGCCCCTCCGCGACACGTTCGTGATGCGCGACCTGCGGCGGTCGCAGGAGGCGATGGTCCTGGGGCCGGTACCCGACCACGACGCCCTCGTGTTCCTGCCCGGGGCGTGGCTCCTGAACCCGTTCCCGACCCTGTCCAACCCACCCGGCCGGACCGGCCCCCGCGTCTTCGCGATCGACCGCGCCGACGCGAACCTCGAGCTCATGGACCGGTACCCCGGACGCGATCCGTGGGTCGTGCACTCGGCGTACCCCGCCGGCGCGAACATCTTCGAGGTCCCCGAGGCCTTCACCGTCCACCACCTCCGAGTGCGGTCGGCGTCCACCCTCGTGCGGTCGGCCACGCTCACGGTGCGGACCCTCCACCCCCACGCGATGGCCTACGTGCGCTCCGGGAGGCACACCCGGTGGGTCTCGCTGCCGCCGGCCCCGGGCGGCCGGCACCGCGTGGCGGTCACGTTCCGCGCCCCGCCCGGGCCGGCGAGCGGCGCGGGCCACGAGGTGGGCGACGGGAGGGCGGTCGTCGACCCCGACGGCACCGTGCACCTGGAGCTGACCGTCCCCGTCGCGCCCGGTCACGCGACGATGGCCTTCGGCGTCGGGTTCGGCCCCACGACCGACCTGGGCACGGCGGCCCGCTTCGAGTACCGCTACGCCTACCGGGCCCGGGGCGACGGGACGATGACCTACGTCGACTTCGCCCGCCCCTACCGACAGGTCGTGTTCCCCGGCCACGACCCGTCGTGGATCGCCCAGCAGCTCGGCGACGTGGTGCGGCTCGAGGGCGCCTGACCCGCGGGGCGGCCGCTCCAGCCGGCCTCGGAGAGCACGCCGGTGACCGGCCGCACGCCCGGCGGCCGGTAGCCTCGACGGACCATGCCGGGTGAGCGCCTCTACTTCCGCCAGCTCCTCGCCGGGCGCGACTTCGCCCGCGACGACCCGGCGGCCCGCTCGATGGCGAACTTCTCGTACCTCGTCGGCGACCGGGAGACCGGCGAGGCCCTGGTCGTCGACCCCGCCTACCGGGTCGCCGACCTGGTCGCGATCGCCGCCGCCGACGGCTTCCGGATCACCGGGGTCCTGGCCACCCACCACCACCCCGACCACGTCGGTGGGGCGGCCCTGGGTTGGCCCATCGAAGGGGTGGCCGAGCTGCTCGCGCACCCCGACTTCGCCGGCCGGGTGCACGTGCAGCGCGCCGAGGCCGACGGCCTGCGCCGCGTCACCGGTGCCTCCGCGTCCGACCTGGTCCTCCACGACGCCGGCGACGTCGTCGAGATCGGGTCGGTGGCGGTCACCCTGATCCACACTCCGGGCCACACGCCCGGCAGCCAGTGCTTCCTGGTCGACGGCCGCCTCGTCTCCGGCGACACGCTGTTCCTCGACGGCTGCGGGCGCACCGACCTGCCCGGCGGCGACCCGGTGGCGATGTACGAGAGCCTCACCGGCCGCCTGGCGCACCTCCCCGACGACACGGTCGTGTTCCCGGGCCACCTCTACAGCCCCGACCCGTCGGCCACGCTGGGCGAGACCCGCCGCACCAACTACGTGTTCCGGCCGCGCGACCTCGAGGGCTGGCTGATGATGTTCGGCCGGGCCTGACCCTCCCGCTCCCCGGCAGAGCACGCCCAGGCGGCTACGGTGCGGCGATGGCCAATCCGAGCGCGACGATCACCTGCCCGGGATGCGGGGGCGAGGCGCACCTGCTCCAGCCGGCCACCGACGAGGAGCCCTACGAGCCCGGCGAGGTGGCCGCCTACCGCTGCGCCGACTGCGGCGACCGCGTCGACGTCCCGGTGAGCGACGACGAGGACGACGGCCGCCCCGAGGACGACGGCTAGACCCTGCCGACCCCGGCCGTCTAGTCGATCTGCATGGCCTTGACCTCGAGGAACTCCTCGAGGCCGTAGCGACCGTACTCCCGGCCGTTCCCCGACTGCTTGTAGCCGCCGAAGGGCGCCAGGTGGTTGAACTTCGTGCCGTTCACGTCGACCTGGCCGGCGCGGATCCGCCGGGCCACGGCCACCGCGGCGTCCTTGTCGGCTCCGTACACGCCGGCGTGGAGCCCGTAGTCGGTGTCGTTGGCGATGGCGACCGCCTCGTCGACGTCGCCGTAGGCGATGATCGCCAGGACCGGGCCGAAGATCTCCTCCCGGGCGATGGTCATCCCGGGGGTGACGTCGGCGAACACCGTGGGGCGGACGTAGTAGCCCTTGTCGAACCCCTCGGGCGGCTCGGAACCACCGGTCACGAGGGTGGCGCCCTCGGCGACCCCCTGGTCTATGTACCCTCGCACCCGGTCGCGTTGCGACGCCGAGACCAACGGCCCGAGCTTGGTGCCCATGTCGGTGGGGTCCCCGGGCGCGAAGCCCTCGGCGACCTCCTTGGCCTTGGCCACGAACTCTTCCTTGCGGGCCGCCGGCACGAGCATCCGGGTCCAGGCGATGCAGGTCTGCCCGCCGTTGAGGTAGCAGCTCGACAGCCCGGCGGCGACCGACTCGTCGACCGGGGCGTCGGGCAGGATCACGAACG
>JADLDD010000090.1 GCA_020846855.1 Acidimicrobiia bacterium | reverse complement strand
GGGAGAGGCGCTCCTTGCGCTTGCCGTTCTGGATCCCGGCCTTGCGCAGGTTCTCGAGGATCATCGCCTCGAACGCCGCGCTCGACGCCGGGTCGGTGCGGGCGCGCTCCTCCCCGGCCGGCCCGGCCGGCTCGCCGCCGCCGGTGGTGAGGGAGCGGTGGGGCGAGAGGCTCTCCACGGTGAACGGGCCCGCCACGCGCACCACGCCCCGGTCCTCGTAGGGGCGGTCGACGAGCAGCTCGGTGTCGGCGTGGCGGGCGATGGCGGCGTCGATCTCGTCGCGGCTCATCCCCTCGCGGATGTCGGGGTTTTGAGCTATCGAGCCAAGAGTGATGTGGTGGACCCTTGGGTAGACGAACCCTCGCCGAATGTCGTTCGACGGCCGGGCCGGCGCCAGCGGCTCGCTGGCGAGTTCTCCCTCCTTGCGCCGCCCGGCCTCGGAGTCGGCGAGCACGTAGTAGGGGTAGCGGGCGCCCATGAGCCGCTGGCGAGCCAGCGCGAGCGCGACCCGCGACGTGTCGACCGTGATCCATCGGCGCCCACGCTGCTCGGCAACGTAGGCGGTGGTTCCGGACCCGCAGGTCGGGTCAAGGACTAGATCGCCAGGGTCCGTGCTCATCAGCAGACAACGGTCGACGATCTTCGTAGACGTCTGAACCGCGTAAAGGCGGTCAGGCGCTCCTTGCGTGTCACTCCATACGTTGTCCAGCTCTTCGACAGGGTAGTCGTCGGCATAGAACACATAACTTGGCGAGCCGCCCGACGAATGGATCCGATTCGCAGTGACAAGGCGCCGCATACCGTCTTGATTGGTCTTCCAGCTCTTGCGCCCCGATGGAAAATGGGTACGGCCAGCGAAGTCAAATCCGAAGACGCACGACTCAGTTCGCCCCGCCGATACCAGGTCTGAAAGGCGGAATACGCGCCCTACTACCCGGTCGGGATCCTCAAATTCGGCGGCCGTCATACGTCTACGCGTTCCATCAGGAAGCTCTATATGCGTGAACTGCGTTCCCTTGCCTAGCCGGCGTTCACGGAATAGCCGACGGAACTTTACCCTGCTCAGGTCTCGGGCGTACCACAAGACGAAATCATATATAGATGGGACAAGCGTTGTCCTAAGAGGAATCTTCGTACGGAAAGCAAACATACCAGCGAAGTTGTCGCTGCCGAAGACCTCGTCCATGATGCTCCGGACCAGGTGCACGTTCTCGTCGCCGATCTGGACGAAGACGCTGCCGGTCTCGGTGAGCAGGTCGCGGGCCACCACCAGGCGGTCGCGCAGGTAGCCGAGGTAGGAGTGGATGCCGAGCTCCCACGTGTCGCGGAACGCCTTGATCATCTCCACCTCGCGCGACGCGTCCTCGACCCTGCCGTCGCGCACGTCGCGGCGGTCGACCCGGGCCTGCCAGTTGGAGCCGAACTTGATGCCGTACGGCGGATCCACGTAGATCATCTGGACCTTGCCCCGCAGCGACTCCCGCTCGGCCAGGCTCGCCATCACCTGGAGCGAGTCGCCGAGGACCATGCGGTTCGACCAGTTGGCGTCGTGGCGGTAGTAGTCGACGCGGTCGAGCTCGCCCAGGCCGTCGAAGGTCTCGAAGAGCGTGAGCTCGGGCTCGGCCTCGCCGGGCCCGGCGGTGCGCCGCAGGTTCTCGATCAGCACCCGGGGGTCGATCTTCTCCTGGATGAAGATCGGCGGCGCGTCGACGCCCAGGTCGGCGGCGTCGGTGGCGTCCTTGCCCCTCCACACGAGCTGCGGGTCGAGGGAGGGGTCGCGGGGGTAGAGCAGCCGGCGGGGCGCCTCCACCTCGGGGCTCACGAACTCGGCCGCCCCGGCGAGGGGCAGGTTGGCCCGCTTCTCCGGGTGCGTGATCGCCTCCACCGGCGTGGGCTTGGCGCCCTTGCTGCCGCCCGCCTTGCGCGCTGCCATCCTCAGCCCTCTCCGGTAGGTGATGCCGAACCCGTCGGTACGATGAGCGTGTTCCGGCCGGCGGGTTTGCGGGGGTACGACCGATGAGCAGGTACGCGGTGATCATCGAGGGCCGCGACGACTCGTTCTCGGCCTACGTGCCCGACCTCCCCGGCTGCGTGGCCACCGGGGCGTCGGTCGACGAGGTGGAGGCGGCCATCCGCGAGGCCGTCGGGCTCCACTTGGAGAGCCTGCGCGCCCACGGCGAGCCCGTCCCCGAGCCGGTGGTCGCGGCGGTGCGCACCGTCGAGGTGGAGTAGGGCCCTCACACCGCCTCCTCGCCGGCCGGGCCGCCGGCGGGATCGGCGAGCGGGTCGGGGGCGTCGCGCAGGCCGGTCACGCCGCCGTCCGCGTAGAGGCTCTCGATCGCGTCGCCGAGGCACGCCGCGGCGGTGGGCATGTCGGTGATCTCCACGAAGCCCCACCGGCCGAACCCGCCGTGGTGGTTCACCGCCGCGCACCAGCGGTACCGGGCCGTGTAGGCCTTCTCGGCCACGCTGCCGGGCGAGTGGACGCGCTTGGCGCCGCCCGAGACCTCCACGACCAGGGTCCGCACCGGGCTGGTGTCGTCGCGCGGGGCGAGGCGCACCAGGAAGTCGGGGTGGTACCGGAAGGCGGCACCCTGGTGCACGTACGGGATCGAGAAGCCGAGGTGGTCGTTCTTCACGTAGGCGGCCACCCGGGCGTCGGCCTCGCAGGCCATGGCCAGGATCTGCTCCCACGTGTTGCCGCCCGGGCCGTCGAGCACCACCCGGTTCACGTGCGACTTGACGGTGTCGATCGTGGCCTGGCGGGTGAAGAAGGCGACGCCCTCGGTGGAGCCCACGGCGTCGAACGGCCGCAGCACCGGCCGTAGGAGCGGCTCGCCGGGGTGGTCGACCCAGTGGACGGCGCGCACCAGGGCCTCGGCGGCCTGCTCGGTGTTCTCCGAGAGCAGCAGCAACCCGAGCCGGCTGCCCGGCTCCACGGTCACGCACTCGGCCACCCACCTCCGGGCGATCTCCACGATCGGCGGGAAGATCCACGGGCGGGGGGCGCCGTCGTGGCCGGTGAGGTGGCGGTGCACCACCTGGCGCGCCACCGCGTAGGCGACCTCCTGGGGGCGGGCGGAGCGGACGCGCTCGAGGGTCTGTTCCTCGGTCTCGCCCACCACCGGAGCGGTCACCGTGCGGGTGGCGACCGTGGAGGGCGACACGTGGAGCCGGCAGTCGTCGTCGAACACCGCGTAGGGAGGGGAGTCGGGGATCTCCACCCGGTAGCCGTCGACGTGCGGGAACGTGATCGCCAGGGCCTCGCGGCCGGGCACCGCGTACACCTCCACCGCCGGCGGCCGGGGCGGGGCCTCCTTGCCGGGTGTTCCGGGGATGAACGAGAACGGCACCCCGTAGACCTCGGCGTACTCGGGGTCGAGGAGGCCGTCGTCGTTGAGCGCGTAGCTGCGGCGGCGCAGCCCACGGCCCACCACCTGCTCGCATAGCAGCTGGCTGCCGAAGCGGCGGATGCCGAGGACGTGGGTGACGGTGTTGGCGTCCCAGCCCTCGGTGAGCATCGCCACCGACACCACGCAACGCACGGGCTCGCCGAGCTTGCCCTTCTTGCCGACGGTGTTCATCACCTCGCGCAGGAGGTCTTCGTCGGTGAGGGCGTCGACGTCGGCGCCGGGGTGGCGGCGGCGGTACTCGTCCTTGAAGGTGTCGATCTCGTGGCGGGCGGCGGTCTTGAAGTCGCGGCCCATCACGTCGCCCGACTCGAGCCGGGCCGAGTCGATCAGGATCGTGCGGGGCCGGGGCACGAATCGGCCCCCCTCGACGTTCGAGAGCAGCGCCAGCCTCCCGGGCCGCGCGGTGGTGGTGCCGTCGGGGGCCTCGGCGTCGCGCCCCGAGATCCACTCGTACACCAGGCGCGAGACCAGCGTGTTGGGGCACACCACGATCAGCACCGGGGGCGGCTCTCCGAGCGGGGCCAGCTCCGCCTCCCAGCGGCGGTAGCGCTTCTCGTAGCTGCGGTAGAGGCTCTCCAGCGCGCCTTCGAGCACCACCGGCGGGCTCCAGTCGGCCGCCTCGTCGAGCTTCTTGGTGCGGCGCTTCGGGAGCTCCCTGCCCACGTGGTCCCACAGGCGCAGGTAGCTCACCACGTCGCCGGTGGCGTCGTCGTCGACGGGGATGCGGGGCACCTTCACGATCCCCGACTCGATGGCGTCCATCAGGGAGAAGTCGCTCACCGTCCACGGGAAGATGAACCCCTCCAGGTAGCCGGAGCCGCGCAGGTAGTAGGGGGTGGCCGAGAGGTCGTAGACGCACTTGAGCCCCACGGCCCTGCCGACCTGCAAGAGGCCCTTGAACCACACCCGGGCCGCCTCGTTGCGCTCGTCGGCCTCCTTGCGCTCGTCGCCGGTGCCGGCGTCGGCGGGGTCGGCGAGCGGCTTGTCCCGGTAGCAGTTGTGGGCCTCGTCGTCGAGGACCACGATCCCGCCGCGAGGGTCGAGGTCGCGCAGCACCCGGGCCACGATCTGCTCGGGCGTCTCCCGGAACGGGTCGGTGCGCTTCCCGGCGGTGAGGATCCGGCGGGTGGTGGCCGCCACGCCGCGGATCTCCTTGGCGTCGCGGGGCAGGAAGGCGTGGTAGTTGGTGATCACGATGCGGGCCTCGAGCAGGTGGTGCCACAGGTCGGGGGGCACGAGGTCGCGCTCGCGGTAGTAGTTGCCGGGGTCGGTGGGCCGCAGCACCCGCAGGCGGTCGCGAATCGTGATGCCCGGGGTGACCACCAGGAACTGCCGGGCGAAGCGGGCGTCGCGCGGGTTGGCGACCTTGTTCACCGTCTGCCAGGCGATGAGCATCGCCATCACCACCGTCTTGCCGGTGCCGGTGGCCATCTTCAACGCCAGGCGGGGGAGGCCGTCGTTGTGCTCGGCGTTGGCGGCGTGGAGGCGGGGGCGGAAGTCGGCCCAGCCGTGACGGCCGGTCACCTCGGCGAGGAACACGGCCGTCTCGGCCGCCTCCCGCTGGCAGAAGAACACCGGCTCGTCGCGCTCGGGCGGGCCGGCGGCCCAGTGCTCCAGGAGCTTGCGGGTGTAGGGGGTGACGCCCGGGTAGCCGCGTGCCCGCCAGCGGTCGACCTGGTAGCGCACGTCGTTGATCAGCTCGTTGACCTCGCGGCGCTCGCCGGTGACGTCGAGGTCGAACCCGGCCTGGCGCGCCCGCTTGCGCGACGGGGGCACCGGCACGAACGACTCGCTGCGCCGGCGGCCGTCGAGTACGACCCCGGTCGGGGTGCCGTCGGGCCCGAGCTCGAAGTGGCGCGCGGGCGGGTCGTGGGGCGAGTTGACGACCGGGTTCTCGAGCGGGTTCGCGACCGCGGCCCCGACCTCGGGCGTCGTCGTGCCGGTGCCCACCCGTCCGCCGGTCCGATCGCTCGCTCCCAAGGCCGGGTCGCTCCTCCACTCGCGTCCGGTCGGGGCGAGACTACGCGCCGGGTGCGACGGACCCGTTGGACGGTCGCGGCGCGGATGCCACTCCATAGGGCTACGTCAGGATCGGGCACCTTGCCCGCCGGCCGAGGAACGCCGCTTCGGAGAGGATGGCCCGGCCTGGCCTGGCCGAGCCGAGGCCTAGCCGAGACTTGGATTGCAGCGTGGTAATTCCAAGTTTCAGGGGCGAGGCTTGGGATTGAGACCCTAGAATCCAAGTCATGTCGTTGTTGGGGGAGTCGCCGATCGGGTCCGTCGTCCCCATCACCGGCCACGACCCGCGATTCGGCGAGTCGTATGAGGCGGAGGCGTTCGTACCGGCCGACCTGCCCGATCGAGTCGACCTGCCCGGGTCGGTCTGGATGGCGGTCAGCGAGGCGAACGCCGAGCTGGGCCGGCTCGACGCCGCCGCAAGCCTCATCCCGAACCCTCAGCTGGTGACGCGCGTCGCAACCCGTCGAGAGGCCATCGGCACCTCGGCCTTGGAGGGCACCTACGCGGAGCTCGCCGAACTGTTCGCCGCCGAGGTCCTCCCGATCGACGGGCAGCGGGCCGAGGTCGCGCCGAACCTGCGTGAGGTCATGAACTACGCCCGCGCCGCCGACGCCGCGTACGGCTGGATCGGCGAGCGCCCGATCACGCTCGGGATGCTGGCCGCGCTCCAGGCCGAGATCGTCCGGGGCACCGAGGGCGACGGGCCCGAGGCCGGCTCGATCCGTGAGAGCCAGGTGTTCATCGGGGCCCGGCATCGCCCCGTGAGCGAGGCCCGCTTCATACCGCCGCCGCCGGGGGACCGGCTCCGGGCCATGTGCGAGCGCTGGGTCGACTGGCTGAGCGCCACGGAGCCGGTCGGGCAGATCCAGCTGATCGCCCGGGTCGCGATGGCGCACTACCAGTTCGAGACGCTCCACCCCTTCACCGACGGGAACGGTCGCGTCGGTCGGCTCGTCGCCGTCTTGCAGTTGATGAGGGAAGGGGCACTTCGGTCTCCCGTCCTGTCGGTCTCGCCGTGGCTCAGGGACCGGGCCTACGAGTACCGCGACCACCTCTTGGCGGTGAGCACCACCGGCGACTGGGCCCCGTGGATCGCGTTCTTCGCGCGGGCCGTGGGTGCCGAGGCCGTGTCGGGGCACGAACGCATCATGCGGCTACTCCAGTTGCGCAAGGAGCTCGGCGAGACGGTGCGCGCCGCCCTTCCTCGTGCCCGGCTCGCGGTCGAGATCGCCGACGACCTGATCGCGTACCCGATGTTGTCCGTCTCCGATGCGCAGCGGCGCTACGGACGCTCGAACCAGGCCAACCGCAACGCGATCGGATCGCTGTTGGACCTCGGGATCCTCGAGCCCTACGGCGATGCGCGCTACGACCGCCTCTACTGGAACCGACGGGTCTTCCGGATCATCGACGCCTGACCGGACGATCGAACCGAGGGTGGTCCGGGGCACTGGCCGGCGATCGCCGGGGCGGTGCTTGACCTCCGTACACCAGTTCGGCTACAGTCGGCCTTCTTCCCCCCTTCACTTCCCCCTGTTGGAGCGTCGCCGCTCGATGCGGTGCGCGCGTCGTCCGCCGGCGCGGGAGGGAGGTGGGGCAGGTGCAGGTTCTGGTCGACGGTTCGGGGTCACCGGAGCGTCGGGGCGGGGATCGCGGCCGCGGGGCGCCGGCCCCGGCTCCGGCTCCGGCTCCGGCTCCGGTGCCGGCTCCGGGTGGCGATCCGATCGCGCTCCTCGCGGCCGCGGCGGATGCGCTCGCCCGCCTCGACCCGTCGGACCTCCCCGACGCCGCGGTGGCGGATCTGGCGGTGGCGACGCGGCGAGGGATCGACCGCCTCGAGGGCTGCTTCGCCCGGCTGGCTCGCAACGCCCATGTCCGCGGGATCGGTTCGGAGTCGGGTGCTTCGTCGACCGCGGCGTGGCTGGCCCGCCAGGCCGGGATGCGCAGCGGTGACGCCCGCGCCGCGATCGAAGCCGGAGAGCTCACCGACCTCCTCACCCACACGGGTGCGGCGTGGCGCGCCGGGGCGATCTCCACCGGAGCGGCGCGCGCCATCATCGGCGCCCGGGTCGAAGGCCACGACGACAAGCTCGCCGCCTGCGAGCCGGAGCTGCTCGAGCTGGCCCGGACCCGCGACCTGAACCGCCTGCGCCGGGCCGCGGCGCGGTTCCGCAAGTACGCCGAGTCCGACGGCGCCGCCCCGCGCGTCCCCGACGGGCTCCACCTGTCCACGAGCTGGGCGGGCCGTACCGTCCTGTCCGGCGACTTCGCCGACCTCGCCGCCGAGACCGTCGTCACCGCCATCCACGCCTACACCGAGGCGCCCGACCGCACCGACCCGAGGCCGGGGTCGCAGCGCCGTGCCGACGCGCTGGTGCGCATCTGCGAGGTGGCGCTCGAGCACATCCCGGCCGGTCGGCGCAACCGCGGGCAGGTCAGCGTGGTCGTCGACTGGGCCACCCTCACCGGAGGGTCGCCCGGCCGCGCCGACGGGCAGTACACCGGGCCGATCCACCTCGACGACGTCCACCGGCTGCTCTGCGACACCACGGTCAGCCGGATCGTCACCGACCCCGCTGGCATCCCCATCGACGTCGGCCGCGCCAAGCGCACCCCGCCGGCCCGGCTGCGCCGCGCCGTCGTCGCCCGCGACCAGGGCTGCCGCTTCCCCGGCTGCGGCCGTCCACCCGGTTGGTGCGACGCCCACCACGTGCGGCACTGGACCCGCGGCGGCCCCACCGACTCGCGCAACCTCGTCCTGGTGTGCGGCTACCACCACCGGCTCCTCCACCGGCCCGGCTGGACCGTCGCCTTCGACGGCGAGGAGCTCCACATCCGCGGCCCCGACGGCGGCGAGGTCACGTAGCCCGAGCCGAGCCTCCCACCCACGTCATCACGGTCACGCGTCGGGGCGGTACGAGCAGAGGGAGCCGGTCACGATGCGGGGCCGCAGCCAGGCGGCCAGGTCGGGGTCGGCGTCGGCGAGCTCGTCGAGGGCGCGCACGATCGCCTTGCGCACCGAGGTGCGGGCCCGCTCCGACGGCCCGGCGAAGGTCCGGTCCCGGCCGCCCACCGCGGTGGCACGCTCGACCTCCTCGGTGAGCGCCTCGATCTCGTCGCGCAGTCGCTCGGCCCGGGCCAGGTCGGCGTCGGCCTCCGCCGCAGCCCGCTCCGCGCCCAGCTCGCGGGCCCGGGCCGCGTAGGCACGCCGGGCCGACACGTCCAGGACCGGTTGTCGTGGCCCCGGATCGATCATGCGGCCGTCGGAGGCGAGCGACAGGGCACTTACCTCCTCGCCGGGCCGGTCGAGGAGCCGGGCGAGGTAGGAGAATCCGACCCGATCGCCCACCGCGACCCGCCGGCCCGATGCGCACACCCACCATCCGTGCCGGCGGCGCCGGACGGCGGGAGGCCCGGCTCCCGCCTCGAGCGCGGAGATCCCGACGTGGTCCGGAGACGGCGCCGGGATCGGGTCCCGCAGCGCCCGCCTCCACTCCTCGGCCCGGGCCACCATGCCGGAGGAGTCGGCGACGGCCGCGGCGGCGGTCAGCGCGCTCCGGCGGAGATCGGCGTCGCCCGGCCTTGCCCGGCGGTGCAGCGCGGTCGCGAGGTCGGCGTGGGCCAGGGCCTCCATCGGACGGTTCCCCAGGCGCAGGTTCGCCGCCACCGCGGCCTCTAGGTGGGCGACGCCGGCCGCGGCGTCGCCGGCGGCCAGGGCGGCCAGGCCGAGGTAGCGCTCGACGGAGCCCAGGCAGACCACGCCGAGCGACGGCATGACCGGCAGCGACGCGAACGGCGCCAGCAGCGAGCCGGCCTCGACCCCGAGCCCCGCGTCGCCCACCAGATGGGCCGCCTCGGCGATCGTGGCCATGCCGGTGAGCCAGGTGCTCGACCGGGGGAGGCTCCCGAGACCCCCCGCAGCCAGGCGGGCCAGCTCCTCCCGGGCCCGTTGGGTCTGGCCGCAACGGGCGGCGAGGTCGGCGGCGGTGGCCCGGAAGGCGAACTCGCGCCGCTCCAGGGTGGGCGACGCGGCGGCCTCCTCGACCAGGTCGAGCACGTCGGCCTCGCGACCCTCGAGCCAATGGATCACCACCGTCTGCGCGCCGAGGTAGCCGAACGCGGCGACGTCGCCGGCGGCGGCGCCGGTCTCGTACGCCGCCGCCGAGCGCCGAGCCGCCTCCGTGAGGCGACCGGCCCGGATCAGCAGCATCACGTCGAGGATCTCGACGATGTAGAGGATGCTCAGGCACCCCACCGCGTCGGCCCTCTCCCGGAGGTCCTCGAGCGCCCGCCGGGCCCCGGGATCACCGAGATGGAACAGGTCGACGGCGCGCCAGCACAGCCCCATCAGCGAGAGGACGGGCAGGCCGGCGCCCGACGCCACCGCCACGAGCTCGTCGGCCATCTCCAGCCGTTCCGCCAGGTGCTCGGGGAGGAGCATGGCGTGGTGGGCGAGCGAGAGAGCCTCGGCCAGCGCCCGCGCGTCTCCCGTGCGGCGGGCTCCGGCCACCGCGGCTCGCACCGCGTCGATCGGCCCTCCGTCGTAGACGGCCTCGGCGGCCAGGCGGCTGTGCAGCCGGCTCCGCAGAGCCGTCTCCCCGGCCGGTAGTCGGGCCAGCGCCGTTCCCTGCAACGCCGACACGCGGTTGCGCTCGACGGGCGCGCGGTGCTCGTTGACCCACACCCCACCGAGGCCCAGCGCGGCCTCGGCGAGCATCACCGGGTCGTCTTCGCGGCGGGCGGCCTCCGCGGCCTGCTCGAAGAGGGGCCGGGCGTCGGCCAACCGCCCCGAGGCGAGGGTGGCCTCGGCCCACTCCTCGATCAGCCCGGCGGGGGGCTGTCCCAGCCCGGCCGAGGCGTGGAGGCCCGCGGCTTCGGCCAGGAGCGAGGCCGCCGACCCGGGGGCGAGGTTCGCGGCCATGGTCCGGGCCGCGTCCCGGCAGGCGTCGACCGCCCGCACGGCGTCGGCCCGTGAGCGCGGCGCGGCCCGCAGCGCGTGGTGCGCCCGCCGGGCGCCACCCGCGCCGGGCCCCGGCCCGGGAGGGTCGACCACGACCTCGGCGGCCCGGGCGTGCACGTCGAGCCGCTCCCACGCACCCAGCGACTCCTCGGCCACCGAGCGCACCAGCTCGTGACTGAAGGAGAAGCGGGCCGGACCGAGTGAGCTGACGAGACCCGCACGCGCCGCCTCGGCGAGGCTCTCGAACACCGCTCCGGTCCGCACGCCGGTCAGCCGGGACGCCTCGGCTATCGACGGCGTCAGACCGAGCACCGCGGCCTGGGCGAGGAGGCGGCGGGTGGCGGGGTCGAGACGGCCGAACGCCTGCGCGATGGCAGGACGTGGCCCCGCGCCGCCCCCCGACGTCGGGCCACCGGGGTCGGCGGCCGGGACGGCGTCGAGGAACGCGAGCCGGCGCAGGTGGAGCGGATTGCCCCGGGTGATCCGGAGCAGCGTGGCCGCCAGGTCGGGATCGAGGCCGGTCAGGCCGTACCCGGCGAGGAGCTCGGCGGTCTCCTCCACGTCGAGCGGGTGCAGGGCGATCGGAAGGCACTCGCGTTCGATCGCCTCCAGGAGCGGGCCGCGGTCGGGACCGTCGACGGGCGGAACCGCCCCGGCGACGGCCAGCAGGAGCACCAGGGGCAGCCGGTCGAGCGACCGGATCACGAAGCGGAGCAGGAGCAGGGCGTCGGCCCCCGCGGCGTCGACGTCGTCGACCACCACGCACGTCGGCGACCGGGTGCAGGCGTCGCGAAGGCGCTCCGTCACCTCCACGAAGAGCGCGAACGGGTCGGGCGGATCGCGGCCCGGCCGGAGGACCGAGGCCGCGGTGCCGGGCCCGCCGAGCGCGTCGAGGATCGGTGGCCACGGCCACAGCGCGGGCGCTCCACCCTCGGGCCAGCCGCGCGCGCTCACGACCTCGAGGCCGGCCGACGCGGCGCGGTCGACGGCCTCGCGGCAGAACCGGCTCTTGCCGACGCCGGGTTCGCCGGTGACCAGGAACGCGGAGCCCCGACCCGCCCGCCCGGCCGCGCAAGCGGCTTCGATCCGGCGCAGCTCGTCGACCCGGCCCACGAACCGGTCGGCGGCGGGTGGACCGCTCACCCCGACAGCGTACGACCGCCCGCCGCCCTCGGCACGGGGGCCCGGGGGACGTGCCGCCGGGCGGCACCGCGGGGCCCGGGTCGCGGCACGCGGAGACGGTCGACCAAGGAGACGCGCGCTGCCGCGCAGACGCAAGGGGGATCCCATCATGGCGATGATCGAGACCACCGCTCTTGACGCCGAGGAGGTCCAGGCGTTCATCGGGCGCTTCATCGGGGACCTCGGCACCGCGGCGCACCTGCCGACGGTGATCCTCGGTGACCGGCTCGGGCTCTACCGGGCCATGTCCGACGGGGAGCCGGTCACCGCGGCCGAGTTGGCCGCGCGCACCCGCACCGACGCGCGCTACATCACCGAGTGGTTGGCCGGGCAAGCCGCCGCCGGCTACGTGGACTACGACGCCGAGGGAGCGACGTTCAGCCTGCCGGCCGAGCACGCGGTCTGCCTGGTCGAGGGCGAGGGGCCGGTGTTCATCCCCGGGGCGTTCCAGCTCGCGACCGCGGTGGCCAAGGACGAGCCGATGATCACCGAGGCCTTCCGCAGCGGGGCCGGCGTCGGGTGGCACGCGCACCACCCCGACCTCTTCTCGGGTACCGAGCGCTTCTTCCGGCCGGGCTACGCGGCCCACCTCACCAGCGAGTGGCTACCCGCGCTCGACGAGGTCGACGCGAAGCTCCGGCGCGGGGCGCTCGTCGCCGACGTCGGCTGCGGGCACGGGGCCAGCACCGTCATCATGGCCCGGCACTACCCGGCCTCGAGCTTCGTCGGGTTCGACTACCACGGGGCGTCGATCGCCGCCGCGCAGATGAACGCCGTCGACGCGGGGGGGGCCGAGCGGGCCCGCTTCGAGACCGCCACCGCGCAGGACTACCCGGGCCGGGGCTACGACCTGGTGACCAGCTTCGACTGCGTGCACGACATGGGTGATCCCGTCGGCGCCGCCCGCCACGTCCTGGAGAGCCTCGATCCGAACGGCACCTGGATGATCGTCGAGCCGTACGCGGGCGACCGCCTGGAGGACAACCTCAACCCGGTGGGGAAGGTCTTCTACAACGCATCGGTGATGATCTGCACCCCGGCCTCACGGGATCAGGAGGTCGGCCTCGCTCTCGGTGCCCAGGCCGGCGAGGCGCGCATGCGGCGGGTGGTGACCGAGGGCGGGTTCACCCGGTTCCGCCGGGTCGCCGAGACGCCCGTCAACATCGTCTACGAAGC